>JBNLAU010000210.1:0-4954 GCA_050302295.1 Roseibium sp. | reverse complement strand
GACAGGTAAAGCCGCAAACGGCGTTCGTTCCCTGCCACATAAACCCGGTTTCGGGCACCGCCGGTCACAACGTCATATTCCTCAAGGTAACGCTTGGCCGCCTCCTTGAAGGTCCGCTCGTCTTTGAGCGTTCCGCCCTTTTCCCTTGCCTTCAGTCGAAAAAACCAGTCCTCGGCAATCTCCTTGGCCAGAGAGAGACTGTCTTCTCCCGTACTGACGCGCCGGTTCTTGCCCATGAGGTAAGTGGAACACTGCCATTTCCGGCTGTTTTCCCGCCGGTAAATGCTGACTTTGCCGCCCAAAATGGTGTGCTTTTCCATCTGTGACTCTCACCCTCACTTTTCCGGCTTTTATTCTACCAGACTGTGTAACAGATGTGTAAGTCAGAAACGGCTGAAAATGATCACGAAAAAGAGACTAAGTGATTGAATTTATGGTGCCCATGATCGGAGTCGAACCGATACTGGAAGGATTTTAAGTCCCTTGTGTCTACCAGTTCCACCACGCCCGCTATTTCTTCTCAACTAGCGGGCTTCCCCAAAAAGCGCAAGACGGATGGTGCGGCTTTCGTAATAATGACAACCTGGTTTCCACGCCTGAACGATTTTGCGTGCGCTGGTGCTGGAAATTGTCGGCCGTGGACTGTATGTGATCAAGTAAGATAGAAGACAAAGGGGGCCGAACCGCGTGCCACTGCATTATGGTTCAAACCGCCCCTGAACCGCGAGACACGGACACCCCATGGTCAGTTATATCGATGCCGCTGAAGCGCCTTTGAAAAACACAGGTCAGGTGCGCCTTTACAGTCCCGAAGATTTCGAGGGCATGATGCGCGCCGGGCAATTGACGGCAGCTTGTCTGGACGAGCTTGCCGACATGGTGAAGCCGGGCACGACCACGCAGGAGATCGATGATTTTGTCTATCAGTACGGAATGGACAACAACGCCATTCCGGCCACGCTGAATTATCGCGGTTACACCAAATCCAGCTGCACCTCGGTCAACCATGTCGTCTGCCACGGAATCCCGAACAACAAGGCACTCCGGGAAGGCGATATCGTCAACATTGACGTGACGCTGATCCTGGACGGCTGGCACGGCGACAGCAGCCGCATGTACCCGGTCGGCGAGTTGAAACGCGCGTCCGAACGGCTTATCGACGTGACTTACGAATCTCTGATGCGCGGCATCGAGGCCGCCAAGCCCGGCAACACCACCGGTGATATCGGCGCTGCCATCCAGACCTACGTCGAAGCGCAGCGCTGTTCCGTCGTCCGAGATTTCTGCGGCCACGGCCTGGGCCTTCTGTTTCACGACACGCCCAATATTCTGCATTACGGCCGCCCCGGCGAAGGTGTTGAACTGAAACCGGGCATGATTTTCACCATTGAGCCGATGGTCAATCTGGGACGCCCGCATGTGAAGGTGCTCAGCGACGGCTGGACCGCCGTGACACGGGACCGGTCTTTGTCGGCGCAGTTCGAGCACTCTATCGGCATCACGCCAGACGGTTGCCAGATTTTCACCACATCGCCGAAAGGCCTCCACAAGCCGGGCCGCCCGAACGACCAGATGTAGAGCTTGATGACAGAGACCAAACCTGGATCATCGGCTGACGGTTCCAAGGGCCACCGCCAAAGACTGCGGGAACGGTTCCGCAAAACCGGCGAGCAGGGGCTTGCCGATTACGAGCTTCTGGAGTTCCTGCTGTTCTCCGCCCTGCCCCGCCAGGACACCAAGCCGATCGCAAAGGCCCTTCTCCAGCGCTTCGGTTCCTTCTCGGCCGCGCTGGCCGCGCCCCGTCAGAGGCTGAAGGAAATCAGTGGTCTCTCCGACATCAGCATTGACACTCTGAAGGCGGTCCATGCGGCGGTTATCCGCTACCATCGCGCGGAACTGGATGAACGCCGGCCACTCGATTCCTGGTCGAAAGTCATCGACTATCTTCAGGCCTCCATGGAGCTTTCAACCGTCGAACAGTTCAGGGTGCTGTTTCTGGACAAGAAAAACGGGCTGATTGCCGACGAGGTCCAGCAAACCGGAACCGTCGACCATACGCCGGTTTATCCGCGCGAAGTGATCCGCCGCTCCCTGGAACTTTCCGCAACAGCGATCATCCTGGTGCACAACCATCCCTCCGGCGACCCGACCCCGTCGCGGGCGGACATCCAGATGACAAAACAGATTATCGATATCGCCAAGCCCCTAGGCGTCGAGGTCCACGATCACATCATTATCGGGCTCCGCAACAACGTCAGCCTCCGCAGTCAACGCCTGATTTGACTCTACGTGAACCTGAAATCAAATACGTCACCCCTTACAGACACTTTGCGGCTCCGTCCCGAACACCTTTTCCGTTTACGTATTTTTTACTATGACACTGGGAGTTTTCCTTAACCCGGATAGGAAATAATCGGCCCAAAGCAACCGGGTCCGTTCATGTACAAATCGACTAAAAACTCCGGCGGTCATATTGCCAACGCCATCATTGTACCGATGATTGTCGTTGTGCTGACTTCCGTGGCCGGAATTTTCTGGGTCATGCACTGGTCCGCCCAGCTGTCGGATCGGACCGCCGTGGAGTCCCAGCGCAAGCTGATCAACGGTGCACTGCAGCTGACCCAGAATTACCTGGTCAAACAGCAGACCGGTGTGGTGATTTGGGATGACGCCTATCGACAGGTCAACAGTGAGGCGCCGGACGAAGGCTGGATCTACAACAATGTGATGCATTGGCTGTTCCAGAACCACGGCTTCACCAAGGGCATTCTGGTCAATCGCGATTCCGAGATTCAGCAAATCTACGCGCAGAACCATACCAGCAAATGGGTGTCGCCGGAGCTTTTAGACAATCTGCGGCCGGTGATCGCGAAGGTCAGGGCACGCTACATCACGTCGTTCCGCAAGACCCCGTCCGGGCTTTTCAGTTTTGTTCCCAAAAGCAGCGACGCCCGCCGTTCCATCGCAGAAACCGGCATCGTTTCGCTGGCCGGCGAACCCTACCTGTTCAGTGCTGCTGCCGTCATGCAGCAAATCCAGTCCATTTCTCCCGTTCGTTATCCGCCGTCCGTCCTTGTCAGTATGGCACCTCTGCGCGGTGACAAGCTGAAAGGAATTTCGGAAATGTCCCGGCTGAACGGATTTGTGCTGGCCGGCACGCAGGAAAGCCGCGAAGGGGTCGGCCAGTATCAGCTGAAATCTCCGCTCGGGGAAAATATAGGCGTCATCGCTTGGCAAACGACCCGGCCCGGCACACAGATGATGGACCGGATCACGCCGTTCCTGGCTCTATCGGCCTTCATGATCGCGGCTGTTGTCATCGCCGTGGTCATTTTCACCCGGCAAATGACCAAGCGGCTTTCCCGAAGCGAGGCCAAGGCGGTTCAGTCCGCCCGTCACGATGCGCTATCGGGCCTGCCCAACCGTGCGCGATTCCAAGCCCTTCTGACCAAGCTCCTGGAAGAAAGCAGCGTCAAGGGAACCAACACCGCCGTGGTCTACATCGATCTGGATCACTTCAAAGACATCAACGACACGCTCGGACACTCCGCCGGAGATAGGGTAATCGTTGCGGTGGCGCAGCGCCTGAAAAGCGTCATTCCCGATTCCGGCATCGTCGCGCGGATCAGCGGCGATGAATTCGTCATGGTCATCAGAAACTGCGAGAACAATGAGTGGCTGGAATACATTCTCGACCAGGTGCAGGACGAAATCGCCCGTCCGATCCAGTTCGAGAGCCGGGAGCTTTTCGTCAGCCTGTCCATGGGCACAGCCATTGCCCCGAGGGACGGCAATGACCCGGATGAACTTATGCGCAAGGCGGATATCGCCCTTTACGATGCCAAGGCCAATGGCCGGAGCCGGCGCTCATCCTTCGAGCCCGCCATGGAACAGCACGTTCAATCAAAGGACAAGATGTCCCGCGAATTGCGGCTGGCGCTGAAAAACGACGAACTCGATCTCGCGTATCAGCCGCAGACCGACACATCCGCAAGAAGGATCGTGTCGGTGGAAGCGTTGGCCCGCTGGACCAAGGAAGACGGCACGATTGTTTCTCCGGCCCAGTTCATTCCGGTGGCCGAGGAAACCGGCCTGATCAACGATCTCGGCATCTGGGTCCTGAACAAGGCCTGCGCCAAGGCGCACGAGTGGCCGGGCATTATCGTTTCGGTCAATGTGTCGCCCAACCAGTTCAAGCATCCCCGCTTCGTGGAAAAGGTCATGGCGATCCTGGCAGCGAACAATCTGCCGCCCCAGCGCCTTGAGATCGAGGTCACCGAAACTGTTTTTGCCGGACGCAACGACAGTGTCCTGAAAGCGCTGCGCCGCCTGAAAAACCTAGGGGTGAAGGTTGCGCTCGACGATTTCGGTTCGGGCTATTCCAGCCTCAGCTATCTGCGCCGCTTCCCGTTCGACACGCTGAAAATCGACCGGGACTTCGTCTCCGACATGAACGGCAACCCGGAGGCAGAGGCCATCCTTGTGTCGATCATCCGGCTCGGCAAGGCGCTCGGCATGACGGTTGTCGCCGAAGGCATCGAGACGATCGAACAGATCCGCTTCCTGCAGAACCATGACTGCAACCGGATGCAAGGGTATCTCATTTCCAAACCACTATTCGAGGCGGAGCTCACCAGCTTCCTGAAAGATTTTCAGGGCGAAGGCAGCGCCGGCTTTGGAACGGACTTGAGCTATCAATCCCGGCCAACGGGAAGTTATACCTCCCGGCAGTAGTTATGACCCATCTGACCTTGTTTTCGGATCGTTCGGCCAGGAGCGTTTTGCAGGTCGATGCGGAGCATCGGCCAAGAAACGCAACGACCTCCGGCAGACCGATATGATCCATCAGATGAGTCATAACTAATGCCGGGTGGTATTAATCCGCATTTCCGGAAATATCCCCGATCTTCGCCGCAAATTCCGCAAAGCTTTTGAAGGGGCTCCGCCTCGCCTT
>JBNLAU010000209.1:0-5971 GCA_050302295.1 Roseibium sp. | reverse complement strand
GAGGTCGCCCTCGCCGGGCGTTACCCGGCACCGTGTTCCCATGGAGCCCGGACTTTCCTCCCCCGCAGCCTTTCGGCACTTGCGGCAGCGGCTGTCCGGCCGACTGGCGCTTGCGGGCTTAAGTGGCTTTGCTGACAAGGTCAAGCAGCACTAGCGCGTGGGGCCCCTGTTTCCCTCGAAACTTAAGAGGATTTGAGAACCCGATACGCCATCGAAGGCCAAAGCCTGTGCAACGCGAACAGTTTGCCGACCCGGCCGATCCGGAGGTCATCAGCGCCTTTGTCCAGCCCGGCAAAGATCCTGCTTGCAGTCTCGGCGGACGAAAGCGCTTTGTCGCCGCGCCCGGCGGCCATCCGCGTCAGAATGAGATCCGGCACCACATCCGTCACGGCAATCCCGATCCCCTCCAGCTGGTAGCGCAGACCCCGCGCAAAATTGGACAGGCCCGCCTTGGTCGCGCAATAGACCGGCGCCGATTGCTTCGGCACCCTCGACAGCGCCGATGAAATGAAGACGACCCGTGCTGACTGAGCCTGTTTCATGAGTGGCAACAGATCAACCGTAAGCGTGATCGGCGCCAGCAGATTGACCGCGACTTCCGTCTCGATCTTCTCGGGCAGAACACAGCCCGCGCCAAAGTCGTGGGCATATTGAACCGCTGCGTTGTGGATCAGAAGATCGACGGGCAACTCGCGCTCGTAGACCGCATCGACAAGGTGTTTGCGGCCTTCCGGATCGGCCAGATCCGCACAGATCGGGATTGCCTGCGGACAGATCTCCCGGACCTCCTCCAGCGCCGATCGCGTCCGTCCGCAGATCACGACGCGTTGGCCTCGTTCGCTATAAAGCCGGGTGAGTTCCCGGCCAAGGCCGATGGCCCCGCCGGTGATCACGATGGTTTTCCTGTCTGTCACGCCAACTGTCTCCCGTTGCAAGTCGGGGACGGTCTATCTGCCCTGCAAAGGCTGACGCATTAACCCGGGTTAAGAACGCCGTGCCCGAATGCGGGACAAGGCGACCGGCGTAATGCCGAGATAGGAGGCAATGTGGTATTGCGGCACCCGCCCGGCGATGGAAGCGAACTCCTTCAGGAAGATTTCATAGCGCTCGGCGGCGCTTTCCAGAAGAAAGGAGGCCTCGCGCCGCTCCTTCTGCAGGGCAAGCCGGAGAACAAACCCGTTGATCAGCCGTTCCCAGTCGATGTCGGCGGAGCTCAGCTCACGGACAAACGACATGGGCAGCGCAACGACCACGGTCTCCTCAAGAGCTTCGGCAAAAAACGGCGACGGCCGCGCTTCCAGGAAGGATCCGAGACTGGTGGCGACGTCGCCCGCCGTAACAAAATTCTTATTGAACTCCTTGCCCTCCGGCGTCAGGTAAAAAAAGCGCACCAGTCCGGAGCAGATGAAAAACAGCGTCTCCAAAACCTCGCCGGACGAGAACAGGCGCGTTCCGGCTTCGAGCTGGCGGATCTTCGCTCTCTCCGCAACCCGGCGCGCCTCGCCCTCAGGAACGCCGCCAGCCTGTTGCAACCAGCCGGTAAATTGCTCCAGCACGTTCGAATGGGCGATTTTGTTGCGCAAGATGCCTCCTGTTCCAGCCTCTTTGACATGACCGCGTGGTGTGAAAATGGCAATACCTTGTTTGGATCAGAAGGCTCCGTCCAGATCCCTCTCATCGAATTACACCGTCGCAATATCTTCATCTTCCTTGACCGTCGACCGGCGCAAACGTTTTCCAGATAGGCTGCAATCCGCGGAACGGAAGAGGGGATTGCTGCCGAAGGAAATCAGATCGGACACGAGAGTCGACGATGTGATTTCAGTAACGAAAGACAGTCTGATTGTTCGTGGCGGGGCTCCGACCATGCGTCTTTGATCCAAGGACGCCCTATCCATCCTTCAAATGCTCTGACAGGAGACTGGCCAGGGTGTCCGCCCCCTTGTCGATCTGGTCCGGCGTGGCGCCGGCAAACCCGATGATCAGCCCGCTTTTGCGCACCTCCCCGAGATAGCAGTTGCTCAGAGGCGATACGGCGAACCCGCGCGACTGCATCGCCTTTGCAAGTGCAACGTCATCGACCGGTTTACGAAACATCATCGCGACCTGCACATTACCTGTGGGCGGAGCAACCTCAACCCGGTCGCCCAGCCTTTGTGACAAGGCCTCGACAAGCCTCTGCCCGCGCTGCGCATAGATCCGGCGGATCTGTTTCAGATGTTTCCTGTAGGAGCCGCTGTCCATGAAGTCCGCCAGGGTGGCCTGCGCCTGAACATTGGCGGCACACCCCATGTTGCGCATCAGTTGCGCCAGCGGGCCGGCCAAATCGGGAGGAACGACGCAGTAGGCAATCCGCAATCCTGGCATCAGACTTTTCGAGAAGGTGCCAAGATAGATCACCTGCCCTTCGCCTGCCAGACCGGAAAGTGCAGCAACAGGCCGTCCGGAAAACAGAAACTCGCTGTCATAGTCGTCCTCCAGAATGACCGCACCGGTGGACTGGGCCATCTCCAGAAGGGCGAGGCGCCGGGCAAGCGGCATGCGCATGCCGAGCGGATACTGATGGGACGGTGTAACGTAAATCAGCTTTGGAGGTCGGGTGAAACCGGCCATTTTCGCCGCATCCGCCCCCTGCCCGTCGACCGGCAATGGCCGGATCGCAAGACCGGCTGCATGAAATGCGGTTCGGGCGCCGAGATAACCCGGCTCCTCCAGCCAGGCTTCGTCTCCGGGGTCGGACAGCGCTTGAGCCAACAGAGACAGGCTCGCCTGCATGGAACTCGTGATCAAGATCTGCTCCGGCTCCGCGCGCACGCCGCGCTCGACGGCAAGGTGACGGGCAAGCTGCTCTTTCAAGGCGGGAACTCCGGAGAAGTTCCGGTATTGCAGATCGGCACTGCGTTCCAAACGGGCGGCGCGCCGCAAACACCTTGCCCAGTCTTCGTAAGGAAAGCAGTCGAGCGCCGGTGCGCCCGGCTGTAGCGCGCCATGTCGCAGAGCCCAGCCGTCTCCCCGCAGAAATGCTGACATCAGCTCGCCGCGCCGGGACAGACCTGTCCCCACAGTCGGCTCCGGAGGGGCCGAAGTCGCACCTTCCAGATGCAGACCTTCCGTAACCCGTGGCGCGGCCCCCGTCCTGACCGAGATAATGCCTTCCGCCTGGAGCAATTCATACGCTGTGTTGACAGTGTTCCTGGCGACCTCAAGCGACGCCGAAAGGCGCCGTGTGGACGGCAGGACTGTGCCCGAGGACAAAAGGCCTGAACGGACAGCTTCGCGCAGCGCCCGGTAGATCTGCTCCGCCAGAGACACGTTGGAAGACCTGTCCAGCGTCAGGACACCTTCAGGAATAACTGGTTCTATCATTTCAAATAAACCGGATCTTTCATAAGACCAATTTATCTCGCACACAGCGACACACAAGACAACCACTCAAATGGAGAATGACATGTCCACCCGTGAAGAACGGCTGGCAGCCGGCCTGCCGCCTTATTCAAAGATCAGGCAGATGAACCGCGGCAGCTATGACAGGGACCTTGCCTTCGAAATCCTGGACGCCGGGCTGGTGGCCCATTGCGGTTTCATTCATGAGGGTCGACCGATGGTCATCCCGATGGCCTATGCCCGCGTTGGCGAGAAGCTCTACATTCACGGAGCAAGCACGACGCGCATCATCAAGGACAACGCACAAGGCGTGCCGGCAAGCCTTACGGTAACAATGGTTGACGGGATCGTCGCCGCGCGTTCGGCCTTTCACCATTCGATGAATTACCGCTGCGCGATCGTGCATGGAACGGCGCGGCTTGTTGAAGACAACCGGGAACAGATCGACGCGCTTGCGGCGATCACCGACCATCTGATGCCCGGCCGCTGGGACGAATGCCGGGACATGATGCCGAAAGAACTGAAGGCCACAGGGGTGCTGGTGCTCGACATCGAACAGGTCAGCTCCAAAGTTCGGACCGGCGGTCCGGTGGATGACAAGGAAGATTTGGGATCACCCATCTGGGCAGGCGTCATCCCTGTGGTCACCGCGCTCGGCCAGCCCTTCTCGGCTCCGGATGTTCCGGAAAGCACGCCCGCTCCGGCGTCTGTTCCCGCGGCACGGCGGAAATTCGCCTGATCCGAAGCGAATACTTGCAAAAAGAAAACCCGCCGGAATTCTCCAGCGGGTTTCAAGTCCTGCGGCAGACCGCCCAATGGCCCGACTTCCGGCTTCTGTTTTTTTTGCGCTCCTACCCGGATCAGTTGGACGCCATGATACGTTTGACCTTGGAGCAGTAGCGGCGGCTCACCGGATTCATGCGCTTGGCATAGTGACCGGCGTTGTAGCGCAAAATGGTACCGCATACATCGCCGCCCGCTCTTTCATGAGCGCCGGCGAGATATTTCATGCCCCATTCCAGATTGGTTTCAGGATCATAGAGTGCGCGGGTGGACCCCCGGTACCCGATACCCCGGGCCGTGGCCGGCTTGATCTGCATCAGTCCGACTTCGCCCGCACTGCCCCGTGCTCGCGGATTGAAGTTGCTTTCCACCTCGACGACAGCCCTGGCAATCTTGACCGGCACGCCATGTTTGGCGGCTGCCTTGCGGATCAGCGAAGCATATTTGGCATTCTTTGTTCTTCCGGATTTCTTTTCGGCAGATTTGGTATCCTTGCCTTGCGTGGAATAATCTTTGAAATTCCGAACCGGCTCCGACCCCGATCCCACGGCCATGGCCGACGGCATGAAGGAATTTGCTGCAAGCGCGAAAAGGCACAGCGCCCAAGTAAGTGATTTGAATGACCGTAACATCGAGTCCAGCCCTTTTGGTTTTTGGTGAAGTTGAAGCTGGTCGGAGAAATGCCGGACCTATGGGACCAAATTGGGCGCCTCCAAATCACGATTTATTTCAAATTATTACAGGATTTGATGAAGAATCAGCGCCAAATTTCGTCAAAACTTGCAGAATTGGATGAAATTGGGCACGCATTACGGCAATGGGCTGGCAAACTTGAGATCGTTTGTGACCGCGTCTGAAAAATCGGTAATGCTCAAATGCTGCAATGCAGAAAAAATTGTGATTTCCGGCTCGCCGTCAGCCCTCTTTGAGGCACGCAAGTGGAACTCTGATGTGCAGAGTGCAGCGCCGGTCTGCAGACGTCAAACCCTTATCCGGTCAGAGAGGGCAATTTACCCAAAAGCCTGTGGAGCGTCTCGATCGTGGACTGGTCAACAACCCCATCCACTTTCTCAGGACGAAAGTGCCGTTGAAAGGCCGTCACAACCTGCCGGGTCTTTCCGTCGAAGACACCGGTAATGTCCACCTCGTAGCCATAGAGCGCGAGCATGGACTGAAGCGCTTCCACCGGTTGGCCGCTTTCCCCTTCCTGCATGAACAGGCCGGAAACAATTGGCTGCGGTTCCACGTACAGACCGATGCCGGCTTCGGCCAAACGGTCCCATGGGAACAGTTCGCCCGGGTCTTCCTTGCGATCCGGTGCAATGTCGGAATGCCCAAGCACCATCCAGGGACGAATGCCGTGCCTGTTGCAAATATCCTGAACGAGGGCGATCACCGCCTCGATCTGCACATCTGGAAACGGCCGATAGCCGAATTCATGACCCGGGTTGACGATTTCAATGCCGATTGACCGGGAATTGATGTCCGTTTCGCCTTTCCAGAAGCTGCGCCCGGCGTGCCAGGCCCGCCGCGCTTCCGGCACGCATTGCAAAATGGCACCATCTTCATAAACGAGATAATGAGCGGAGACCTCGGCCCGCGGATCGCACAGCCGTTGCAAGGCCGCCTCGGCGGTATGCATGCCAGTGTAATGCAGAACCACCATATCTATGTCGGCGCCCTGCGCGCGCTGACCATGATTGGGCGAGGGATGAACTCTTGCCCTTACCCCGGTGTCGGTCGCAACACTCATAAGCCTCTTTCCGCGCGGATTTTAGCCCAGGCCCCATTCAGTGCGGCAAGG
>JBNLAU010000208.1:0-10873 GCA_050302295.1 Roseibium sp. | reverse complement strand
CGCTGCCGATCCTGCGGACATCGCGTGACCAGCACCGGGACGGCAACCTGACGCTCGGCAACTTGCTGTCCGCGATGGGCGAGACCTCGTTCGGCTGGGCAATCGTTCTGTTTTCCCTGCTGACGCTGCTGCCGTTGCCGCCCGGCTCCTCCCTCATTACCGGTTTGCCCGTGCTTGTCACCACGTTCCAGATGGTGCTCGGCTTTCCTCATGTGAAACTGCCTGGACCGCTGGCGCGCCTCAAACTCGATCATACGAAGCTGAGGCGAACGATGGCGCGCATGCGTCCCGTCACCCGCCGGCTGGAGCGCATGCTGGTCCAGCGATACGAAGGTCTGTTCGCTGCAAGAAACGAGCGCCCGCTCGGGCTCGCGCTCTTCGTGATCGCATTCACGTTGTTTCTGCCCGTGCCGCTCAGCGGCTGGTTTCCGGCGACGGCGCTGTTCATTGCAGGTGTCGGCATCGTCGAGCGCGAAGGGCTGGTGGTTATCCTGGGGCTATTGCTTGGTCTGGCCGCGGTTCTGCTCACCGCCGCTATCCTGGTTTCGATCGCCATCAGCACGAACGCCCTTATGACCTGAGCCAAATCCCAGTTATGTGCATGAGGCGCCGAAAAGGGACAGTTAGGTCTTACGCCGGGAGCCTTTTCGGACGACTGAAGGGAGATCCGGGACCCGCTCATTTCCAGAGCAATCGAAGAATGCGATGGTTTCTTGAAAGAAGCTTGTCAGCTTCAGCAAGCTGAGTTGCGAGAAGGCTCCGGATCTGTACTGCGCTTGTCCGGGGGCGACACTTCTGGAAAACCCGTAAGGATTGCCAAGACAGCGAATTGCGGAAATCCGCCACCTTCCTTGACTCTTGTCCGCCTTTCAGGCATAGACCCGCGAACTCCATATGAGTGATTGACAATTCGATCCGCCGACCGGGACCCGCGAAGGTATAAAGAGCACCCGGAGGTTAACACCCGACAGCGCGTTGCGCCCTCGGGTGCAAAACTGCTTTGCGTGGACCGGACTGCTTGGAAATGAGCGGCGGTTGCCCATATGGTTCGGGAGTTCTCCCGAAATTGATGATGTTCAAGGACTACTGATGTTTGAAAGCCTGTCCGATCGACTAAGTGGAATTTTCGACAAGCTCACCGGTCGTGGTGCGCTGTCGGAAAACGACGTCAATGAAGCGCTGCGCGAGATCCGCCGCGCGCTGATCGAGGCTGACGTCGCGCTGCCGATCGTGCGGTCCTTCACCGACAAGGTCCGCAACCGGGCCGTGGGCGCGGAAGTCGTCAAATCCGTGACCCCGGGCCAGATGGTCGTGAAGATCGTTCATGATCAGTTGGTGGAAATGCTTGGGGCCGAGGCTCAGCCGATCGACCTCAACGCTCCGGCGCCCGTGGCGATCATGATGGTCGGTCTGCAGGGGTCGGGTAAAACCACAACCTCTGCCAAGATCGCCCGCCGCCTGACACAGCGCGACAAGCGCAAGGTGCTGATGGCCTCGCTCGATACCCGCCGTCCGGCGGCCCAGGAACAGCTTAAGATTCTGGGTGAGCAGAACGACATCGACACGCTGCCGATCATCGAAGGTCAGGGTCCGGTCGAAATCGCCAACCGGGCGATGTCCGCTGCCAAACTCGGCGGTTATGACGTGGTCATGCTGGATACCGCCGGCCGTATTCATATCGACGAGCCGCTGATGATGGAGATGGCCGAGGTCAAGGCCGCCGCCCAGCCCCATGAAATTCTGCTCGTCGCCGACTCCCTGACTGGTCAGGACGCGGTCAATCTGGCGCAGAGCTTTGACGAGCGTGTCGGCATTACCGGGATCGCGCTGACCCGTATGGACGGTGACGGCCGTGGCGGTGCGGCGCTTTCCATGCAGGCGGTCACCGGCAAGCCGGTCAAGCTGATCGGTACCGGCGAAAAATCCGACGCGCTGGAAGATTTCCATCCGAAACGGATTGCCGACCGCATTCTCGGCATGGGCGACATTGTTTCGCTGGTCGAAAAGGCGGCGGAAGCCATCGACGCGGAACAGGCCGCCAAGATGGCGAGAAAGATGCAGAAGGGTCATTTCGACCTGGAAGATCTCGCCGAACAGCTGAAACAGATGGAAAAGCTGGGCGGCATGTCCGGCATGATGGGCATGTTGCCGGGCGTCGGCAAAATGAAGAAGCAGATCGAGGCAGCCAACATCGACGACAAAATGTTCAAGCGCCAGATCGCCATCATCCAGTCCATGACGCCGGTTGAACGGAAAAAACCTGACGTTCTGAAGGCCAGCCGCAAGAAGCGCATCGCCGCCGGTTCGGGCGTTCAGGTGGCTGACGTCAACAAGCTTTTGAAAATGCACCGCCAGATGGCGGACATGATGAAAAAGATGGGCAAGGGCAAAGGCATGCTCGGCAAGCTGATGGGCGGCATGGGCGGCGGAATGCCCGATGTCGATCCGAAGCAGCTTGAAGAAATGGCCAAGTCCGGCCAGTTGCCGGATGGCATGGATCTGCCGAAAGGTTTGCCGGGCGGACTGCCCGGTGGTCTGGGCGGCGCCGGATTGCCCCCGGGGATGCCGGGGCTTCCTGGCCTTGGCGGATCGAAACTGCCCGGCCTGCCGGGAATGGGTAAGGGCAAGAAGCGATGAGCGAGGCGGAAACCCGGCTGGGCGAAAGCGCGGCGCTTGCCGAATTGAAAGCCCTGAGGGCCTCCATTGACAACATCGATGCGGCTCTCGTGCATATGCTTGCAGAACGGTTCAAGTGCACCCGAAAAGTGGGTGTGCTCAAAGCCAACAACGACCTGCCGCCGGCCGATCCGGCGCGGGAGAAGATTCAGATCGAGCGGCTGCGTCAGCTTGCCTGCGACGCCAATCTCGATCCTGACTTTGCCGAGAAATTCCTGAACTTCATCGTTCACGAAGTGATCCGGCACCATGAAGCCATTGCCGCGGAAGCCGGCAACTGAAAACTGGAGAAAACAAATGGCTACGAAAATTCGCCTGGCACGCGGCGGTTCCAAGAAGCGCCCGTATTACCGCATCGTCATTGCTGACATCCGCTCCCCGCGCGATGGCCGCTTCATCGAAAAGGTCGGTTCCTACGACCCGATGCTGCCGAAGGATTCCGAAAACCGCGTGCAGCTGAATGTCGAGCGCATTCAGTACTGGCTCGACAACGGCGCCAAGCCGACCGACCGTGTGCACCGTTTCCTGGACGCTGCAGGCCTGCTGAAGCGCGAGCCGCGCAATAACCCGAAAAAGGCAGAGCTGGGTGCAAAGGCGAAAGAGCGTCTGGAAGCCAAGCGTCTGGCTGAAGAAGAAGCTGCTGCCGCTGCCGCTGAACCGGCAGAAGAAGCTGCAGCCGAAGAAGCTGCTGCTGAATAAGCAGATGATATCGGGCGCACCGGTGCTTGCGATGGAGACCTGTTGACATGACGTCGTCAGACGATCAGAAGGTCTTGCTGGCCAAGATCGGTGCCGCTCACGGCATTCGCGGGGAAGTGCGGGTCAAGCCTTTCGGCGACGACCCGCTTTCCTTTACCGATTACGGTGTTTTGACCACGAAGGACGGCAAACGGACCTTTGAAGTTGAAAAGGCGCGGGTGCAGAAAACGGTGGTGGTGACCAGGTTCAAGGGCATCACCGACCGCAATCAGGCCGAAGAGCTGAACGGCATTGAACTTTATGTCAGCCGCGATCAGCTGCCCGAGCCCGATGAAGATGAATTCTACTATTCCGATCTGAACGGCCTGACCGTTTGCGACCAGACCGGCGATCCGCTTGGGCAGATCGTTGCCGTGCAGGATTTTGGTGCCGGGGATCTTCTGGAAGTGCGCCCGAAACGGGGCAGGACGTTCTACATCCCGTTCACCAGGGACTTCGTGCCGGAGATCGATCTTGCCGAGCGCCGTGTTCTGGTGGATTTGCCGGAGGATTATTTCTCCGAAGGAACGCCCGAACCGTCGGAAGACGCGCCGGAATAATAGCGGGCCGGAACAGGCTCCAGTCCCATCTGGCTGAGATCGAGTTCTTCCGGAATGTCCTCGACCGCCTGCTTCTTCTCAGAGCGGATCAGCGCAATCAGGGCAACGATCAGCGCAACCCCGATACCATTGGCAAAAGCATCCGCCAGCGACATCTCGTGGTTCGGCAGGAAGCCTTGCGCCAATTCACCCGCAAGCCCCATGCTGAAGGCGACCACCGCCGAAATGCGCAGCCTGCAGCAGAAGAGTGCGTGGATGGAGAGTGTCAGCAGCGCGTAGAACCCGATATGGATGACCTTGTCGTAAGGGTGGCCGACACCGGTGTTGAACACCAGGCCGACCAGGACGCCGAACGTCATCAGGGCCACCAGCGGCAGCACGCGGCTGAGGGAAATGTCGAGATAATGCTGGTCTATGCGGTCTTGCACAAAACCGGGAAGCCTGAAACGAATAACGGGAAACTTGGCCACGGCGGGATACCTGATTGAAACGCACTTGCCACATTAGCGGGTGAGCCTTAATCAGAACTTTCTTTCCGGCAACAACCGCGAAGGATCCAGTATTTCGCGGGGCTGGGTTAACGAATTCCTAACCCCAGAACCGACAGAGGCGGCATGGCTTTCAAGGCGACAATCCTCACGCTCTACCCGGATATGTTTCCGGGGCCGCTGGGGCACAGCCTTGCGGGCCGCGCGCTGGACAAGGGCCTCTGGCAGCTTGAGACCAGCCAGATCCGCGATTTCGCTACCGACAAACACCGCTCCGTGGACGATACGCCCGCCGGCGGTGGCGCGGGCATGGTGCTTCGGGCCGATATTCTTGCCAGAGCGATCGATGCCGCCGCGCCCGCTAGCGATCCGCGGCCGAAACTGCTGATGAGCCCGCGCGGTCTTCCCTTTACGCAGGCCCGGGCCCACGAACTGGCTGAAGGTCCCGGTGCCGTTGTCATCTGTGGCCGCTTTGAGGGTGTCGACCAGCGCATAATCGAGACGCGTGGCCTGGAAGAGGTTTCCATCGGCGACTACATCCTCTCGGGCGGCGAAATCGGTGCGATTACGCTGCTCGATGCGGTTGTCCGCCTGATCCCGGGCGTCATGGGCAACATGGAAAGCGCGGATACCGAAAGCTTCGAGACCGGCCTTTTGGAGCACCCGCATTACACCCGCCCAGCGGATTTCGAAGGCCTGCCCATTCCGGAGGTTCTGAAGTCCGGAAATCACCAGAAAATCCACGACTGGCGCATGGCCGAAGCCGAGAAGCTGACCCGCGAACGCCGCCCGGACCTCTGGGACGCCTATATGGCGGATGAGGATGACGTGGACTGAGTAAACAGGGTTAGATCCAGAGGATGTTATGAAACTGTTTGTATAGAATAAGCAGAGAGAAGATCGCCAACAGCAATCCACTGCCAATGAGGCTGAATTTTCTGGTCGCCGATCTCATTAGGCCAAGAAAATTGAACATACTCAGCACGGCCAAGGCTGTCAGAAACCTGAAAGACAGATTTGCAGCGAGCCAGGCGAGGTAACTGCTCCGGTTTTCCTCGATGGGAACAGCGGGAATTATCCAGTACTGCAAAATAAAGCTCGCCGAAAGCACTGCACTTGCGGCCAGAAGAGCTGCAATGATGTTTAGAGTGCCTGCATTTCCAGCTTCACTATCCTTCGACAGCGCGGAAAGAAAGAGTATTGCCCCTAACGCCAGTCCTGAAAGTGCAGCGGTAAGATGGCTTAACGGCACAAATCCTCCGTAGTCTGGCACCAACATGGATGGTGGGCCATGGAACGCCAAAAGCAGAGCCAATGGCAAAATCGCGATGAGCGCGGCCATAATCGTAACCAAGACGGGCCTACAAGGTTTAATCGCTAAAACTGAGGCAAATGAGATGACGACAAATACATAGTATGAAGAGAAGCTATAAAAGTGCTTTTTTGGAACAAAAGATACTGTTGCTTGATGAAACTCAAATATGAACTGATAAGTGAATTCTTCCAATTTTTTATCCGTTTTGTGCAATCCGTGAATTGGGATGGCATACCATGGCGTCGCACGTTTTTTCTAGATGCGCTGAAAGGCCTTTTGTAAATGTCTAGTGTGACAGCAATTCATATCGGGAAATGTTCAAGGCCTTCTTCAGCGGTTCTCTTGAAGAATCCGCATGACAATCCCCGGAAATTGGTGTATACGCCCGCCGATGCTGGGTGAAGTTGTGTCTTTCTTTTGAAGATGCTGCTTCGAAACGCGCTCTCCCACGTCAGGAAAGCGCTGAAAATCCGGCGGATAAGCAGCATGGCCCAAAGTCGGTGAACCCGTTTCCGGCCTCAACCGGACAACGCTCTGACCGCTTTGTAAATGAAAAGGGAAATATGCCATGAATATCATCGAGCAGCTCAATGCTGAGGAAATGGCGAAAATCGAAGAGAAGCGCAAGCTTCCCGAATTTTCTCCGGGTGACACCGTGCGCGTGAACGTGCGCGTCACCGAAGGGACCCGCACCCGTACCCAGGCTTACGAAGGTGTCTGCATCGCCCGTTCCGGCGGCGGCATCAACGAGAGCTTCACGGTGCGCAAGATTTCTTACGGCGAAGGCGTTGAGCGTGTCTTCCCGATCTACTCTCCGATGCTGGAAGGCGTAGAGGTTGTCCGCCGCGGTAAAGTCCGCCGTGCGAAGCTCTACTACTTGCGTGACCGCCGCGGTAAATCCGCCCGCATCACCGAGAACACCAATGTTCGCTCCAAGCGCCTTAACGAAGCCGCCCGCTCTGAAGCTGCTGCCGTCAAGGCTGCAAAGGCCGAAGCGAAAAAGGCTGATGCGGAAGCTGCCGAGAGCGCGGCTGAATAAGCTGATCCTGCTCTAGAATTCACGGAAAGGCGGTCTATGGGCCGCCTTTTTGCGTTTTGGCGGAAGACTGCGGTTTGCCGGTCAATTTCAGTTGAATTCAGCTCAACTCGGAAAGCTTGACCTGGGCGCGCAGCTGCGTCATTCACTAGCTTGATTTATTGAAGGCCCCTTTGCGGCACCGCGAGACCGCAGACGAGGGACGCCGGACACCAGCGTGAAGCTTGGAAAGCTCGCCCGGATCCGGTCGGAATGAGGAGAGACCCATGGCCAAGGCACGGACACTTTACGACAAAATCTGGGACGACCACGCGGTCGACATGCAGCCCGACGGAACAGGTCTGCTTTATATCGACCGTCACCTGGTGCATGAAGTTACCAGTCCGCAGGCCTTCGAAGGGCTGCGCATGCATGGCCGCAAGGTCCGCCAGCCGCTGAAGACCCTGGCGGTTGTCGATCACAACGTGCCGACCACCGATCGCCGGGATGGCATTGACGATCCGGAATCCGCGCTGCAGGTGAATACGCTGGCAAAGAACGCGGCCGAATTCGGCATCGAATATTATTCCGAACTCGATATGCGCCAGGGCGTCGTGCATATCGTCGGACCGGAACAGGGCTTCACCCTGCCGGGCATGACCATTGTCTGCGGCGACAGCCACACTTCCACCCATGGCGCCTTCGGCTCGCTGGCTCATGGTATCGGCACGTCCGAAGTGGAACACGTTCTGGCGACGCAGACCCTGATTCAGAAAAAAGCCAAGAACATGCTGGTGAAGGTCGAGGGCAAGATCCCGAACGGGGTGACTGCCAAGGACATCGTGCTGGCGATCATCGGCAAGCTCGGCACTGCCGGCGGTACCGGTTACGTGATCGAATACGCCGGCGAAGCGATCCGGTCGCTTTCCATGGAAGGCCGGATGACGGTCTGCAACATGTCCATCGAGGCCGGCGCCCGTGCCGGCCTGATCGCGCCGGATCAGACCACCTTCGATTACATCAAAGGCCGTCCCAAGGCACCGAAGGGCGAAGCCTGGGACATGGCGCTGGCTTACTGGAAGACGCTGCATACGGATGCGGACGCGTATTTCGACAAGGTCGTCGAGCTGGATGCCGCCAACCTGCCGCCGATCGTCTCCTGGGGATCGTCTCCGGAAGACGTCGTCTCGGTGGAAGGTGTCGTGCCGGATCCGGCGGAGATCGAAGACGAGAACCGCCGCGAGTCCAAGAAACGCGCCCTGGACTATATGGGCCTGGAGCCGGGTACGAAGATCACCGACATCAAGATCGACCGGGCGTTCATCGGTTCCTGCACCAACGGGCGCATCGAGGATCTGCGTGCCGCTGCTGCCGTGATCGGCAGTCACAAAGTGGCCGCGCATGTCAGTGCCATGGTGGTTCCCGGTTCAGGTCTCGTCAAGGAACAGGCGGAAGAGGAAGGCCTGGACGTGATCTTCAAGGATGCCGGCTTCGAATGGCGGGAACCGGGTTGTTCCATGTGCCTTGCCATGAATGCGGACAAGCTGTCGCCGGGCGAACGCTGCGCGTCGACCTCAAACCGCAACTTCGAAGGGCGTCAGGGCCACAAGGGCCGGACGCACCTCGTTTCGCCCGCCATGGCGGCAGCGGCGGCGATCGCGGGGCATTTCGTCGATATCCGTGACTGGACCGTGAATTGATTCGATTGCGGTTTTCGAAATTCGAGGGCGCCTGCGGGCGCCCTTTTTTTGTCGAAAGTGCAAAATCATCATGCTGACGCAGTTGGTCTGGATTTTGCGCAAATGATTCATAGATTTGCGAAAAATCCTTTTCTGGAAAAGGCCTTTCAACATCTGTAGCCGGAAATGAATTTCCCGGGCTTCACAAGACTGTCACCTCGGCACTACAATACTCGTGTCACAAACGGATATGTTGTGCTGTCCGAATTAACCGGGCGGCGGAATATTCCGGAGCGATCATTCCGGTTTTCTGTGCTGTTGCGGGAGACGGGCTGATCGGACTTATGGAAGTGGGAGCTACTGATCTCAATCCGATTGGGAACCGGTTGCTCTTAATGTGAGGAGCGGAAGGTGACGATAGCGGTTTCGCCGGGGGCTCATCCGGCGTTGGTGCTCAATGCGGATTACCGGCCCTTGAGCTACTACCCTTTGTCCTTGTGGAGTTGGCAGGACACCGTCAAGGCGGTGTTTCTGGATCGGGTGAACATTGTTGCCGAATACGATGCGGCGGTCCGAAGTCCGAGCTTCGAGTTCCGATTACCCAGCGTCGTTTCGCTCAAGACCTTTGTCAAACCCAGCCGATATCCTGCCTTTACCCGCTTTAACGTCTTTCTTCGCGACAAATTTCAGTGTCAGTATTGCGGCTCCAAAGACGAGCTGACCTTCGATCATCTCATTCCGCGTTCCAGGGGCGGCCTGACCACCTGGGACAATGTCATTACGGCCTGCTCCCCCTGCAATTTACGCAAGTCCAACAAGTTGTGCGAACAGCTCAAGATGTGGCCGATGCACATGCCGTTCCAGCCGACGATCCAGGATCTGCATAACAACGGCCGGGGCTTTCCGCCGAACTACCTGCACGACAGCTGGCTGGATTTCCTTTATTGGGATACCGAACTGGAACCGTAATACCGGCCACGGCCTTCGGCGACCTGTTCCAGCCCGCTGGGACTGCGCCAAAGTTGCCTGAACGGTCAACCGGGCCATCCAGCACAACGCGGCTGGTCATCGAACCGGATCAATGCCTGCAGATGAGTTCCTATTCGCTGTCGTTGATGTAAGCGCTTTCAGTTATGGCAGGTGTTCGCCGCAAGTCCGCGCGCGTATCGTTTCCTGTACAGGCACGGTTGCCTGGCATCGTCTACGGCGATGTCATTGATACAATAGCAGATTTTTGCAGGAAACCCGGACTAACCAGACGTAGATGCGGATTTATGGCCCGGCGCACGCGAACAAGTGTCATCGGCAAAGAATGGCACCCGAACAAATATAGGTGAAACGGTATCGCGCCTTTTTTGCGCATTCCGCACAATACCTTTACGAAAGGGGATAATACCCCCGAATTTATGAGATCTAATTAAGAGTTTAAGTACTTTTATTAGCTACTCCTACCGCAAGGTAAGGGGGTTGCGATGCGCGTACTTGAGTTTAAACACCTGCGACAATTGAGGCGGAGATTCTTCAGCGACCGTTCGGGCTCCATTCTCCCTCTATTCGCGATGATGGTCGTGATTTTGATTGTGACCATCGGCGCATCTGTAGACGTGTCGCGTACGGTCAGTGCGCGTGAAAAGCTGTCCTATGCGCTGGATGCGGCGGCTCTTAACGTGGCTGTAGATCTGTCGACCACACTGATGACCGATAGCCAAATTCAATCGGCGCTGGAAGACACCCTCAAGACCAACCTCGCAGGCGAGGAGTTTCTTTCCGAGGCGCTCGATAATCTCAAATTTTCTGTCGATAGCGAAAACGGTCGGATTACGATCACTTCCTCTGCAACGCTCGACAACTATTTTCTCGATATTGGCGGTTACATGATCGACGCGATCGGTCCGGAAACGTTTTCATTCGGGACGAGTGCCCAGGCGTCTTTCTCTCGCTACGACGTGGAACTGGCCTTGGTACTCGATGTGACGGGTTCCATGTCTTCAGAAATCGATTCGTTGAAAGAGGCGGCGACTTCCGCGTTGGACATTCTCATTCCGAGCGGAACCAGTGAAGAAGACAGCAAGGTCAAAATCTCCGTCATTCCCTATAGTGAAGGCGTGAACCTTGGGGAATACGCCAGCAAGGTTGCGAATGGTGCTCAGGGTACTCAGAACTGTGCCACCGACCGTCTCGGAGATGCTCAGTACACGGACGATCCCTACGACTACGACAAAAATAATGACGACAGCTATTTTGGTGGAGGATCTTCCGGATGTGCGCCGTCGCCGCAGCTTGAACCACTGACCGCGAAGCGGACCAAGATTGAGACCGCCATCAGCAAACTGTCGGCAAGCGGCGGCACAGCCGGGCAAACAGGCATTGCATGGGGCTGGTATACGCTGTCACCGAACTGG
>JBNLAU010000207.1:0-6359 GCA_050302295.1 Roseibium sp. | reverse complement strand
AGCCACATCAAACTGAGCCCGCATGCGCAACATGATCGCAGGGCCCGCCTGTTTGATCTCAAGGCCGTCAAGACCTGCGAGCTCCTCCGACACCGTATCAAGCGTCGCGCCTTCCGCCGGAGGCGGTGCGCTCGGCGGTTTGGGCTGATAGCCTTCACGCGCCAGTTCCACCGGCCCCGTTGGATAGAGCGCGGTCGCCCGACTGGCTATCACCTCGCTGCCGCTGGCCAGCAACAGCATGAGGGTGACATAGCCGCCAAGCAGCAAGGCCCCAGCAACCGCGGCGACCGACCATATGGGAACGGAAAAGCCGGTCCGCCTCTGGAGCAGTTCAAGACCGCGCCAATGCGGCGACAGATCGTCTCCCGGCCGCGGCCGGACCCGTCTCAGGATCTCGTGCAGGTCCCTGCGCTCGCGCTCAAGACCCTGCTGGCCGCCCTGGATCGCCCGGAACTTGCCGTAAAATCCTAGCGACAGACAAGCATGCATGACCTCCAGAACCCCGTAATTATGTCCTGGATCCTGTTTGGCTTTTTCAAGCAGCTGGAAGAATTCAACACCACCGGTGGCCTGACCGAAAAACTGGGTCAGCATTGAATACTGCGTCCACTGGTGGCGTCCGGACGAAGGAAGGTTCTGCACGATATCGTCGGAAGTTGCGCATAGCGCGTAGGCTGCGGACTGGATCTGATCGTCCGTGATGCCTGCATTGCGCAGGTCTTTTTCGAAAGTTTTGATGGCGTCGTAGACATCACGCATCAGCGCATCGAACTGCGCATCGGTCATGGTCAGATGCAGACGACCTAGCAGAAGGAGGAGCGGCGCTGCCGCGCGGGAAATCGGGTTCCGGTTCGCCACGCGGATCTGGTTGATGTCGGGCGCATGCTCCAACTGCCCCGCCCCTTGGCCCGGGACAGGACCACCTCCGGGAGGTGGAGGCTGCGGATGTTGGGGCTGCTGCTGGCCGGATGGCGGTGTCCTTATGTCCGGCGCCTGCTGCTGTCCATATTCGTAGCCTGCCGGGGTTGAAGCATATGGGTCCCGTCCGGAGCCGCTGCCGCCCTGCCAGGGGTCCGGCGCACCGCCGGGCCGTGACTGCGGCGGCGCAGGCTGCGGCGGCACCTGTCCAGGCGGCGCCTGAGGGGGCTGACCGGGCTGGCCCGGCGCTCCGCCCTGCTCCGTTTCGCTCCATCGCCCCCCCGGATTGGGCCGGACAATGGTTTTTCCCTTGCGCTTGGAAACGCCAAAGGGATCGTCATTGTCAGGCATCAGCGGCCCTCCCGGATGGCATAGAACTCAAGCTGCAGGTCTGGCCAGTTGCCGGAAAACTGCAGACCGATTGCCGAGTCCTGACTGAATTCGCGCCAGAGCGGCGTTGTCTTGTCCAGCCGGAAATAGACCCTGTCCGTCAACGCACGGATCTGCGCTGGCGGCACCGGCATATGGATCAGCGGAATGCCCGGCAGGTTGGAATAAACGATCTGGCGCATCTGCCCGAACGGCCCGACTTTGAACAGTTTCGGAAACTCGTTCTGGATTTCGGTCAGAGGCCTGCGTGCGGCAACTTCGATGACGAAACTTGCCTGCGAGAAAAGATTGCGGTCGACAATGGTCGATTTGAACGCGTTCGGCGCCAGCTGTTCCAGCGGCAAGCGGACCGCCCGGCGGTCGTATCCGGCTGAGAGAAACGCCTGAATGTCCGACATCACCGGTTTGAAGATGTCGTGCAGCTTGTCGTGATCATAGACGGGATAATTGCGTGCGCGGCGCTCTTCGGTCGCGAATGTCGCCAACTCTCCGGCGATTTGAAGGAATTCGGAATAAACCCGCTCGGGGTGCACGTAAGCGGACTTGCGTAAATGCATCAACAGCGGATGGGTCCGGTTGAGCATTTGCAGCGTCAGATAGTCGATATTCTGCAGCCCGCCGCCGGCGGAGGTGTCTGCCGCGTAGCGCGCCAGCTCGCTCAGCTTGCGTTCCACCCAGCCGATGACGGAGTCGATCCAGCCGGTGACCACCGGATGGACATGGCACGCCAGAACTGGCGGCGCGAACGTGCCGTCGGTGATGACGATGCGATCCTTGATTTCCGTAATCCGCGCCACCGGCAGGCAGACCTGACCGGGATGCGGTGTTGAACGGATCGAGTACATCAGCCGCGGATGGGCGACATCGATTTCCTCTTCCTGGCGCAGGGCCGAGGTGGAGTCGATGATTGTTTCCCGGCCCTGGATGTAGCGGGTGGCGGCGTCATCGCGGCCATTGGCAACCTCGACGGCGTTGACCGTGGTTTCCGGAATGCCCAGCCAGACGATTTGACCGGCAGCGTCCTCCGGCACATCGACTGCGGCGGGCGGCGCGCCGTCAGCGGGAAAATTGAAAACAGTGCCGTCAGGAAACACGCCCCGCCCGTAGCGAAGGGCAAAACGGCATTGCTGGCCGACATCCTGATCGATTTCGATTTCTGAAAAGCCCCAGGGATAGGGAGATGCCAGCCTGACCCGCTCATCCAGCAGGTGCTCACCATAGCGGTCGCTTTGCTGGAGGTGGTGCGGCCTCAAAAAGAGGCCTTCGGTCCATGCAACCTTGCTATACCACGACATAAAGGCACTGCTCCCTATACTCTACTGACGCATTTAGGCGCCTTGCGCGCTTTAAAAAGTCTCGCATTAAAATCCGGAGGACTCTTCAGGGTCCTCGCTGGCCAATTCTTCGTAGCTTTCGGTAAAATACTGAGTGAAAACACCCACAAGACCATCGTCATAGGCACTCGACAGAGAATTCCAGCGGTCTTGCATCCGCTCCCACAGCTTGGCCTTCTGATTGCTGAATGTGCTTTTGGTGATCTGGCCCTCGGCCTCCATCGCCTTCGGCGACATGGTGTCATTAAATCTTGCGGCCGCTTTCTGCATGGCCGCATAGGTCCAGACATGGTGTTTCTGAATATCTTTGAACGCGGCGCTCATGGCCTTGTCCATCGGCAGATATCCATTTTCCTCAGCGCTTTGCGACAGCATGGTCTGAAGCGCCATCTGGGGGGTCGGCGAAAATTTCAGGGCGTTGTTGCCGCTGCGGCTGATCAGCGTCCGGTTGGTGTTGCGCGTCATCGCCTTGACCTGGCTGCGCGCTTGAAGAAGTCCCATGAGATCGCCGGTGATCCCTTGCAGGATCCCCCCAAGTTCACGCGCAAATTCCTCCGTATCCCTGCCCGCGAGCACGTTCTCCGGAATACCGGCTCCTTCGGCGAAGGCCTTGATGAAATCCGCAGAGACTGCCGCGGCAGGAGGCGGCGCGGCGGCTTCCGCTTGAGGTGGCTCGCCGGTCGGTGCAGGTGCCTCAGGTGGTGTTTCGGCAACGACCGGCCTTTCAGGAGCGGCGGGCGGAGGAGCTGCCCAATCTGGGCTGTCCGGAAATGGGGTCTGCGCAAGTTCCGGCTCGGGCGAAGGTGTGGATGCCGGAGCCTGGGAGGCTTCCTGCTCCGGAACGGGCGAGGAACCGAGATCCGGCATATCAAAGAGCGGTTTTGCAGGCTCCGCCCCCGGCGTGTCGCCGCCCGGCGAAGGAAACGGCGTGTTTACCGGGACCTCCGAGCCGGCTTCGGGCTCGGTCATTGATGGCCCGGGCGTTTCGAAACCGGGCTGTTGCAAGGGGGGCTGATCCGCCAGATGATCCAGCGGGTCGGCGCGCGCCGGACGGACGGGTTCACGCTCCGCGCTTTGCGCCTGCGGGTCGTAAAGGGCCGGGTCAGCACTGCCCCAGCCGTGCCCCTGCTGGCTCCAGACATCATCAGCTGGCGTGCCGATGCCGGGAGATGAAGACGGCGGCGCATGTCGCCCCTCCATGCCTGGCGAGCCTGTGGCCCAGGGGCCGCCGGAATCTTCAACCGGATAGGGTTGTTGCTGGGATGACGGCGGCGTTGCCGGCCATGCAGGTCCCGGTGCTGCCGGAGCTGACGACTGGGGCGTCTGCCATTGCGGCGAAGCGGGTTCGGCGGCGGAGGGCGCCGACGCCATGCCGCCAACGCTTTCACCGGCTTCAAGCGCAACGGAGATGATGTAGTCGCCGATCATCACCTTGTCGCCGGACCGCAGCACATGGGCCTTGTCCATGCGGTTGGGGTTGCCGTTCACAAATGTCCCGTTTGTGGAGACGTCATAAAGGACAAACTGACCGCCCTCGAAACGGACCTCGCAGTGTTTGCCGGAAATGACGCGCTGCGGATCCGGCAGGCTCCAGTCGAGATGCTCGTGCCGTCCTATATCGAAACCCCGGTCGGCGCAGCTGTAGGACACCTGCCCGCCCGTCTCCAGTCGGTCAACATTCTCAATCTGCAGCGTAATGCGCATTCCCGCAGGGCCCTCCGAGTGGCTTTATGACAGCGCCGGTGCCTGCTCGCGCAAACTGACAACCGGCATCGAACCGCCTTCGGCGAAAGACAGTCCCGCTGAAAGACAGGATTTTAGCGCTTCCTGCCGCTTCTCCACATTCAGCGAACTGAACGCGATCAGAATTGCAGCATGAACTGCTTTTGCCGTGAGGTCATCCGGCATTTCGACCCGGTGGTCCGGATTAGGTGACAAAGAGCCTCCGGACCAACCGGCAGCCAGCCCTATCCAGACGGACGCGCTGTCGCTCCTGGCCGCATCGGCGGCTGCGTGGACGGCCGCCCGGGCTTCTTCGTCCCCTTCGCGCACCCAGGTTTCGCTCAATTCCAGAATGCGCCTGTCTTCGTCGCTCTTGGCATCGTCCAGTCCGGCAACACATTTCATGCCCCACCAGACGGATTCCCGTTTCGGCAACACGTGCGCGAAATAAGCAAGCGCCGACATTGGCGCATCGCCATCCTGAAGTTCCAGGGCATAATCTTCCGGGGCAACGTCCGCGGACGGTTCACTCACAGTCTCCGACAAATCAGGATAAGTTTCGAAGACCTGCTTTGCCCTTGTAAAGCGGATACGAGATCCCATCTGCTCTACTCCGTTCGATTTTGTTGCTGCGGGATCGGGGCCGCAGCACTAATTGATGAGAACAACTCCACCCTTCAGCGTCAACAATGCGCTGCCGGTCACATCGGTAAGTGTGCCCTTGGCGGAGAGCTTCGCTTTGGCGACGATGTCGATCATCACGGATTCGATCTTGATCGATGCTGGCGTCATAACGATCTTGCTGTCGCCACAGATGAATTCGATTTTCGTGCCAGCGGTTACCTTCCAGTTCATGCCGATGTCTTCGGTCGTATTCTTGCCGACCGACTCGGTTCGATTGACCCCGATCGTGGTGTCGCGGCAGTTCTTCACATGCAGCGTCTCGTTATTCTCGATAACGGTATCCATGTCCTTTTGCGCATGGACGCCGATTTGTTCCTGCCCCTTGCTGTCATCAAGCACGAACTCGTTGTAGCCACCGCCGCCGACCGTTGAATCCGACTTGATCCCGGCCTTGTTTTTTTCTCCCGGCAATGAGTATGGCGGCATGTTTTCGGCGTTGTAGACCGTTCCGATCACGATCGGCTGATCCGGATCTCCTTCCAGGAATTGGACAATCACTTCCTGGCCGACACGGGGGATGTAAATGCCGCCCCAGTTCTTGCCGGACCATACCTGGGCAACGCGCACCCGGCGGGATTGGGTCTTGTCGCGGTCCCAGTGAAATTCGACCATTATCTGACCGTATTCGTCCACATCGATTTCGCCCTGCCCGACAACTTTTGCCGTCTGGGGACCGGGAATGCGCGGCTTGGACGTTAAAGCCGGGGTTCTGAAGGGAATATCGGTCGAAAGCACGTCATAGGTGCCTGTATAGGCCTCGCCCTGGGAGCCGCCGCCGCCGGTTCGGTATTGCTCGGTGATGATCTGATGGCTGGCGCGCACCACGATATATTCCCTGTTCTGCGGACCGTGCGGATGATCTTTCAGGGTGAACAGACCGCCCGCAAATAAACGCGGGACCTCTCCGGCGGTTTCAATCCTCTTGTCGGCCGCCTGCTCAGCCTGCAGCCGGATGTTGCTGAATTTGCCTCCCTTGTCCTTTTCCGTATAGCGACCCGGATAATCATAGCTCTCCAGCGAACCGGCCCGGTAGGACGAGCCTGCGTCCCGCTCAGCCTCCAGAGACGCACTCGGTTTTTCGAAATCATAGTCGTTGACGGCAAATTTTCCGGTCCGGAACCTGCGGCTCGGGACCCAGTGGAAGAGATGCTCCTCATCCCGCTGGCTGTCACCGCCCAAGGGAATGAACGGAATGGTGCTGTTGCCCACGATCGGGCTGTAGGAGGACTTGGCATCCGCCAGGATCATCGTGTGTTTGCCGTCTTCATGCTCGAAGAAATAGGAGATTCCGAATTCTTCCATGAGCCGGCA
>JBNLAU010000206.1:0-3805 GCA_050302295.1 Roseibium sp. | reverse complement strand
GAACCCGGAGACAGGGCATGCGAATTTTTCGGAGAAGATCAGACGCTGCGGATCACCGTTTTCATCAGTCTTGTCGGCAAATTCGGCAATGGCGATGCCGTCGGCCAGTTTCAGGGCCGTTTCCAGAGAATCCGCAAGCCGTCCCGCGATATCATCGCGTACGACCAACCGGTCCACGACAACATCGATGTCGTGTTTGAATTTCTTATCGAGGGCTGGGGCGTCCGCGATTTCATGGAAGGTGCCGTCGATCTTGACGCGCTGAAAGCCCTTCTTCATCAGTTCCGCGAGTTCCTTGCGGTATTCGCCCTTGCGGCCACGGACCATGGGCGCGAGCAGATAGAGCCGGGAGCCTTCCTCAAGCTCCATCACCCGGTCGACCATCTGGCTGACAGTCTGGCTCTCGATCGGCAATCCCGTTGCCGGTGAATAGGGAATGCCGACCCGCGCGAACAACAGGCGCATGTAATCGTAAATTTCAGTGACCGTGCCGACAGTCGAGCGCGGATTGCGAGACGTGGTCTTCTGTTCGATGGAAATGGCTGGGGACAGGCCATCGATCTGGTCCACATCCGGCTTTTGCATCATTTCCAGGAACTGGCGCGCATAGGCGGACAGGCTTTCAACGTAGCGGCGCTGCCCTTCGGCATAAATGGTATCGAATGCCAGAGACGATTTGCCGGACCCTGACAGGCCAGTCATGACGATCAACCTGTCGCGCGGCAGATCCAGATCCACGCCCTTCAGGTTATGCTCCCGCGCACCGCGTACGCTGATCACCTTCGTCGGATCGTCTTTCCAGCTGTTATCCGGCTTGGGAGCCTTGGGTGTCGTCATTCTCATTCTTCCTGACTGCCTGCACAGGGAGGAAATCCATGCGCGCAAGGATACCGCAGTACCATGAGGCCTGTGCCTGTTTGCCCCGATATAGCAGTTTCGAGCAGCGCTTCCAGTGGGCAATTGCGCCGCGTATCAAGACCGGGACCTAATTTCGTTGCCGATTGAATCTGTTTTACCGAAATGATAAGAACAAAACAAGTACATGCCGGATGTGTCGCCCTGACAACAGGATCGATCACCGGATTGCTGACGGTCGATCCATGGAGGACGTGTGCGTCACCATGGATCAAACAGGTATTTGAGTGTATCGGTGTGCACACGGAAATGGCTTCAAGCGGCCGATACGACGCCGCACGGATCGCAGCCGGGCTGGAATGTGCAGTTGTCTGGCCTGTGGAAAATGGGCGAAGCCGCGGGAAAAAGCAGGCGAAGCCGCTGGCTGGCCGTTAGGGTGCTGGTTTCAAGCCGCGAAGCTGGCAGCACGGTTCACAAGCCTGCGGATTTGCCTAAGAAGCAACAGGATCTGCCGCGTGGATCGCAAGAGGACAAACAGGAGAGCAGAATGGCGGGCAGCGTCAACAAGGTAATTTTGGTTGGAAACCTGGGAGCAGACCCGGAAATCCGCCGGACCCAGGATGGTCGGCCGATCGCCAATCTGCGGATCGCTACGTCGGAATCCTGGCGCGATCGCAATAGTGGGGAACGCCGCGAAAAAACCGAATGGCACAGGGTTGTGATCTTCAATGAAGGTCTCTGCAAGGTGGCTGAGCAATATCTGCGCAAGGGATCGAAAGTGTATCTCGAGGGCCAACTGCAGACCCGCAAATGGCAGGACCAGTCCGGACAGGACCGTTATTCCACCGAAGTGGTGCTTCAAGGATTTAATTCAAACCTGACCATGCTCGACGGGCGCGGTGAAGGCGGAACACAGTCAGGCTCACTGCCGGATTACGGCAGTGACCAGGGCGGAAGCTTCGGCGGCGGTGGGAGTGGATATGGCGGCGGCCAGGGCGGCAGCGGTGGCGGCGGCTTTGGTAGTCCGTCCGGCGGCGGCGGTGGAGCCGGTCCGATGGATGATGAAATCCCGTTCTGATCGAACAATATGCAATTGGAAAAGCCCTGCCTGCGCGGGGCTTTTTTTTAAAGTGTGGCTTATCCTAGCCGCCGACATTCGGATCGTAGGGCGTGTGCGGGTCGTCCACTCCCTCATAATATTCTTTCGCTGTGCCAAGGCCGCAATGATAGACCGCTTCCTCTGCGCGCGTGTCACCGCCGGATATTGGAGCGCCGTTGTGATGAGCCATTTCGTGAATGATGGTCGCCAGCACCATCCATCGTCCCATCCTGAAGGCCCGGTCTCCAACGGCAATTTCTCCCGTCGGCACATGGATCTCACCATGAAGCGGGGAAATGGTCGGTCCATAATTCACCCAAATGCCGCTGTCGTTGATCATGTTTGTCAGGCTGCGCGCATTCGGAAGGGTTCTAAAATAGGCGTCGCAGGACGGGTTGTTTTTGACCATCTTGAACAGCTTGTTCCGCGCCCATTTCAATTGGGAATATTGGGGTGAGCTGAAACTTTTGTATTTCCATACCGGCGAAGAATGATCACCGACATTGAACTGAAACGGCATTTGGCTATCTCCGGCGTTCTTTTCACGTCTTTGGAGAATTTGTAGAGGCATCCTGCGCCGGCAGACGTGATTGCGGTCACGCGTTGGTCGGTTGTCGGCATGGAACAAGAGGGGCGGCGCACCTGAATGGGTGCAAGAACAGGGGCGCACCATTTTGAGTAGCTTGTCGCCATCCATGGTACATGCGTCAGCGGGTTTCAACCTGAAGGCATTGCGCGGCATTAACGTCACACTGAATTGAATTCAAAACCTGTGCAAGACGCCGCCCCTTAACCAACTTCACAAGACTGATATAGTATCAAGGTGAAATGAACGGCTGATTTGACCCGGATTCGGTGGAAAATGTCTCGGATTTGCCGAGAGACGGGCTCACTGTTCAACACGCTGCCCGGCAAAAGTGATAAGGGCAGCCTCATATACCGTAGCAGGGTATGAAAATGTCCGGTCGTTTTGGGCGCGGTGCCGGATACATATAAATTTAAGATATTCGGGTTGGTACAATGCGAGCAGAGAAAATGAGACAACGTAAGCGAATGAACGGCAGTCCCGCCTGCAAGATCTACAAGCGGGCAGGGACCCTTCTGGGAAACTCCGTCAAGGCAGGCCTGATGGCGTCAGTGCTCGCAACCGGTTTCACCCTCGCGCCCGGGGAAGCCGCGTCCGCGCAGAATTTCTTCAAGAGGCTGTTCAATCCCCAACAACAGCGCCTGCGCCACGATCAGGAGCGCTTGCAGCAGGAAGAGCTGCGCCAAAAGATCGGCAAGGTGCGCGTCTCTTCCCCCCATTACCTGAACTACCGGCCCGATGCATGGAAACAGGTTTCTCTCGCTGAGCTTTCCGAAAAGAAGACTGCTGAAGTCCAGCCCGCCGAGCAGGACCTCAAACCCGAAGTGCAAGACCTCGACGCCGCCGAGACCTCAACAATCGATGCGGACACTGCGCCGCCGGCACCGGTGGTTCTGACTGCATTCGATGAAGCCCGACCGGCACTCAAAGACATGACTTTGACTGTGATGCCCGAAGTTGGCGACGCTCTGATCGCCTATTACCGGGAGCACCCTGATTTTGTCTGGCTGGAAGACGGACAGCCGACGATCAAAGCTGCGAAGCTCCGCCGCGCACTCGGCAATGCATCGAAATATGCGCTGAACCCGGCAGACTATTTTGTATCGCTGCCGGCGGTCTCCGGCCTTGAAGGTGCTGAACGCGATGCTGCATTGATGCGATATGAAATGCAGTTGAGCGCCGCCGCTCTGACCTATGTCCTTGATGCCACCCGTGGGGTGGTCGATCCAAACCGGATTTCCCAGTACCACGACCTGCCGCGGCAC
>JBNLAU010000205.1:0-10717 GCA_050302295.1 Roseibium sp. | reverse complement strand
TTGAATGTCATCCCGCCGCGCGCGGCGCTTGTCCCGCTGACATTTTCGGATGCCAACAAGGAACTCTGCGGCCGTCTTGCGGGCGTGTCCGTGGATGCGAAGGTCTCCTTCCAGAAAACCACGTTCCGGGAAGGGCTGCTTTTTACCCATCGCGGGCTCTCCGGCCCGTCGATCCTGCAGATTTCCTCCTACTGGCAGGAAGGCAAACCGATCTCGGTCGATCTGGCACCGGAAACGGACACATTCGAAGTGCTGCGGCAGGCACGGACACAAGCCCCCAGGCAGGACCTGAAAACAGCACTGGGGCAGATGCTGCCCAACCGGCTGGCCGAGGAACTGTCAAAGGCATTTCAACTGACGGGGCGTCTTGCCGATCAGTCTGACAAGGTTCTGCGCCGGGCCGCAGAACAGCTCAACCGCTGGCAACTCATCCCTGTCGGCACGGAAGGCTACCGCACGGCGGAAGTGACAATCGGCGGGGTGGATACGAAAGAGCTCTCGTCCAAGACCATGGAAAGCTCGAAAATACCGGGCCTCTATTTCATAGGCGAGGTTGTCGATGTCACCGGCCATCTCGGCGGTTTCAATTTCCAGTGGGCATGGTCGTCCGGCCACGCGGCGGGGCAGTTCGTCTGAGGCCGGATTTTCTCCTAACCAGCCGGATTTTGGCGCTGCAACATTTCTTGATGACCGTACCTCAATCACGGTTATACTCCAACGGAATCGTTGCGCTTGCGCTCTTGACCGAAGGCGCCGGCGGGCATTTCGCCAGACGAGGGGATTGAATGAAGCGTGTAACCATTCACGACGTGGCCGAAACGGCCGGTGTCAGCCTTGCCACGGTCGACCGGGTGCTGAACGGGCGGCCGGGTGTGCGCAAGGTCACCATCGAGAAGGTGAAGCAGGCGGCCGAGACGCTGAACTACAAGCCTGATGTCTTCGCCGCCGGACTTGCCAAGAAGCGGCTCTATCGCTTCCATTTTCTCATTCCCAACGGTCCGAACGCCTTCATGGAGGACCTTTCCCGGGAAGCCGCGTCTCACGCGGTAACCATGAGCGGCGACCGTATGCATGTCCATGTCGAGCCGATCGACGCCTTCGACGGCCACCGCGTGGCCGGGACACTCGCCGTGCTCGACCGCTCCGTTTGCGATGGTGTCGCCGTTGTCGCGCCTGTCTTCCCGGAAGTGCAAGCTGCGATAGACCGGCTTCAGGACCGGGGCGTTCCTGTCGTCACCCTGGTGTCCGACCATCCTTCCTCCACCCGCAGGCATTTTGTCGGCATCGATAACATGGCGGCGGGCAGGACCGCGGGCCGGCTGCTCGGCCGGTTCCTGCCGAAACGGCCTGCAAAGATCGGCCTGATCGCCGGATCGCTCGGCCTGCGCGACCATGCCGACCGCTATGCCGGCTGCCGGCAGGTGATTGAAGCGGATTTTCCGCATCTGGAACTTTTGAAAGTCCGGGAAGGCCGGGACGACAACATCCGCAACTCGGATCTGGTGGAAAAGATCCTCAAGGACCATCCCGATCTTGCGGGTCTTTACAACATCGGTGCCGGCAACCGGGGAACAATTGCAGCTCTGAGAGCGTCCGGCCGGGCGGAGGACGTCGTTTTTATCGGCCACGAATTGACGCCCTACACCTGCGAAGCGCTGCAAGCCAATGTGCTGGACGCGGTTATCGCCCAGGACCCCGGCCACGAAATCCGCAGTGCCATCCGTGTGCTCAAGGCGCTCTGCGATGGCGTGCCGATCATTGAAGGCCAGGAGCGCATTGGAATCGACGTCTTTTTAAAGGACAATCTGCCTTAGTATTCTGCCGTTTAGAGCAAATCCGTTTCTGGGAGGAAACCCTTGGAGGCCGTAAATGAGTAACGCACCTCAAACCATCGTCAATCCGATCCTGCCGGGTTTCAATCCGGACCCGTCGATCTGCCGGGTTGGCGATGATTACTACATCGCGACCTCCACATTCGAGTGGTACCCGGGTGTACAGATCCATCATTCGAGAGACTTGAAAAACTGGAGGCTGGTCACCCGGCCGCTCACCCGGCCCGAACAGCTTGACATGCGCGGCAACGGCGATTCCTGCGGTGTCTGGGCGCCGTGCCTGACTTATGCCGACGGGCTGTTCTGGCTCGTCTATACGGACGTGAAACGCAAGGACGGCTCCTTCAAGGACGCGCATAACTATATTGTCACGGCGCCGGATATCGAAGGGCCCTGGTCGGACCCGGTCTATGCCAATTCCTCCGGCTTCGATCCCTCGCTGTTTCATGACGAGGATGGCCGTAAGTGGCACGTGAACATGATCTGGGACCACAGGGTCGGCCATCATTCCTTCGCCGGCATCGCGCTTCAGGAATATGATCACGATGCGAAAAAGCTGGTCGGCCCGATCAAGAACATCTTCGCCGGCTCGCCGCTTCGTCTGACAGAAGGGCCGCACCTTTATAAGCGGGACGGCTGGTATTACCTCCTGACCGCGGAAGGTGGGACCGCTTACACCCATGCGGCAACGCTGGCACGGTCGAAACGGATCGACGGGCCATACGAAATTCATCCGGACCAGCATGTCGTGACCTCGCGGTTTGCCCCGGACAATCCGATCCAGCGGGCCGGGCATGGCGATCTTGTCGAAACGCAGAACGGGGAAACCTATCTGGTTCATCTGATGGGCCGTCCGCGTCTTGGGCAGAACCGGTGTCAGATGGGCCGGGAAACCGCGATCCAGAAATGCGTCTGGGGGGAAGATGGCTGGCTGCGCCTTGAGGACGGCGGGATGGAGCCACAAACCGAAGTGCCCGGACCGAACCTGCCGGCACATCCATTCCCGGAGGAACCGATCCGGCACGATTTCGACGAGCCGGATCTTCCCGCCGTGTTCCAGTGGCTGCGTACGCCTTACCCGGAGCGCCTGTTTTCCCTGACCGCCAGGCCCGGTCATCTGCGTCTGACAGGCCGGGAATCCATCGGCAGCTTCTTCGAGCAGGCTTTGGTGGCCCGCCGCCAGACAAATTACGATTTCGAAGCCGAGACGCTGGTTGATTTCCAGCCGGACAACATTCAGCAGACCGCCGGATTGATCGCCTATTATGGCCGCTGGCAGTTCTTCTGTCTCGCCATTGCGGGCGATGAGGACGCCGGCCGTGTGCTGACACTTCTCACCTGTCCGGGCGACTATCCCGAGGGCGGCATTGAGGCTCCGCTTGACCAGCCCGTGCTGCTGCCGCCAAGCGGGCCGGTTGCCATGAAGGTAACGGTCGAGGGCATGGCGCTGCGCTTCTGGTTCCGCACGGGCAGCGCCGAATGGCAGCGCATCGGCCCGGCCTTTGATGCAACGATGCTGGCGGATGAATCCGCGGGCCGCGGCGCGCACGGCAACTTCACCGGCGCCTTTGTCGGCATGCTTGCCATGGATACGTCCGGCCAGGCAAAGACAGCGGATTTCGACTATTTCAGCTACCGGAACCTGCCGTGAGCTGACGACAACAGGTAGATTCGGGGCGATTTTGACAAAAGTCGCCTCCAACACTCAAATTTTGAATTGACGTTTGTGGCATCGCACCGCATATCTAGGGCATGCGTTTGACACAACAGACAAACTACGCCGTACGCGCGCTCATGTACTGCGCCGTCAACCCGGACAAACCGAGCAAGGTCGCGGATATCGCCGCCAGCTTTGACATGTCCGAAACCCATCTGTTCAAGATCATGAAGGTTCTGGTCGACGCCAATCTGATCAGGACCATTCGTGGCCGCAACGGCGGCGTGATGCTGGCTCGTCCGGCGGAACAGATTTCGGTCGGTGAAGTGGTTCGCGCCGCAGAGGAGAGCTTTCTCCTGGCTGAATGTTTTGATTCCGGCCGCAAGGACTGCCCGCTGATTGTGTCCTGCGGTTTCAACGGCCTGCTGCATGAGGCGCTCGAAGCCTTCATGGACGTGCTGGATGGGAAATCGATCGCGGATCTGTCGGAAGACCGGTTCGGCATGCGGGACCTGTTGAACATCGACGTTGTGAAAACGCCGATTGCTGCCAACGCATAAGGTTCTTCCGAAAAACGGAATACGAAAGGCGCCACCATCCGGTAGGCGCCTTTTTTCATTTCGAGCGTTCGAAAGAAAGGCCGGGCTGGCTGGCCGCTGAGGGAGAGGAGAGGGCGGTTGGCTGGCCTGGCATTTTCACCTCTGACATTCAGAGGTCCCGTCTCGGCAAAACCAGAGGACGCGATTTCCGGTTCCGTTTCGATCAGGCATTGCCTTGATATGAAAACTTGAGTATGAGTGTCAAGTATAAAGTTGAGTTCAGAACTCACCTTTTACAACCTCTGTCGAAATGCCCTGTGAAGCGTCTTTTTTAAGAGCTGGAGCCGGGCACTGCATTTGAAGGCCAAGGACCGATTTTGTGCCATGACATTGACCGCCAACAGCCAGAAACAACGCCTGTCTCTTTCATCCGCCGGCCACACCCGCAGAGCTATCGCGGCGACACCCAATCCGGAACTCGATTCCCGCGATCTGTTCGGTGATTTGCGGCAGATTCATATACAGCACAATGACGAAACCTACCGCCTGTCCATCACCAAACAGGGCAAGCTGATCCTGACGAAGTGACGTTCAAGCGCTGCCTTGTTATTGTACCGAGAAAATGGCAACCGGTTTGCCGACGCCGCGCAGCGCGTGCTCGCCCATTTCGTTAAGGCCTGTCTGCAGATCCCCCGACAGGGCCTCGCGGACCGGCGCCGTCAACAACAGGTCCCGGCCGAGCGGTTTGCACAATGATTCCACCCGGCTGGTTTCATTCACCGCCCGGCCGATCACTGTGAAATCAAGCCGCTCCTCGCCGCCGACGTTGCCGAAAAACACTTCGCCCCGGTGAAGGCCAATGCCGATTTTAAGCGGGTGCCACAGTTCCGGATCCGGCAGGTCTTCCGGCGGCGCGGCATTCAGCGCGTCGATTGCCGCAAGCGCGGTCTTGGAGGCCTTCACGGCGGCATCGGCGGCTGCGGCTTCCCCAAGCGCCTTCTGGTCGAACGCTGCGAGAATGCCGTCGCCCATGAATTTCAGGATATCGCCTCCGTGGCTGATGACAGCGTCCGATATTCGGTCGAAATAGGCATTCAGGATGGCGGTGACTTCTGGCCCGCTGAGCCGGTCGGCCAGCCCGGTGAAACCACGCATGTCGGATATGAATACGACCGCCTCGATGGCCTCGCCGTCGCCCCGTTTGATCTTGCCGTCTAGCACCCGCTGGCCTGCAATCGGTCCGAGATAGGTGTCGGCAACGTTGCGCGCGATCAGTTGCACGATATGGCGTTCGACGTGAAGCGCCAGCAGGTCGATCAGGCTGCGGATCTTTTCCTTGTCGGCGGCCGGAAAACCGCCCGGCTGCATGGACGCCAGTGTCATGGCGTTTCGCAATTCTCCTCGGGAACTGAGGGGCAGAGCAATGTAGGCCGTATACCCCTGATCAGCGAGTTCTCTCATCAGCGGAGCGGATTGGGCGCCTTCTTGCGTTTCCAGATCGACCTTGATCGTCTGTCCTTCATGCATGACTTTGTAAAGCGGATTACTGGTGAAGGCGGCCTGGGCGATGACCGCCGCGTCCGCGGCCATTTCATCACAAAGCTCATCCTGGCAGTTCCAGAACCACGAAAAGCCGACCAGCCGGGGATGTAGCGTGCCGACATGAAGCGTCGCGCGATCCAGGCCGAGTTGCGCCGCACGGCAACGCCAGGCGAATTCCTCGAACAGCAGCATGACATTGTCGATCCGTGTTGCCTCATGCAGCAGCCAGGATTGAACGTCTTCAAGGCTCTGTTGCGAAGGCGCACAGGACGCGCCGCGTCTCGACCGGTTGAGCAGAAAAACATGCGGCGCATAGGAGCGCGGCGCGGGATCAAGCTCGGTGCGGGTCATGACGGCTCCAAAAGCACGGGTTCGAGAATTATCTGGGGCCAGGATGTCAGAGTTCAATCAGAAAAGAACATGAGCGCAAAGAAACTTGCCCCGTCTGACGGACGGAGGCGAATGCGCAAGCGCTTGCCGCATGCCCGGCCGACGACCCCGGCGTGAGATATACTCATTGCCGGTCGGCAATACCCTGAAAGGGTTTCAGTCTCAGAACGCGGCCTCGACCCCGTCCATTTCCACGTAAACGCTTTTCACCTGGCTGTAGTATTCGATTGCCGCGTGGCCGTTTTCACGGCCGATGCCTGATTTCTTGTAACCGCCGAAAGGCATTTCGATCGGGGTCAGGTTGTAGGTGTTGATCCAGCAGGTTCCGGCCTGCAGCTGATCGATCACCCGGTGAGCGCGCTGAATGTCCCTGGTAAAGAGACCTGCAGCAAGTCCGAATGGAGTGTCGTTGGCCCGGGCGATCACATTGTCCTCATCGGAGAAATCGAGAACGCTGAGCACGGGACCGAAGATCTCCTCGCGGGCAATGCGCATGTCGTCCCTGACGTCGGCGAACACCGTCGGCTGCACAAAGTATCCGTCCGGGAAGCTGTCCACACTCGCAGCCCCGCCGCCGCAAACGAGGCGCGCACCTTCCTCCACACCAACTTCCATGTAGTGGAGAACCTTGTCCCATTGCTGCCGGGAAACCAGCGGGCCGATATTCGTGGCTTCGTCCAGCGGGTCGCCGAGAACGGCATTGGACGTGCGCTCGGCCAGGCGGGCAACGAATTGCTCCTTGATGGCCTCATGCACGAAGACGCGCGTGCCGTTGGAACAGATCTGCCCGGTGGAATAGAAATTGGCGTTGATCGCCGCCGAGACCGCGTTTTCGATATCGGCGTCGTCAAAGACGATCAGGGGTGATTTGCCGCCAAGCTCGAGCGTGGTTTTTTTAAGGTGTTCCCCGGCAAGTGCCGCGACTTTGGCGCCCGTCGGCACCGAGCCGGTAAGCGAGATCTTGGCGACTTCCGGATGGGCGACCATTTTCGCACCGACGTCACCAAACCCCTGGATGACGTTGAAAACACCCGCCGGCAAGCCGGCCTCGGTAAAGGCTTCAGCCAGCTTCAGAGCGCTGAGCGGCGTTATTTCCGACGGTTTGAAGATCATGGCATTGCCGCAGACGAGCGCGGGCGCGGCCTTCCAGCAGGCGATCTGGATCGGATAGTTCCAGGCGCCGATGCCGAAACAGATACCGAGCGGTTCGCGCTTGGTGTAGGCAAAGGAACCGCCGAGATCGATATGTTCGCCGGTCAACGTCGCCGCGAGGCCGCCGTAATATTCCAGGCAATCTGCCCCGGAGGCCGCGTCGGCAACCAGCGTTTCCTGCAGGGGCTTGCCGGTGTCCAGCGTCTCCAGCACGGAAAGCTCGCGGTTCTGCTCCCTGAGAATTTCCGCCGTTTTGCGCAGGATGCGGCCCCGCTCCACCGGCGGCGTTGCCGCCCAGGCTTTCTGTCCTTTGCGGGCAGCCTCGATGGCGGCCTCGATGACAGCATCGTCGGCTGATCTGATCTGCGCGATCACTTCGCCGGTGGCCGGATAGAGTGAATCGAACGGCGTTCCGGACTGGCTCTCAAGGTAAGAGCCGCCGACATAATGCGAAGCTTGTGGTTGGGCGCGCATGGGTTGGCTCCTCAATGTTTGTTACGGCCGGTGATGATCCGGCGAATTTCAGCGCTGGCTGGCTTGCCAATCCGGATGGATCCACGGTTCCTGATTGGAGGCAGGCAACGGATCCTTGCCGAGAATGTGGTCGGATGCCTTTTCCCCGACCATAATAGACGGTCCGTTCAAATTGCCATTGGTGATTTGCGGGAAAATGGAACTGTCCGCAACACGCAATGCGTCGACACCGATCACCCGGCATTCCGGGTCGACCACCGCCATTGGATCGTCTTTTGCCCCCATCCGGCAGGTGCCGCATGGGTGAAAGGCGCTTTCCACATGCTCGCGGATGAAATCGTCAAGTGCCTCGTCGCTTTGCGCGTGCTCACCCGGCTGGATCTCCTTGCCCCGATAGGGGGCGAAGGCATCCTGAGAGAAAACCTCGCGGGTCAGGCGGATGCAGCTGCGGAAATCCTCCCAGTCCTCTTCATGGGACATGTAGTTGAAGAGGATTGACGGTTTTTCGCGCGGGTCGCTGGACGTGAGTTTCACCTGGCCGCGCGATTTGGACCGCATCGGTCCGACATGGGCCTGGAAGCCATGGCCTTCCGCCGCCGCCTGGCCGTCATAGCGCACCGCGAATGGCAGGAAGTGATACTGAATGTCGGGATACTTGACGCCAGCCTTTGAGCGGATGAACGCGCAGCTTTCGAACTGGTTGGAGGCGCCGAGCCCTTTCTTGAAGAACAGCCATTGCGCCCCGATAAACGCCTTGGAAATCAGGTTCCAGTGCTTGTAGAGCGTGATCGGTTGAGTGCAGGCCTGCTGCAGGTAAAGCTCCAGATGGTCCTGAAGATTGGCGCCGACGCCGGGGCGGTCGGCAACCACGTCTATCCCGAGGCCGTTGAGGTCGCCCGCCGAGCCGATGCCGGACTGCATCAGGATTTTCGGCGAATTGATGGAAGAGGCAGAGAGGATAACTTCCCGCGCCGCCTTCGCCGTGCGGATTTCGCCACTGGTTTCGAACTCTACGCCGGCTGCCCTGTTGTCCTCGATCTGGACCTTGCGCACCAGCGCTCCCTTGATCAGCTCCAGATTGCCGCGTTTGAGCGCGGGTCTCAGATAGGCATTGGCGGCGGACCAGCGGCGGCCTTTGTGGACCGTCATTTCCATGTCGCCAAAGCCTTCTTGCTGCTCGCCGTTGTAGTCGGCCGTGATGCCGTAGCCGGCCTGTTCGCCAGCTTGCTTGAAGGCGTCGAAGAGCGGGCTCCACTTGGTGCCGCGCTGAACATGCAAGGGACCCGTCGTGCCGCGCCAGCCGGACTGGCCGCCTTGGCTGGCCTCAAGACGCTTGTAGTAGGGCAGCACGTTCCGGTAGCCCCAGCCCGATGCTCCCATTTCTTCCCACGTGTCGAAGTCGCAGGCATGGCCGCGCACGTAGACCATGCCGTTGATGGAGGACGACCCGCCGATGACCTTGCCGCGCGGCGTTGCGAGGCGCCGGCCTCCGAGATGCGGCTCCGGCTCGCTCTCAAAACCCCAGTCGTAAATCGGCATGTTCATCGGATAGGAGAGGGCGGCCGGCATCTGGATGAAGGGGCCGGCGTCGGTCCCGCCGAATTCCAGAACCAGAACGCGGTTCCTGGGGTCTTCGGAGAGCCTGTACGCCATGGCACAGCCGGCTGAGCCCGCACCTACAATGATGAAATCGAACGTGTCGGTCATGAAGGCGTTCCAGCGTCTTATTTGATTGTTGTTGTTGCGCTCTGCGCGGCAATCTGCGTTTCGACATAGTCCTCGACCATGGCGATCGCAGCATTGCGGTCGGTCTTGGCGTCGCTCAGGGCCTGCCGGATCCAGACCCCGTCAATCATCGATGCGGTGCCTTCCGCGATCCGCCGGGCTTCGTCCTGCGGCATGAAAGCTCTTAGGTTGTGGGTCAGATTGGATGCGAGCCTGGCGGCATAGATGCGCAAAAGCCGTCTGTTACTCGCGGTGGTCCGGGACTGGACATAAAAAGCAAGCCAGGCCCCGATGATGGACGGCCTGAACTGGTTCACGGAAAAATTGCCGGCGATGATCGCGGAGATCCGCTCACGCGGCGTTTCAGCGTTCGCCAGGCCATCCCGGATGGTCCTGCCGAGTTCCGTCAGCAGGTGACGCATTGTCGCCGCCAGAAGGTGATCCTTCGATCCAAAATAGTGATGCACCAGGCCACCGGACACACCGGCGCGCTTGGCGATTTGCGCCATGGTCACGTCACTGTATCCTCGTTCATGAATAGCTTCGATTGTCGCGTCAATTAAGCTGCGACGACGTTCCGCTTCCATTCCGACTTTGGGCATTGCTATCTCCAGATTTCACTGAAATCTATTTTTAATTGATCGATCAATCAATGAAAACTTGCAAATATTCCCGGTGGATGTTTGGATCGGGATCATCCAAGGTGCGGGGAGAGGAAACGGACGGTAGATTTCTCTGCCGACCTGCCGATTTCCTGCTGCAATAACAAGTGGTCACTTTCCAAGGAGGTATTTCCATGAAACTTAAGGCGAAACTTGCTGGAGCTCTAGCACTCGGGCTGATGATGTCCGGAACAGCGCTGGCAAACGATCCGGAAAGCTGCAAGGTTGTTCGCTTCTCGGATGTGGGCTGGACCGATATCACAGCAACCACTGCGGCAACAAGCGTTGTGCTGGAAGCGCTCGGCTATGAGCCGGATGTGAAGCTTCTTTCCGTGCCGGTGACTTATGTTTCCCTGAAAAACGAGGACATCGACATCTTCCTCGGCAACTGGATGCCGAGCATGGAAGGCGATATCAAGAAATATCGGGAAGACGGTTCCGTCGAAACCGTGCGCGCCAACCTGGAAGGCGCGAAGTACACCCTCGCCGTGCCGCAATACACCTATGACAAGGGCCTGAAGAGCTTTGAGGACATCGCCAAGTTCAAGGACGAGCTTGACGGCAAGATCTACGGCATCGAGGCGGGCAACGACGGCAACCGTCTGATCATCGGCATGATCGACGAAAACCTTTTCGGCCTGGAAGGCTTCGAGGTGGTTGAATCCTCCGAGCAGGGCATGCTGGCCCAGGTGGCCCGTGCCAACCGCCGCGATAATGACATTGTGTTCCTGGGCTGGGAGCCGC
>JBNLAU010000204.1:0-9831 GCA_050302295.1 Roseibium sp. | reverse complement strand
CGACCGCCGAAGAGATCTCCGAAATGGCGACCCTGGCAGCAGACGAGATCCGCCGTTTTGGCATCGAGCCGAAGGTCGCGCTTCTGTCCATGTCCAACTTCGGTTCCCGGGAAACGGCGTCTTCGCGGAAGATGCGCGAGGCGCTGGAACTGATCTGGGAGCGTTGTCCTGATCTGGAGGCCGATGGCGAGATGCACGGCGATTCCGCCTTGAACGTCGCCTTGCGCGAACGGGTCATGCCGAACAGCAAGCTGAGCGGTGAGGCGAACCTGCTTCTGTTCCCGAACCTGGACTCGGCCAATATCGCCCACAACCTCCTGAAGGTTGCGACCCAGGCCCTGCATGTCGGGCCGATCCTTCTGGGGGCCGCGAAACCCGCGCATATCCTGACGCCATCGGTGACCTCACGCGGGGTCGTCAACATGTCGGCTCTGGCAAGCGTTGAAGCGCAAACCCACGTCGACAAATAGCCGCTTCAAGTCGCGCCATCTTTTCATCACCGCGGACCGGTAAACCGGTCCGCATCCGTTTTGTTGAAGATACAAGTAGCCAATAGTGAAACAGCCTGCAGACTGCGTCAGCAAAGCCGACATCCGCACCGCCATCGATGCCCTGGACGAGGAGCTGCTTCAGATCTTCGCCCGGCGGCAAGGTTATGTGCGCCGTATGGCGGAGCTGAAACAGTGTCCGGATGAGGCCTATGATCACGAGCGCATCGAAACCATGATTGCCGCGATCAAAAAGCGCGCCGGGGAATTGGGACTTGAAGGCGAACAGGCGGAGAATGTCTGGCGCACGCTGATCGAGTGGAATGTTGCCTACGAAAAGCGCACGATCGCAGGGCGGCTGGAGCAGGGTTAGCCAAAGCGCGACGCTCTTCACGATAGCACCTGGTGCTCCGGATTTTTGTCGAACCGGAAGACCGGTTATAATCTCTGTGCGGAGATCCCGGAGAGGAAACCGGAAAATCGGTCTTGGAGCAGGTGCTCTATGAAATTCAGAGCGAAATTCATTTCGGCGTTCGCGGCAGCTGTGTTTGTCACAGGTGCCTTCGGAAGTCTGCCGGCCAAGGCCCAGTCTTCCATCAGGCTGGAGATGGTTGCAGACAACCTGTCCCATCCGTGGAGCGTCGCGTTTCTTCCCGGCGGCGGCTATCTCATAAGCGAGCGTGACGGGCTTCTGAAATTCGTATCCGCAGATGGCACTCAAAGCGCTGTTCCGGGCACGCCTGAGGTTTTTGCCCATGGTCAGGGCGGCCTGTTGGACATCGCACTCAGCCCGGAGTTCGAGACTGACCGGACGGTATTCATGACCTTTTCGCAAGGCTCGCCCGAAGGGGCGGGAACCTCCGTTTTCAGGGCAAGGCTTGCCGATGACAATGAGGGATTGCGCCTGGCCGACGGCAAGACGATTTTTGCCGCCAACAACAAGGCCTATGGCGGGCGGCATTTCGGCTCGCGGCTGGCCTTTGCGCCGGACGGCAACCTGTTTATGACCCTCGGCGACCGTGGGGACGGTCCGAGGGCGCAAAACCCGGCGGAGCACACGGGATCGGTGTTGCGGCTGACCCGGGACGGGGAGCCGGCCCCGGGCAATCCGTTCCTCGCCACGGACGGTTACAAACCGGAGATCTGGTCAATCGGCCACCGCAATCCGCAAGCCGCCGCGATAAATCCGGCAACCGGCATGCTGTGGACTGTGGAACATGGCGCGCGCGGCGGCGATGAGGTCAACATTCCCGAAGCCGGCAAGAACTATGGCTGGCCAGTGATTTCCTACGGCCGCCATTATTCCGGTGCCAAGATCGGTGAGGGCGCGTCCAAACCCGGCATGGAGCAGCCCATTCATTATTGGGATCCGTCCATCGCGCCTTCCGGCATGGCTTTTGTCACCAGCAATACCTATCCGGACTGGAAAGGGGATCTGCTGGTCGGCGCCCTGCGTGGACGGCATCTGGCAAAGCTTGATCTTGAGGGTAATAGTGTCGTGGGCGAAGAGAAGTTGCTGACGGGCCTCGGCGAGCGAATCCGCGATGTGCGGCAGGCACCGGACGGTTTCCTCTATATTCTGACCGACAGCAACAATGGCCGCCTGATCCGCCTCGTGCCATAGCTCACTTAGGGGCTTTCCTCTTGTTAGGACACTGAAATCCGTCCTCTGCGGTGATCTGCGGCGGATAGGGGGCGCGCCCGTCAGACGGAAAACGCATTGAACTCCAAGGAGATTTCTGATCAGCCTGCTTGACTTTTAAGACTTCTAAGCCGATACAGCAGCCAGCAATAGCTGCCGCGTGAGCAGACAGCGCGCCTTTCAACTCGAATTCCGAGTGCTTAAAGAGGCTGCCGCTTAAACATTGCGACAACATGAGCCTAATGAGGGGCTCAACAGTTCCCATTTCACGCGAGGGTCTGGCGGCACGGTGCATTCATTCATTTGACACCGGCTGCTGCACTTCAAAACCAAACTGCAAGGCAAGAGCCTTGCGGTCACCCAAGCGTATTTCGTTACGTTTGAAGTCAAGGAATTTATATTGACCGACTTTCACAGCCTGGGACTCTCCGACGACCTGCTGACTGCCGTTACCGAAAACGGATATGACACGCCAACCCCGATCCAGCAAAAGGCAATTCCGCTGATCCTGGACGGCAAGGACCTGATAGGCCTGGCACAGACCGGCACCGGCAAAACCGCCGCGTTCGGCCTGCCTTTGATCGACCGGCTGCAGGCCGAAAGACAAAGGCCGCAACCGAGGGGAACCCGCGCGCTGATCCTGGCGCCGACCCGCGAACTGGTCAATCAGATCGCTAAAAATCTGGTTTCCTACCTGAAGAACACACCCCTGCGGGTCTCTTCTGTGGTTGGTGGGGTATCCATCAACGGCCAGATCAAGCGCCTCTCCAAGGGTACCGATATTCTGGTGGCGACACCGGGGCGTCTTCTGGATCTTGTCGACCGCAAGGCAGTCGATCTGGGAACGGCATCCTATCTTGTTCTGGATGAAGCCGATCAGATGCTCGATCTTGGGTTCATTCATGCCCTGCGCCGGATTGCGCGCCTTGTAGCCGACGAGCGGCAGACACTGCTCTTTTCGGCAACCATGCCGAAACAGATCAACGAACTGGCCCAGTCCTATCTGCGCAATCCTGAACGGGTGGAAGTTTCGCCTGCGGGCAAGACAGCGGACAAGATCACCCAGTACGTCCATTTCATGGATCAAAAGGCCAAGACCGATTTTCTGGTCGAGCAACTGCAGACCAACCCGGAAGACTTGTCGCTTGTGTTCTGCCGTACCAAGCACGGCGCGGAACGGCTGATGCGCAAGCTGTCGCAATCGGGCGTTGACGCGGGTTCCATCCACGGCAACAAAAGCCAGAACCAGCGGGACCGGGCAATCCGCGACCTGAAATCAGGTGAGATCAATGTGCTGGTGGCAACCGATGTCGCTGCCCGCGGCATCGACATCCCCGGCGTCAGCCATGTTTACAATTTCGAACTGCCGGAAGTGGCGGAAGCCTATGTTCACCGCATCGGCCGCACGGCCCGTGCTGGTGCCGAAGGTGAAGCGGTTGCTCTGTGCGCACCTGAGGAAATCGGCCTGTTCCGCCAGATCGAAAAGCTGATCGGTATTGATATTGAAGTCGCCAGCGGCGAAGTGCCGCCAATGTCTGCCGCTGCAGGCAGGGCGAAACGGGGTGGTGGCAACCGCGGCGGCAAACCGTCCGGCAGGAAACCGAACCGCAGCCAGACATCGGCCGGTGACAACGACAACCGGGACAACTCAAGACGGTCCAGGCGCAGGCGTCCTGCCAGCGGCCGGAACGCCGCGTAACTGCAGCTGTCCTCGCGCGCCGGCTTCATCGCGCAAGAATGATCTTCTGAAAAAATAAGCACCGGGAAGTGGCCTTCCCGGTGCTTTGCCTTGTGGTCGATGGGTTTCAAAGGAGCCAAAGCTTCTCTGATTGAGTGTGACGGAAGCCCGGCAGAGCCTTTTCCGAAACCGCCGCATTTCGGTTATGGATCCACGTTCCTCCGTCCCACAAGGCAATCTGGCCGCTGGGTTGCGGTTTGATGTCCTGGGTCTGTTCGGGGAAGTTGAGCGAACCCTGCGAAGTCCTTGATGGTGATGTTAAGAACTTGCCCGGTGTCGATCAATTCTGCCCCTTGGAAGTAAAGCTAGATTAACCAAACGAAGTCCGCAACGACTGTCGGTTTGCCGGGTTTTTTGAGTCGGGTACCTAAAAAGCTTTATTTAAACAAAGGCTTACCTAGATATTAGATAAAAATAATGTCTCCACTTCAACAAATTGTGGCTAAGAAAGAGGAAGAGATCTTGGAAGAAATGCTTTAATTTCAAAGAATTACCGGAAACATTTTCTTAATCTATTGTTATATAGAAAAAATTTATGACCCGATTTTACAGGTTTGAATTCTCTATCTAGCTGTAACTGAAAGGGAAAATCTATTACCTGTTGTACTGTGAATGGCAGAAAACAACCTGCGAATCATCTTTGCATCCGAAACGTGGAGTTTGGTGGCGGCTGCGCCTGACCGGAATTTGTTCCGCAAGTGCAAGAAGGTGAAGCGCACAGAGATGCGCATTGACCGAACACGGCCAGGCCGGTTCTTGTTTGTTCTGAGCTTGGAGGAGCTTAAAAGAGAAAAGCCACGGCGGGGCCGTGGCTCATCCTGTTTTCATCCGGGCCGGCGCGTTACATGTTCGGATAGTTCGGCCCGCCGGCGCCTTCCGGTACCGTCCAGGTAATGTTCCCGTTCGGATCCTTGATGTCGCAAGTTTTGCAGTGGACGCAGTTTTGCGAATTGATCTGGAAACGCGGTGCGTCTTCGCCTTCCTCGACCCATTCGTAAACGCCGGCCGGGCAGTAGCGGTTGGAAGGGCCCGCAAAGACATCGTGCTCGGAGGTCTTCTGCAGCTTGTCGTCCTTCACCTTCAGATGGATCGGCTGGTCTTCCTCGTGATTGGTGTTGGAGAGGAAGACGGAGGACAATTTGTCGAAGGAAACCACGCCATCCGGCTTCGGATAATCGATCTTCTTGCAGTCCTTGGCCGGTTTCAGCGTCTCTGAATCCTTCTTGCCGTGTTTCAGCGTTCCAAAGAAGGAAAAGCCGAACAGCTCGTTGGTCCACATATCCAGGCCGCCCAGGCTGATGCCGAGCCAGGTACCGAATTTCGACCAGAGCGGCTTGGCGTTGCGGACCTTTTTCAGGTCATCGCCGATCGGGCTATCGCGCCATGCCTTGTCGTAGTTGGTAAGCTCCGTATGGGCTTCACCGCGTCCGATGGCTGCCATGACTTCTTCCGCGGCCAGCATGCCGGAAAGCATGGCGTTATGAGAGCCCTTGATGCGCGGCACGTTCACAAATCCCGCCGAGCACCCCATCAGAAGACCGCCGGGGAACGACAGTTTCGGCACCGACTGGTAGCCGCCTTCGGTGATGGCGCGCGCACCATAGGAAATGCGCTTACCGCCTTCAAAGGTCTCGCGGATGGCCGGGTGGGTCTTGAACCGCTGGAACTCGTCAAACGGCGACAGCCATGGGTTTTCATAGTTGAGGTGAATAACGAAGCCGACAGCGACCTGGTTGTCTTCAAGGTGATAGAGGAAGGACCCGCCGCCCGTCTTGCCGTCCAGCGGCCAGCCGAACGAGTGCTGCACCAGGCCCTGGTGGTGCTTCTCGGGATCGATCTGCCAGAGTTCCTTGATGCCGATGCCGAACTTCGGCACGTCGCTGTCTTTGTCGAGTTCATATTTCTCGATCAGCTGTTTGGCCAGCGAGCCACGGGCGCCTTCGCCGATGAGCGTGTATTTGCCGCGCAGTTCCATGCCGCGGGTGAACATGGCATTCGGCTTGCCGTCGCGGCCGATGCCCATGTCGCCGGTCGCGACGCCCTCGACATTGCCGTCATCGTCGTAAAGCAGCTCTGCTGCGGCAAAGCCCGGGTAGATTTCAACGCCGAGGGCTTCGGCTTTCTCCGCCAGCCAGCGGCAGACATTGCCGAGCGATACAATGTAGTTGCCGTGGTTGTTCATCAGTTTCGGCAGGCAGAGGTTCGGAAGACGCATGGAGCCCGCAGGGCCCAGCACCAGGAAATGGTCTGCCGTCACCGGGGTCTTGATCGGTGAGTCTTCCTTGCGCCAATCCGGGAGAAGCTGGTCGAGGGCGATCGGGTCAATGACGGCACCGGACAGGATATGCGCGCCGACTTCCGACCCCTTTTCCAGCACCACGACGCTCAGCTCTTCGCCTTTTTCATTCGCGATCTGCTTCAGCCGGATTGCTGCTGCCAGCCCGGCCGGGCCGGCACCTACAATCACGACATCCACATCCATGCTCTCACGTTCGCCAAGCGCGTCTTGTTCGCTCATCTTTGTCTCCCTCAGCCCTGAAAACGGGGTATGGCACCGCTTCTATCGCCCTATTTGCCCTATTTTGCAGGGCAAAACACGACATTTTTCATCGCCATTTGCCAAATCGGGCACTGCTTGCCAGCAATTGGGTTCTGATAGACCAAAGCTGGAAGAGGGCGTCAAGAGGGTTATTACGTTTACGTAAACGTAATTTATGCAAATTTGCGGAAGTTTGCGGAAGAATGTGCAAAGCCGTTGGAAAACGGCGGCCTGTTCCGGTATTGCATGTTTGTCTTCTTGTTCTGCCGCGTCCAGAAGTTAAACTCCGCTGCCGGAGGCCCCAATTTTGCAGCAAATCCCGAACGACCTACGCCAAATCGAAGCACTGCTGGATTTCTACACCAATTCAGGCGTCGACTGTTTTTTGGGTGAGGAGCCGCGGGACTGGTTCGAGCTGACAGTACAGCAGGCAGCTCAATATCAGCCAAACCAGGCGCCGGCCGGCGGCGCGCGCGTGGCACCGCAAGCCGCCCAGGCCTCCCATGGGCAGGTGCGGCAGGCGGATCAGCCTGTGGCGCGGCAGGCGCCCGCTGCAGGACCGGAGCCGGTGTCATCCGGTGCACCAACCGCCGTACTTCCGGACGCGCAGGTCATCGCGGCGGCCCGGGATCTTGCGGCATCCGCGTCGACGCTCGACGACTTGCGGGCCTGCCTGGAGACATTCGACGGCTGCAACCTCAAACTGACGGCCAAGAAGCTGGTTTTCTCCGATGGCAATCCGGCCGCGAGGCTGATGTTCGTTGGGGAAGCTCCGGGCCGCGATGAGGACCTGCAGGGCAAACCTTTTGTCGGCAGGTCCGGTCAACTGCTGGATCGGATGCTGGACGCGATCGGCTTCGACCGGTCGTCTGCCTATATCGCCAACGTCGTACCGTGGCGCCCGCCGGGAAACAGAACGCCCACTCCGCAGGAAACCGAGATCTGCAAGCCGTTCATCAAGCGGCAGATTGAACTGGTGAACCCGGACGTGCTGGTGTTTCTGGGCGCCGCCTCGGCCAAAACCCTTCTTGGCGCCCAGGACGGTATCCGCAAGATGCGGGGTCGCTGGATGAGCTATCCCGGCAAAGGCAAGGAGATTGCGGCCATCGCCACCTATCACCCTGCTTATTTGTTGCGGAGTCCACTTGAAAAAAGGCTCTCCTGGCGGGATTTTCTGGCAATTCGGCGCCATTTGACACCGGGTTCGGAGAATTAAATCAAAAGTTGCGGTATTCGGCGCTGGGTATCTACTTGCTGCGCAAAGTAACCTGAGGTGAATTTCAGTTCTCCATGGCGATATCCTGGGAAATTTCGAGGTAGGCCGTAATTTTCCAAGTTTATCTCGCAACTCTTCCCGAATTTTTAGTCCTTGTTAAAACTGCCATGTTTTATCGCGGTTGGCTTCCAGTCTCCCGGATCAGGAGCGATTTCCCGGCATGCTTGGAACAAGGAGGGCAGCTTGGCAGAGCCGGAGAAAAAAACTTCAGAAAATGCGGAATTGCAAATTCTGGTTCTGGATTTGGACACGCTAGACTGTGAAGAGACGCTGGCGTCCGGCTTTTGCAAAAAGGGCTGCCGGGTTCAGTCCAGCAGGCTGACGTATCTTGGCAAAACCGTTGGCATCCGCAGGGCGGGATTTGATCGGATGATCAGGGGCCGGGTGGAAAAAATCGAAGATGGCGAAGTCTATGTATCGTTCCAGTTTGCAGACACGCCTCAGCAGGAAAAGCGCCACGAGCGCAGGCGGAAAGTGTTCATTCCGGCCTGGGTCAGCGGACGCCAGTCGGAGAACGGACAGAGATGCGATATCATTGACGCCAGCCACTCCGGATGTCGTCTTGAAAGCGCCGGAATTGAAAGACTTCCGGATGAAATAAAGCTGCAGATCGGTGGTCTGGATATGCCGGTGAACGGCCAGATTGTCTGGCGCGGTTCCGGCCTGGCGGGCGTAAAGCTGACCTGGCAGTTCTCGAATGGCAAGGAATTTGATGACAAGCGCATCAAACCACCCGATCTGGCTGAAAAAGCCGGTGTGAAATCAAAACGAAAAGTGGACACCAGCGGTTTTGCCGTCAAGCGCCGGAAGCCCGCAATCTGAACTGGACGAAATCTGTTCCGGCTGTCGCCTATCCGGCGGATGAAAATACGCCCGCATTCGGGAAACTGGTTTATAGACGGACATTCAAAAATGACCTTGCGTTAACTTGTGGTTCAGACTTCAGGTTGCATTCTCGGGCGATACTTTCGGGGGAACGGTTTGGGTAATCTTGCCATGGTGACAGAGGCAGCAAGCAACAGTCTTTCAGCGCTTGTCGTCGATCTGGCTGACATGTCCTGTTTTGAGGCGAAGGCGCACGACTTGAACGCAAAGGGGTGCTGGATTGTCTCCGACAAGGTGGACCTTCTGAAGGAGGAGGTCGGACTGCGGCTCCCGGGGATCGACAAGCTGGTCCGCGGCATCGTAACGGCTTACGGCGACAACGAGGCCCAGATCTCGTTCGAGGCCAAAACGCCGGGCGCCAACGAGCAGCGCCGGGAAATCCGCCGTCGGGTCTGCATCACTGCAATCGTCTGCGGACGCACCAGTCCGGTCACAATGAAATGCCGGATAGTGGACGCAAGCAGATCCGGCTGCCGCCTGGAAGGCGACAGGCTGGGCAGCCTGCCGCAGGACATAGAGGTTTCCATCCCGGGTCTGGACCTGCCCATTTCGGCAATGATTGTCTGGCGCAACAACAATCAGGCGGGCGTCAAGCTGAACTGGCCGTTCGAACCGGATCAGCAGTCAGAGACGGCAGGGATGATCAAAAAACTGCAGGAAGAAAAAACAAAGCGGAAACCGAAGCCCAAAAAAAGGATCAGTGCCTTCGGCAGCTGACAGGACACCGGCCACTGCAAGAATACCATTATGGTATTTTCCGGGGTCAGGAGCCTTTGCAAGTGCCGCCCGGATGCATATATCCGGTTGAGTTTGTGAACTCTGTCAGGACTATTCTCGCGTGCTTTCTTCCATCCGCCGTTATCTCCCCAAGCCTTTCCGTGATGAAACGACGGTTATTCCGACCGTGCGCCTGCAAGGTGCAATCGGCATGAACAGCCCTATGCGCACGGGGCTGTCCCTTGCCTCCGCCGCAATGCCGCTGGAAAAGGCGTTTTCGATCAAAAAGGCGCCCGCCGTTGCGCTGATCGTCAATTCTCCGGGCGGTTCTCCCGTGCAGTCACGGTTGATTTTCAAGCGGATCCGGGATCTTGCGAAGGAGAAGGAAAAGGACGTTCTGGTTTTCGTCGAGGACGTGGCCGCCAGTGGCGGTTACATGATCGCGCTTGCCGGAGACGAGATCTTCGTCGATCCCTCGTCGATTGTCGGATCAATCGGCGTGGTTGCCGCCGGTTTCGGATTTACCGAGATGATCAAGAAAGTCGG
>JBNLAU010000203.1:0-12691 GCA_050302295.1 Roseibium sp. | reverse complement strand
GTGAACGAAGCCGCCCTGCTGGCGGCGCGTGTGGGCAAGCGGTTCGTGACGCTCGACGATTTCGAGAAGGCCAAGGACCAGGTCATGATGGGGACGGAGCGCCGGTCCATGGTCATGACCGAGGACGAAAAGAAGCTGACTGCCTATCATGAGGCCGGTCATGCGCTGGTCGCGCTGCATCAGGAAGCTTCCGATCCGATCCACAAGGCCACCATCATCCCGCGCGGCCGCGCGCTTGGCATGGTGATGCGGCTTCCGGAAAAGGATCAGGTGTCGCTGACCCGGGCGAAATGCAAGGCCGACCTTGCTGTCGCCATGGGTGGCCGCGTCGCGGAAGAGATGATCTTCGGCTACGAGAAAGTCACCTCCGGCGCTTCCGGCGACATTCAGATGGCAACCAAGCTGGCCCGGGCCATGGCAACCCAGTTCGGCATGTCCGACAAGCTGGGGCCGCTGCTTTACGGTGAAAACCAGGAAGAGGTGTTCCTGGGCCATTCTGTCGCCAAGAACCAGCATGTCTCCGACGAAACCCAGAAGATCGTCGACGCGGAGATCAAGTCCTTCGTCAACCAGGGCTATGAGACCGCGAACAAGATCCTGGGCGACCACGAGGATCAATTGCATACGATCGCCAAGGGGCTTCTGGAATACGAGACCCTGTCCGGCGACGAGATCCGGGACCTGCTCAACGGCAAGCCTCCGGTGCGTGACACTGATGACGACACGCCGGTTGGCCGTTCGTCCGCGGTGCCGACCGCCGGGGCCAAGCGTGGCGGCGACGAGGCGAGCGGCGGCATGGAGCCTCAGCCGCAATCCTGATCCCCGCGATCTGAAACACTTGAGGAAAATGCCCGGCAATTCCGGGCATTTTTCGTGTGGGTAAGGCCGCGGATTGTTAGTGAATAGTAACAATTGCTCACATATTTTGAAGCGCAGCAGAGCCCGATTGCGCTACAAAGGGTGAACAGCAAACATTCAGACAGGCATGATTGATGCGTAAGTTTTTTGGCACCGACGGCATTCGCGGCCAGGCCAATACCTTTCCCATGACGGCAGAGATGGCCCTGAAGGTTGGCATGGCGGCCGGTCTGGCTTTCAAGAACGGCGGACACCGACACCGGGTCGTGATCGGCAAGGACACCCGCCTGTCAGGGTATATGCTGGAGACCGCTCTCGTCGCCGGATTTACCTCCGTGGGCATGGATGTCTTCCTGCTTGGTCCGATGCCGACGCCCGCTGTCGCCATGCTTACGCGTTCGCTGCGTTCCGATCTGGGTGTGATGATTTCCGCCTCCCACAATCCGTACCAGGACAATGGCATCAAGTTTTTCGGCCCCGACGCGTTCAAGCTGAGCGATGAGATCGAGCGGGAAATCGAAGCACTGGCGGTGAGCGACCTGACCTCCCGTCTGGCCGGCGCACGTGATCTCGGCCGTGCAAGGCGCATTGATGGCGCACAGCAGCGCTATATCGAATTCGCCAAACGCACGCTGCCGCGGGAAATGAGCCTGGAAGGCCTCAGGGTCGTGATCGACTGCGCCAATGGTGCAGCCTACAAAGTGGCACCCGAAGCCTTGTGGGAGCTCGGCGCGGATGTATTTACGGTGGGCGTTTCTCCGGACGGCTTCAACATCAACGAAGACTGCGGTTCTACCTCCACCGGCGCGCTTTCCCGGAAGGTGCATGAGGTGAGGGCCGATATTGGCATCGCCCTGGATGGCGATGCAGACCGGGTGATCATCGTCGATGAGAACGGTGATGTGGTTGACGGCGATCAGCTGATGGCGGTGGTGGCCCAGTCCTGGCAGGCGAGCAACCGCCTGTCGGCGCCGGGTATCGTTGCGACGGTCATGTCCAATCTCGGTTTGGAACGTTATCTGGAAAGTCTCGGTCTGGGCCTTGCCCGCACCAGGGTGGGCGATCGATATGTGGTCGAGCACATGCGTGCCCATGGCTACAACGTCGGCGGAGAGCAGTCCGGACATATTGGCCTGTCCGATTTCGCCACCACAGGCGACGGGCTGATCGCGGCGCTGCAAGTGCTTGCCTGCGTGAAAGATCAGGACAAGCCTGTTTCGGAAGTCTGCCGCCGTTTTGAGCCGGTGCCGCAGATCCTGAAAAATGTCCGCTACAAGGGCGGTGCGCCGCTGGAGCAGGATCAGGTCAGGTCCGCCATTCAGGATGGCGAAGCCCGGCTGGGTAAATCCGGACGGCTTGTCATTCGCGCTTCCGGGACCGAACCGCTGATCCGCGTGATGGCGGAAGGAGATGATGCGGACCTGGTCAATCAGGTCGTCAACGACATCGCCGGTGTAGTTGCGTCCGCAGCAGCCTGAGAAGTATTCAATTCGATATGAATTTGTCCTTGTTGGTGTTTCGTTAAAGAAACATAAACAATATCTGTCCTGTTAAGGATTGCTTAAGGTAAAAATACGCGGTTAAAGAACAGAGTTAAGTTACGATTAATGAATTCCCGCTAATGTCCATGCGAGTTTGACGTGTCCGACCATCAGTTGAAGCGGACGCTCACCGTAAGAGGACAAGGACATGGGCAATTTTTTTAAGCGTTTGTCTCTGACTGGTTTTGCTGTTGTGCTTTCCACCGCGGGTTATGCCGCGGATTTGCCGGCGCCGGTTATCGAGCATATCCCGCAAGTTCCGATAGCAACCGGCGGATTGTATCTGCGCGGCGATATTGGATACAAGTTCTACAATGCCCCGAGTGGAAATTTCGACGATCCGGTCGTCGGAGATCTGCGCTTTGAGCGTGAATCGATGGACGATGCCTGGATGGTCGGCGTCGGTGTCGGCTACAAGTTCAACGATTACTTCCGAAGCGACATTACGCTGGATTATGAGACCCCGGCTCAGGCCAAAGGCTACGCAGTGTGCGGCACCTGTACCGGTGGGTTCTCGGAAGAATATACCGATATCGATGTCTGGACCCTCATGCTGAACGGTTATATCGATCTAGGGACCTGGAACCGGATTACTCCGTATGTCGGTGCCGGTATCGGTGCTTCTTATGTGCGCACTGACAATACCTACTCCGTCAATCCGGGCGGCTCCGGACGGTCCGATTATGACGGGCAGCACAGCGAGTGGAACCTTGCCTGGGCTCTGATGGCTGGTGCATCCTATGCCGTAACCGACAACTGGGCGATTGATGCTGGTTATCAGTACCGGGATCTGGGCGATGCCAAGACCGTCAGGTTGTATGACGCCGGTACCGGTGGCACCCGTGTCGAATGGGAGGATCTGACAGCTCACGAGATCCGCCTCGGTGCTCGCTACACCTTCAACACGGCAGCCGCGCCGGTAGGCCCGGCCTATTTCGAGCCGCAGGGTCCGATCAGCAGCAATTTCTGATCGCAGCGACAGAATTCAAGGGGAGGCCGGTCATCTGACCGGCCTTTTCTTTTGGGCTTGCTGTGTATCTTCCCTCCGGCCTTTGGGATGACCTCGAAGGATTTCGCAGGAGCAAACAGAAGATGCATCGGCATCGGCTGGCTCCCGGTCGCTCCGTCCGCTCTTTTTACTCATTTCCCGATTTGAATTGACCAAAGGTCAGGAACGTCCTATCCCCATAGGTGGGCCACCCCTCCCCAACGAGGGGCTACTATCTGCGAGGGTAGACAGATATGACAGAACTCACCGTCAAGCCGGACGTGCGTCCGGCCAATTCCAATTTTTCGTCCGGTCCCTGTTCCAAACGCCCCGGCTGGTCGCTCGATCAACTGGGCGATGCCCCTTTGGGCCGCTCCCATCGGGCCAAACCGGGCAAGGCCAAGCTTGCCGAAGCCATTGACCTGACCCGCAAGGTGCTGGAAGTGCCGGATGACTACCGGATCGGCATCGTGCCAGCGTCCGATACCGGTGCCGTCGAAATGGCGCTCTGGTCGCTGCTCGGCGCGCGCGGTGTCGACATGCTTGCCTGGGAAAGCTTCGGCTCCGGCTGGGTCACCGATGTGGTCAAGCAGCTCAAGCTTGACAATGCCCGCATCCTGGAAGCGCCCTATGGCGAACTGCCGGATCTCTGTAAGGTCGACTTCAACAACGATGTCGTCTTCACCTGGAACGGCACCACCTCTGGTGTCCGCGTGCCGAATGGCGAGTGGATCCCTGCGGACCGGGAAGGCCTGACCATCTGCGATGCGACGTCCGCCGCCTTTGCGCAGAACCTTGCCTTCGACAAGCTCGATGTCGTCACGTTCTCCTGGCAGAAAGTGCTCGGCGGAGAGGCCGCGCACGGGATACTGATCCTGAGCCCGCGTGCCGTCGAGCGCCTTGAAACCTACTCGCCGGCCTGGCCGCTGCCGAAGATCTTCCGCCTGACCAAGGGCGGCAAGCTGATCGAGGGCATCTTCAAGGGCGAGACGATCAATACGCCGTCCATGCTTTGCGTGGAAGACTATCTCGATGCGCTGAAGTGGTCAGAGAGCCTGGGCGGTCTTTCCGGGTTGCGTGCCCGCGCCGATGCCAACCTCAAGGTTCTGGCGGACTGGGTCGCGAAAACCGGTTGGGTGGACTTTCTGGCTGCTGATCCGGCTATTCGGTCCAACACCTCCGTCTGCCTGAAGGTGACCGACCCCGGCGTGCAAGCTTTGCCTGCCGATCAGCAGGCCGCTTTTGCGAAGGCAATCGTCAGCACCCTGGATGCCGAAGGTGTCGCCTATGACATCGGGGCCTACAGGGATGCGCCGTCCGGCCTCAGGATCTGGGCCGGTGCAACCATCGAAGCAAGCGATCTTCAGGCGTTGACGGCCTGGCTCGACTGGGCCTTCGCCTGCGAAAAAGCGAAACTGCCTCAGGCCGCCTGAGCATTTTCTCCTCAAGTGATGACACTCCCGGGCGGTATGCCGCCCGGTCGAATTCCCTATCCACGGAGAAGCTCAGATGGCTCCCAAGGTATTGATTTCAGACAAGTTGTCCCCCGCTGCCGTGCAGATTTTCAAGGATCGCGGCATTGACGCCGATTTTCTGCCGGACGTTGGCAAGGACAAGGAAAAACTCCTGGAAATTATCGGCCGGTATGATGGCCTGGCGATCCGCTCCGCGACCAAAGTGACGGAAAAGATCATTGCCGCGGCCGATAATCTCAAGGTGATTGGCAGGGCAGGGATCGGCGTCGACAATGTCGACATTCCGAAGGCCACTGCGCGCGGCATTATTGTCATGAACACGCCGTTCGGAAATGCCATCACAACTGCCGAACATGCGATTTCCATGATGTTGGCGGTCGCCCGGCAAATTCCCGCCGCAGACGCCTCGACACAGGCAGGCAAGTGGGAAAAATCCCGTTTCATAGGGCGGGAAATAACCGACAAGACCCTGGGCCTTATTGGTTGCGGCAATATCGGTTCCATCGTCGCGGAGCGGGCGGTCGGCCTGAAAATGCGCGTCATTGCATTCGATCCGTTCCTGACGCCCGAGCGGGCCATGGCGCTTGGCGTGGAGAAGGTTGACCTCGACGAGTTGCTTGCGCGGTCGGATTTCATCACGCTGCATACGCCGCTGACGGACAAGACCCGTAATATCATCAACGCGGATGCCATCGCGAAGATGAAGACGGGTGCCTATCTCATAAATTGCGCGCGCGGCGGTTTGGCGGACGAGGCGGCTGTGCGGGCCGCCCTGGACGAAGGCAAGCTCGCCGGCGCAGCCTTCGACGTCTTCGTCGAGGAACCTGCCCGGAAGAATGTTCTCTTCGGCGCGCCGAATTTCGTGTCGACACCGCATCTTGGCGCGTCGACATCGGAAGCTCAGGAGAATGTTGCCCTGCAAGTTGCCGAACAGATGTGTGACTATCTGCTTCACGGGGCTGTTCGCAATGCCCTCAACATGCCGTCGATTTCCGCGGAAGAAGCGCCGAAACTGGCCCCGTTCGTCCGGCTGGCCGAACAGCTGGGTTCTTTTGCCGGACAACTGACGGAATCTGGCATCGAGGGAGTCCGGCTGGAATATGCCGGTGCGATCGCCGGGATGAACGTTCAGGCGCTCACGGCGGCAGCCCTCACCGGCCTGCTGACCCCGCTTTTGCAGACGGTCAACATGGTCTCCGCCCCGACCCTGGCGAAGGAACGGGGTATCAAAGTGGAGGAAATTCGCCGTGAGAAGCAGGGCGCCTATGAAACCTATATGCGCCTGACCGTCATTACAGAACGCCAGGAGCGGTCTGTGGCCGGTACCGTTTTCGCGGATGGCAAGCCCCGGATCATCCAGGTGAAGGGCATAAATATGGAAGCCGAACTCGGCGAGCACATGCTCTATATCACCAATGAGGACAAGCCGGGCTTTATCGGCCATCTCGGCATGGAGCTCGGCAGCAGCGGCGTGAATATCGCAACCTTTCATCTGGGCCGCCTGTCTCCGGGCGAAGATGCTATCTGCCTTGTTGAGGTGGATGGAAGGGTCTCGGCCGAAGTCATGGCCAAGCTGGAAGCGGTCTCTCACGTCAAGCAGGTCAAAGCCCTGGAGTTTTGACCAGTTGAAGCGTGGCGCCCCTTTGAGGGCGCCGCGTTGTTCATGCGGCGCGTTTCTTCGGACGCTGCAGGACCCGGCCATCCAGGACCACAAGTCCCAGCAACAGGACGGCGAACCCGCCGAGCTGCAGAGGGCTCAGATTTTCCCCCAGGATCAGCCAGCCGAAAAACAGGGCGCTTGCGGGCACGATGAGCGTGACCAGCGACGCATTCGTGGCCCCGGCTTCCGCAAGCAGTTGAAAATAAATGAGATAAGCCAAGGCAGTCGCCAGAGTGCCGAGCGCGAGAACGTTGATCCAGGTTATCATGCCGGGATCGGCGAATGACCATCCGGAGGCGGTCAGAACCGCGACGGGCAGCATGATCAGGCTGGAGCCGATCAACTGGCCTGTGGCAGCGACCTGCGGCGGAACGTCCCTGAAACGGCGTGCGAATGTGGCGGCGCAGGCATAGGACGCCGCGGCGCCAAGACAGCTGAGCTGCGCCCAGAGCGGATCGTTCGCAAGTCCCGTCAGGCTGCCGGATAGCATTATGGCCACTCCGGTAACGCCAAGTACCACGCCGGCAACACGATTTGCCCTCAAGGCTTCCTGCTTCACCAGCAAGCTGGCTACAACAACTGTGAAAACAGGCGTGGTTGCGTTGAGGACGGAGGCCAGGCCCGCGCCGATAACGGTTTGTCCCAGAAACAACAAGGAAAACGGCACCGCGTTGTTCAGGAGCCCCATGATCAGGAAGGAAGCTGCGAGGCGGCGCTCAAGCCTTGCCAGGAGCCCCTGCCGCCAGAGCACCAGTAACAGCAGCACGCAGGCGATCGAAACACGGAAGAAGACCAGGACAAAAGGAGGGATTTCCGCGACGGCGACCTTGGCAAACAGGAAAGACCCGCCCCAAATGGCGCCAAGCGCAAACAGCATGATCCAGTTTCGAAGTGCCATTGACTTATCCTGCTCGGGATGGAAAGGCTGTTCGCCTAACATGGCCCTCGGATTTCAGACACCCGAAAACCGATTTGACACGCAGTCCTGCCCCGTATCTTGTCTGCGGCCTTTGCCGGTAAACTGTCAAATTGCCGCCTCAGAACGTCCTATAAGGCGTTGCAGGGAAAACAGCGCAAGCAGGGCCATATTTTCGCGGCGAAGACTCGCAAGACCAGGGAAACCTGTCTATAGTCCGCGCCGTTTGCCCCGGTCTGTTCGCCGGGGTTTGTCATGTTGGCACGCGAGGCTTTCCGGACTTCCGGAGATCAGGGCCTTTCCGGTGCAGGAAGATGCTTCAGGAGAGCAAAAACTAGATGGCGAATGTGGTTGTTGTCGGTTCGCAATGGGGTGACGAAGGCAAAGGCAAGATTGTCGACTGGCTGTCGGAACAGGCCGATGTCATCGTGAGATTCCAGGGTGGTCACAACGCCGGGCATACGCTGGTGATCGACGGCGTCAGCTACAAGCTGTCTTTGCTGCCGTCCGGTGTCGCACGCAAAGGCAAATTGTCGGTGATCGGCAATGGCGTCGTGCTGGACCCCCATGCCCTTGCCGATGAAGTCGAACGCCTCGGCCAACAAGGTGTCGTGGTAACGCCCGAGAGCCTGCGGGTGGCGGAAAATGTCACGCTGATCCTGTCGCTGCACCGGGAACTTGATGCTCTGCGGGAAAATTCCAACACGGGTACGCGCATCGGTACAACAAAGCGCGGCATCGGCCCTGCCTATGAGGACAAGGTCGGCCGCCGTGCCATCCGCCTGATGGATCTCAAGAATCTCACCACTTTGCCGGCGAAGATCGACCGTCTGCTGACCCATCACAATGCTCTGCGCCGCGGGCTTGGCCAGGAGGAAATCTCCGCCCAGGCGATTTACGACGAGCTTGCAAGCATTGCCGACAAGGTCCTGCCCTACATGGACAAGGTCTGGTATCTCCTGGATGAGCAGCGCCGCCAGGGCAAGCGTATCCTGTTCGAAGGCGCGCAGGGCGCGCTTCTGGATATCGACCACGGCACCTATCCGTTCGTGACCTCCTCCAACACCGTTGCCGGTCAGGCAGCTACCGGCTGCGGCCTTGGGCCAGGGTCTGTCGACTACGTTCTCGGCATCACCAAAGCCTATACCACCCGTGTCGGCGAGGGGCCGTTCCCGACGGAACAGCAGAACGAAGTCGGCGAATTTCTCGGGACACGCGGCCATGAATTCGGCACGGTGACCGGCCGGCGCCGGCGTTGCGGCTGGTTTGACGCCGTGCTCGTGCGCCAGACCGTCTGCACCTCCGGCATCAACGGTATTGCCCTGACGAAGCTGGATGTTCTTGACGGACTTGAGGAAATCAAGATCTGCATCGGTTACGAGCTGGACGGAGAGCGGATCGACTATCTGCCGGCTTCGCAAGGGGCTCAGGAGCGGGTCGTGCCGATTTATGAAACGCTGCCGGGCTGGAAGGAATCGACCGAAGGCGCACGCAGCTGGGCCGATCTGCCGGCGCAGGCGGTCAAATATGTGCGACATGTCGAAGAACTGATCGGAGCTCCGGTGGCGCTATTGTCTACGAGTCCTGAGCGGGACGACACAATTCTTGTGCAGAATCCCTTCCAGGATTGAGACCTGTGGCGGGAATGGCACAATACTGAAATCGCAAGTGCCGCGTTGCGAATCACCGCATGCTTCGCCATGTAATTTGATACAGGCATGCGTATTGCGTTCTGATCAACCTGCTCTCATGTGGCTCCACAAAAAAGCAGAAAAGTTGATCGATTATATAAGCGCCGGAACCTCCAGCATTCTTTTGAATGCAGGAAGTTCCGGACAAATCAGTGGTAGGAAAAGGGTGCTGTAGGATTCACTGCTGAAGCGAAGCATTCGAAGAATGGCCCAGAGCTTCAAAACTTTGCTATAAGCCTGAGCTAGATCCGATATTTCAGGCCCGCAGACGAAGTCCTTGCAGTCGGCCGGTAGGCAGGAAGATGGCAGATTACTATTCGATATTAAAGAAAACGATCGCGTCTTTGCCCGAAAACAACGGCGCCGCCCGTAGAAGCGTGTACAGCCGTGCGCGCAACGCTATTGTCAATCAGCTCAAGGCCTATGAACCGCCGCTGTCGCCTTCCGAAATCACGTCGGAACAGCTGCGTCTGGAAGAGGCAATCCGCAAGGTGGAGGCAGAGGCCGCTCGTGAAAGCCTGGGTCTTAGTCCCGCCAGCGCAGTCGGGCAGGAGCGGCAAACTGCTGCGGTCGCCGCGCCGCAGCCGGAACAGGTGGCAGACCAGCAGCCTGCGCCCGAGTCGGCACCGGCCGCCGAACCGGGAGCGCCCGCTGCTTCGGACGCGGAAACGCCGTCGCCGCTGAAGGATACTCTTAGCGAAGCCCAGTCTCTCGGCGGTGCCGCGAGCCAGGCGGTTCAGCAGGCGAAAGATGCAGGTGATCCGGCGGCGGACAAGACGCCGGCGGGTGCCGCTCCCGTGCGGAAGGAACCGGCATTCAACACGCCGGCACCAGGTCCTGCACCGGAAGATGAAAGGCTTTTCGAGCCGTCTGAAGAAGCCGACGCAGGTCTCTACGCGAGCGAGCCCGCGCCCGGCACCGTGGAAAGTGAGCGGAAAGCATCCGGACGGGCCAGGAAGGATCGGCCAAAGGCGTCGGACGCGTTGCGCGACGATGCCTCCGCAAAGCGCATACTGCCGATTGCGATTGCCGCCGTGCTGGCTCTGGCTGTCGTCGGTACGGGAGCCTATTTCCTGCTGCCCGGCGGCGAGGAGACCGCCGGTGACCAGCAGAGCGTGTCAAACGTCGACACGTCGCCCGTGGATCTTGCCTCCACTGAACCGGAGGCACCGGCCGATAGCGATGAATCGTCCAAGAATACCGATCGGCTGCTGAACGGCGATGATACGGATGTGGTGGCGCCTGATGCGCGTACCGTTACCACGACCACCATTTCGCCGCAGGGCCCTGACGCTGAAACCGCACCTGCGGGAGAACCAGCACCGGATCTGGCTCAGCCTTCTATCGTGACCAATGTGGAAAGTGAGCCGGACGCGGCGGAACCGGATGTTGTGTCACCACAGCAACCGGAAAGCGCTGCAACGCCGCTGGTTCCGGCGGAAGACAGCCTTGCCGCCGTCGCTCCTGAAGAGCCGGTCGCCTCGAATGCCCCCGCTGCCACATCCAATTCGGGCGTACAAAAATCAATTCTATACGAGCAAGGTGAGGACGAGGGCGACGCAGGCACTGCCGCGCAAGGAGCCGTTGTCTGGAGCGTTGAAGAAGAGACCAATCTCGACGGCAAGACGCAGTCCGTGCTGAACGCGGAAATCGAGATCCCGGAACGGGATGTCAAAGTCGGCATCCGGATCAAGCCGAATGACGACACGTCCCTCCCGGCAAGCCATCTCGTTGAAATCCGGTATGAGTTTCCTGAAAGCTTTGCGGCAGGCGATGTGGTCAACGTGCCGGGCATTGTCATGAAGCCGACCGAGGAAGCCCGTGGCGATGCCCTGATCGGTGCATCGGTGAAGGTCTCTCCCGGCTACTTCTGGATCGCGCTTTCCAGCCTGCCCAACGAACAGCAGCGGAACCTGGCGCTGCTTCGGGAGCGGGGCTGGATCGACATCCCGATGCTGTATGAGAGTGGCAAGCGAGGGATTCTCACCCTCGAAAAAGGAGCTGCCGGAACCGAAGCTGTTGAGAAAGCGGTTTCTTCCTGGCTGGCAGGCTAGCTGTTGAGCATCCACGGCTAGAACGCAAAGTGATCATGACGGGGCCGGAGGCAAGATCCTCCGGCTCTTTTTTTGCGTGAATTTTCGAAAGACCGGCCGGAGAAACGCGGACGCGTGAGGCTTGCCTTTTTGTCCCGGACAAGGCATGTTCGGCCCCGGTCCGAGGGGTGTTCCGTTGTCCGGAACTGAGATGGCGCATTGCCGAACCCTTAGAACCTGATCCGGGTCATGCCGGCGAAGGGACGGAATCCTTAGCCTATCCCGGATCTCCATTGTCATTTTCGGCGTGTCCGAAGACGGGAGATCCTATGCGTAACTGCCAGAAACGGCAGCGGCTCTTGATAATGCATCCGCCGCGTGCCGAACGAACAATTCAAAGCTTCTCCTGCCACGCCGCGGGGGAGCCATGAAGGCTTTTCAGATCCTTTCCGGGAAGTTTCTTGCCGGTGTTGCGGCAATATTTGGTGTCTGGGCTCTGCTGGTCATTGTTCTGCAGCCGCCGTCGTTCATGCTTCCCGGACCGCTTGAAGTCTTGCGGTCCTTTCCTGAAAATGCGCCGTTCCTGCTGCATCACGCAGGCATTACCGCGTTCGAAACACTGGCCGGATTTGCACTCGGGGTTTTCTGCGGCGCCTTGCTTGCCGTTGCTGTCTGGCTGTTTCCCCTGGCAGGCCGGGTGGTCATGCCGACGATCCTGGTGACACAGGCGCTGCCGGTTTTTGCCATCGCGCCGGTGCTGGTTCTCTGGCTCGGCTTCGGCCTGTCTTCAAAAATCGTCATGGCCATTCTGGTGATTTTCTTCACGGTCACTTCCACCGTCTATGACGGCCTGCGGCGTCTGGACGCCGGCCTGGTCGATCTGGCCCGCCTTTATCAGGTTCCCCGGTACCGGGAGCTGTGGGTTTTCCGGCTGCCTGCGGCTCTGCCGGCGTTTGTGTCGGGCATCCGGGTTGCGGCGGTCTTTGCCCCGATCGGCGCCGTTGTCGGGGAATGGGCCGGTGCCAAGGGCGGGCTCGCGTTCATCATGCTTCAGGCAAATGCACGCGGGAATGCCGACCTCCTGTTCGCCGCCGTCATTCTGCTCGCGCTCATGGTGCTGGCCCTGCGCTACGCCGTCGAGCATCTCACCCGAATTCTTGTTCCCTGGCAGGTCGAAGACTGACCGCCGCATCCTGGAGGATTGAATGAAAAAAACGCTCTTGTCCCTAACCGTCGTTGCGGGGCTGCTTGCCGGCGCTCCCGCGCAAGCCGCGGAGAAACTGACCGTTCTGCTGGATTGGTTCACCAATCCGGATCATGCGCCCGTAATCACCGCGCAAACGATGGGTTTTTTCGAAGCCGAAGGTCTGGATGTCGAATTGATCGAACCGGCTGATCCGGCAATGCCGCCGAAGCTGGTTGCGGCCGGGCAAGGGGATATCGCCGTCTCCTACCAGCCGACGCTGCATGCCCACGTCGAAGAGGGGCTACCGGTGGCGCGGATCGGGACGCTGGTCGAGACGCCGCTC
>JBNLAU010000202.1:0-10559 GCA_050302295.1 Roseibium sp. | reverse complement strand
AACGGCCACGCGAAGGGCAAGTCCTTCGTCCGAAAGCTTATCCACGATCCCGGTGATATTGCCGTTGGACACCCGCAGCATCTGGGAGATTTCACTCATTTTCAGACCTTCAGGCGCCCGCTCCAGTGCCGACATCACGTCGAAACGGGGCAAGGTCCAGCTGAACTCACTGCGCAGGCGGCGGCGAATCTCGTCCTCGATCAGGCTTGACGCCTTGAGCAGCTTCAACCAGAGCCTAAGCCGCGCTTTGGAGACCGGCCGGTCCGGCGCCTTTGCTGCCGGTTCACTCATATTTCACCTCCTGACAAGACGAGAGCCTGGCCGTTCACCGACCGTGCCGCGCTTGAACAAAGCCAAAGCGCGGTTCCGGCAACCTCGCCGGTTTCAACGAAGCGCTTTTGCGGGTTGCCGGCGAGGAGTGCGGCGCGCGCCTCTTCCATGTTTTTGCCGGTCTTTTCGGCGATGTTGGCGATGGACCGATCAAGCAGTGGCGTTTCCATGAAGCCCGGACAGATCGCATTGACCGTCACCCCGGTTTCGGCAAGTTCGACCGCAAGGGAGCGGGTCAGGCCCACAACTCCGTGTTTGGCGGCACAATAGGCCGAAACATAGGGATAGCCTTTCACCCCGGCTGTCGAAGCCACGGCAATCATCCGCCCCCACCCGGCGGCTTTCATATCCGCGAGCGCGGCCTGCCAGACATTGGCAACGCCTATGAGGTTGACCGCCAGCATGGCCTGCATCTGTTCCGCCGTCATCCGGGCAAAGGGCACGCTTTCGGCCGCTCCCGCATTGGCGACAACGACAGTGACGGGCCCTCGTTCCTTGCGCGCGGCCTCGAAGGCCCGCGCGACATTTTCCGCGTCCGTGACATCACACAGCTGATAGGCGAGCCCCTGCGCCTTGAGCGGCTCTTCCCGGCGCCCCATGATCGTGACCGCGGCCCCGCCGCCCGTAAAAGACTGGGCAATCTCTGCTCCAACGCCGGTGCCGCCGCCGGTGACGACAACATGTTTTCCCTCAAGGCTCATACCCGGATCGCCTCCGCTTCGCGGTCGGCCAGCCGCCACATCTGATCGCGTCCGGCCAGATACGGCTGCGGCCAGCATTCGCGCCGGTCGCCGATCCTGGCCGCCTCATGAAACGTCCAGTAGGGATCGGCCAGATGCGGGCGGCCCACGGCAACCAGATCGGCACGTCCCGCCATCAGGATCGAATTGGCGTGGTCAGCCTCGTAGATGTTGCCCACCGCCATGGTCGTGATCCCGGCCTCGTTGCGGATCCGGTCGGAAAACGGCGTCTGGAACATGCGTCCATAGACAGGCTTGGCATCAACGCTGGTCTGGCCGGCGGACACGTCGATGAGATCCGCGCCGGCGTCCTGGAAGGCTCGGGCGATTTCCACCGCCTCTTGCGGCGTGACGCCGTCATCCCCGATCCAATCGTTTGCCGAGATGCGAACCGACATCGGCTTTTCCGCCGGCCATACCGCGCGCATGGCCCGGAAAACTTCCAGCGGATAGCGCATCCTGTTTTCCAGGCTGCCGCCATAGTCGTCCGTGCGCCGGTTGGAAACCGGTGAGATGAAGGAGGACAGCAGATAGCCGTGCGCGGCGTGAAGCTCGATCATGTCAAAGCCAGCGCGTTGCGCCATTGCGGCGGCCCTGACGAACTGATCCCTGATCTCGTCCATGTCAGTGCGGGTGGCAGCGCGCGGGACGGCGTTTTCAGGGGACCACGGCAGGCTTGAAGCCGACACGACGTCCCAGTTGCCGGACGCCAGCGGTGTGTCCATCCCTTCCCAGCCGATATTGGTTGAGCCCTTGCGGCCCGAATGGCCGATCTGACTGCAGACTTTCGCGCCGGTTTCGCCGTGTACGAAATCCACCAGCCGCTTCCAGGCGGCTTCGTGTTCAGGCGCGTAGAGCCCCGGACAACCGGGCGTGATCCGCCCCTCGGGCGATACGCAGGTCATCTCGGTATAAACGAGCCCGGCACCGCCTTTCGCCCGCTCTCCATAGTGGATGAGATGCCAGTCGGTCGGGCAACCGTCCACCGCCTTGTACTGCGCCATGGGGGAGACGACGATACGGTTCTTCAGCTCCATTCCGCGCAGGCGGAAAGGTGCAAACATGGGCGCGCGGACAGGTGCGTTGTCCGGGACACCAGCCCGGGTCTGAAACCACTTCTCGGCTGAATTCAGCCAGTCCGGATCGCGCAGGCGCAGGTTTTCATGACTGATCCTCTGCGACCGCGTCAGCAGGGAATAATTGAACTGCACCGGGTCGAGATCGAGATAGCGTTCGACCTCCTCGAACCATTCCAGCGAGTTTCGCGCCGCCGATTGCAGGCGCAGAACTTCAAGCCGGCGCTCATCCTGATAGCGCTCAAATGCCTTTTCCATCGTCGGTTCGACATGCAGGAATTCAGCCAACGCAATGGCGCTGTCAAAGGCCAGACGGGATCCGGACCCGATCGAGAAATGGGCGGTTGCGGAGGCGTCCCCCAACAGTACGACATTTTCATGGTACCACTTCTGGCAAAGGACACGCGGGAAGTTGATCCAGACCGCCGAACCGCGCAGATGATCGGCATTCGACATGAGCGAATGTCCGCCGAGATGCGCCTCGAAAGTCTTACGGCAGGTCTCGACGATCTCCTCCTTCGACATCTCTTCGAAGCCGAAATTGTTCCAGGTTGCCTCGGTGCATTCGACGATGAAGGTCGCTGTGCTGTCATCGAACTGATAGGCATGCGCCCAGATCCATCCGTGCCTGGTCTTTTCGAAGATAAAGGTGAAGGCGTCGTCGAACTTCTGGTGCGTCCCGAGCCAGATGAACTTGCATTTGCGCGTGTCGATTTCCGGCCTGAAATGCTCGGCATAGCTGCTACGGACCTTTGAATTGATCCCGTCGCACCCGACCACCAGATCATACTCGCGGCGATAGGCTTCGATATCGTCGAAGGGGGTTTCGAAGCGCAGTTCGACACCCAGCTCGCGCGCGCGCTCCTGAAGCAGAAGAAGCATCTGCATGCGGCCGATCCCGGCAAAGCCATGGCCGCCGGACACAGTGCGCACGCCGTCATGAATGACCGCGATATCGTCCCAATAGGCGAAGTGGCTGCGGATGGCCTGCGCGCTTTCAGGATCGTTCTTTTCAAGGTTTTCAAGCGCGTCGTCGGACAGAACCACGCCCCAGCCGAATGTGTCACCGGCCTTGTTGCGCTCAACGACCACAATCTCGTGCGACGGATCCCGCAGTTTCATCGAGATCGCAAAGTAGAGCCCTGCCGGCCCGCCTCCCAGACACGCGATACGCATGCTTCGCTCCTTCACGGCTGTGGCGGCGCTTGTACCAAACCGGCCTTGCGCCGCCTGCGCATGGCCTTCAGCGTAACAAACACGGCAGATACTTCAAGCTTGAAATTTTTAAAGTTGATAATTGAAGACTTAAATATTTTTAGGCCGGGACCTTGCGCAAAGACTGCCGCACCTTGCCAAGGCGCTGATAAAGCCGACCCCGGCGCTTATACCAAGCGCAATAACCAGGAACTCATTTGACCGTGTTTGGTATTATCAGCCTATCTGCTCATGCAGGGTTTCACCGGCACGTTCAGTCGCCTCGCAATGCCCTGGATATGCGCCGCCATAGCGCTGCGGGCCGCGGCTTTGTCGGCGGCTTCAACGGCGTGCAGGATGCTGCGATGCTCGCTGACAATCGCAGGCAGGAGGTCGTCCCAGGCGCTGCCGACCGAAGCCTCGCGGGCGGTCTCCTCAAGCCGAGCGGAAATATAGTCGATAAAGGTGGAGAGATAGCTGTTGCCGGAGGCCCTGCCGAGCGCACGGTGGAAGGCCGTATCCGCCTCCAGGCGATTGTCGTCGACCGACTTCCCGCTCTCCATCACTGAGATCGCCGTGCGCATCTCTTCCAGATCCGCGCCGCCGCGCCGCTCGGCGGCCAGTCCTGCCGCCTCGATAGCAAGAAGGCCGCGCAATTCGAAAAGGTCGGCCAGATTGTCGGATTTGCCCAGCGCGCGAATATCGACCCGGAATGTCTGGCGTGCCGAAAGCGGATTGACCACGGCGCCGCGGCCCTGGCGCGACTCAACGACCCCGTCGGAACGCAGGCGCGCAATCGCCTCGCGCACCACATTGCGGCTGACGCCGAAAGTGCCCGCAAGGCTGTGTTCCGTCGGCAGCGTGTCACCCGGCACAAGGTCACCATCCGTGATCTTCGCCATGATGTCCGCTGCAATCTGATCCGGTAGAAGCGCGCTTCTCCGCACTTCCCGAAATTCGGCCATTCCCCACTCCTCTGTGCATTGCCGTTCTTTGCCGGCAGTCGCTTATCTACGACTTTAGTCTACACATAGGCTAAGGGTGCTCTCCTGTCGAGTTGGCTGGAAGGCGAAAGGGGCCGAGGTGCCGGAAAGTCCAGTTTCCGGTCAGAGCGAATAGATGACCTCGGCGGCTCTCACCGCGGCCGAGGCCCGGTTTTCGACGCCGAGTTTGACGAAGATCTGTTCCAGATGCTTGTTCACCGTGCGTGGAGACAGGCCTAGAATTTCGCCTATATCCTTGTTGGATTTGCCTTTTGCTATCCAGATCAGCACTTCGGCCTCGCGTTGCGTCAGCTCGAACCGCTCCTGAAGAGCACTGATCTGGCCTGCCTCGTCCTCAGCCGTGACACGGAACAGGTTCTCATCCGGCCCGACACGGCCGAGCGGATGGAGCTGCACCGCAAGGTCTTCCGAAAGACCCAGCATGAAACTCTTGCGCCGGTCCTCGGCGGATTGTGCCGCGCCCAGCCAGTCGCCGAGCGCTCTTCCGAGGCGAAACAGGCAGGTATCGGCGTCACCCGTTTTTGCCAGCAGATTATGGATCTGCGGCGTTGACCAAAGAATCGCGCCTTCACCGGAAACCGCCACCAGATGCCGTCCGGCCGCATCCAGCGCGACGTGAGCACTCTGCACCGAACGGGCGTTCTTCAAATGCACCCTGATGCGGGCTTTCAACTCGTCGACGTCGATTGGTTTGGTCAGAAAATCAACTCCGCCACTATCCAGCGCCTTGACCACATGTTCGGTTTCCGAAAGACCCGTCATGAAGATGACCGGAACATGTGCGAGGGCCGGATTGTCCTTGATCTGCCGGCAGGTGTCGAACCCGTCCAGGCCCGGCATGACGGCATCCATGAGGATCGTGTCCGGCGTCACCTTTTCGCAAATCGCCAGAGCCGCTTCACCGCTGGTTGCCACCAGAACGGCAATGCCGGTCTTTTTCAGCGCCTCGGTGACAAAACCGAGGGTGTCCGGGCTGTCATCCACCACCAAAACTGTATCGCGGCGATCATCCGTCATGAGTTTCCAATCCGCTTAACACGTCCTTGTAAGCTTCGAAGTCGAACCGGTTGAGGTGTTCGTGAAGCGTGTCGATCAACGGCCGGTTCTCCGGCGTCTCGGCAAGTTCGGCGAGCTTGGCTTCAATCCCCTCGACATAGCCGATCTCGGCGAGCGAAATCAGATCGGCCACGTGGACTGCTCCCGGTGACTTCAACGGAGCAGCCAGCTCCGTTTCCCGGTCCGGTTCTTTCGGCTGTTCCGTCCAGACGACCTTCATATGCTTTTGCAGGAGATCGAGAAGCTGGCCGATGGCAAATGGCTTTGCCAGCGTCGCATCGTGATGAGCCGGACCATCCGGGCGCAGGGCCTTGTCGCCGATATTGGCCGACAACATGATCACCGGCGCGCTTTCACCGCGTTCACGCAGGGCTTCGACAAGTTCCCATCCGTTCATTCCAGGCATCAGGATATCGACCAGATAGAGATCCGGCTTCAAGCCCGAAACGCTTTCCAGGCAGGCCCGTCCGTCAGCAGCTTCCAGAACGGTGAAACCGATGGGTTTCAGGATATCGCTGACAAGCGAGCGATGATCGGGATTGTCGTCGACGACGGCAATTGTCCGGCGGGGGCCTTGATAGCCACGCACCTGGCGCTCCAGACGGATCGTATCCACAGGCCGGTCGACGGCGGCCAGCATCAGGCGAACCTCAAAGGAGGCCCCCTTGTCCGGCTCGCTTGCCAGCGCAATGGCGCCGCCCATGGTCTCCGCCAGCAGCTTGGTGATGGTCAGCCCCAGTCCCAGCCCCGGGGTGCGGGCACCGCTTGCGGCCTTGCTGCGGCCGAAGGGTTCGAAAATCTTCTCCTGTTCGTCCAGCGCAATCCCTGGACCGCTGTCCTGGACCACGAAACTGGCCACCTGAGAGCGGTAATTGACGGTGAGCGACACCTCCCCTTCCTCGGTGAACTTGATGGCGTTGGAAAGAAGGTTGACCAGGATCTGACGCAGGCGCTTTTCATCGGTACGCGCAAAAGCGGGCAGATTGCCCGCACGGTGGTAGCTGAAGCCAAGCCCCTTGGCGGAGGCCTGCATGCGGAACATATCGACGATCTGTTCCAGGAATTCGTGCAGATTGATTTCATCGGAATAAATCTGCAAACGTCCGGCCTCGATGCGGGAGATATCCAGAAGCCCGTCGATCAGGCCGGACAGATGCTCCGCACTGCGCCGGATCGTGCTGACAGCCGGTTTGCGTGCTTGCGGCAGGGTCTCGTCCCGCTCCAGAACCTGGGCATAGCCCATCACCGCGTTGAGCGGCGTTCTGAGTTCGTGGCTGAGACCAACCACATAGCGGCTCTTGGCAAGGTTGGCGGCCTCAGCGTCTTCCTTGGCCTTCTGCAGCGCCGCATCAGTTACGCGGTGGGCGTCAATCTCCTTTTGCAACAGCGCATTCTGGCGCGCCGATTCTTCTTCTGCCACCCGGCGTGTGTCATGGGCGAGCACCAGAAACCAGCAGGAAATGCCGGTAACGATGGCAAAGACAAAGAAGATCAGAGCGACCGTTTCGGCAATAATGCCGGTCGGATCGCCCAGGCGGCTGACGGCCTGGGAATAAATGATCCAGAGCACCAGGCCGATGCATGTCATGGACAGAACAGATGTAAGTGCGTAGCGCCCAAGACGGGTGCGGAAATAGACCAGAATCCGCTCGGGCAGAAAGATCTCCGCGACTGTCCCCACCTGATGGGCGAGACGGGCTTTCGGCTTGCAGGAGTCGTGGCACCTGGCATCGAGCGAACAGCATAGGGAGCAGATCGGAGCCTGATAGGCCGGACAATAGGCCATGTCTTCCGGTTCGAACGGGTTTTCACAGATGGAACAGGCGATACTGTCCTTATCCTGCCAGCTCTGCCGCGGCTTGCGCGCCAGATAGAACCTGCCTTTTGTCAGATAGGCGATCAGTGGAACCGTGATAAAGGCGATACCCATGGCAAGGAAGGTTGCCAATGCCGCGGCACCTTCGCCGAAGACGTTGAAATGCGCGGCAAGCGCAAGTCCGGCCGCCAGCAGCATTGCCCCGGTTCCGACCGGATTGATGTCATAAAGATGGGCGCGCTTGAACTCGATGCCGGGTGGTGACAGGCCAAGTGGCTTGTTGATGAACAGATCCGCCGAAATCGCGGACAGCCAGGCCATCGCGATGATCGAGAAGACGCCAAGCGTTTCTTCCAGGAGCCGGTAGATGCCGAGTTCCATGAGAAGCAGAGCGATGCCCACATTGAATACCAGCCAGACAACCCTGCCCGGATGGGAATGTGTCAGGCGCGAGAAGAAATTCGACCAGGCGAGCGACCCGGCATAGGCGTTCATGACGTTGATCTTCAGCTGCGCGACGACCACGAACGCGGCCATCAGCAGCAGAACCACAAATTCGTTCGGGATCATGTACCCGAAGGCAACCGCATACATGCGCGATGGTGCGTCCGCATGCTCAACCGGCACACCGTGGGACAGCACAAGAACAGCCAAAAACGATCCGGCGATCATTTTGGGCGCACCGAGCACGACCCAGCCAGGCCCAGCCAGAAACAGGGCAAGGCGATGGCGCCGCCGGGTGAAATCCTGAGCCGGCAGGAAGCGCAGGAAGTCGACCTGTTCGCCGATCTGGGCCATTAGCGCCAGGATCACGGCGGAAGCAGCTCCGAAGCTGACGAGGCTGACACTGTCCCAGCCGCCGCTTGCCACCCTGGGCGCATCGGTTGCGGGATCGATCCCGGCAAACGTCAGCCAGCTGCCGACCGCCTGCCAATCCGTGAAGGCGATGAAGACAAAGGGCAGGATATTGAGGATGATCCAGAACGGCTGGGTTGCCAGTTGAAACCGGCTGATCCAGGTGATGCCGTGGGTCACCAGCGGAATAACCGCCACCGCGCTGATGATATAGCCGAGCCAGAGCGGTACGCCGAAGGCGAATTCCAGTGCGCTCGACATGATCGAGGCTTCAATCGCAAACAGAATGAAGGTGAAACTTGCATAGATGAGCGAGGTTACCGTCGAGCCGATATAGCCGAACCCGGCACCGCGCGTCAGCAGATCGATATCGACACCGTAGCGCATGGCATAACGGCTGATGGGAAATCCGACAATGAGAAGCACGAAGCTGCCGACCACAATGGCAAGAAACGCATTCGCTGTTCCGTGGGACAGCGTAATCGCCCCGCCGATAGCCTCCAGCGCCAGAAAGGAAATAGCCCCGATCGCCGTCTGGGAGATTGCGCGCGAGGAAAAGCGGCGCGCGCTCTTGGCGGTGAAGCGCAGGGCGTAGTCTTCCAGCGTCTGGTTGTTGACCCACTTGTTGTACTGGCGGCGGATGGGCAGGATGCGCTGGCGGGCGGTCACAGATCTGCCCCCGGACACAGGACAATGCGGACGCGCGCCCGCTCTGCCTCCAGCATAATCATTTGCACAAAACTTAGCCCACTCGCCCACAATTTAAGCAAGCTTCCAGGCCCTCCCGGTTTATTCGTGTGTTTTCAGCCCCGTTCAGGATCGTTGGCTCTGTCACAGCAATTCCCGGGCCAGCTCAGCGAATGCAGTTATTTCCGGACTGCCGCGGATATTGCCGGCGCAGGTCAAGCCGGCTGTTTCAAATAAAACTTGAAATTCAATGTGTTCCAGGGCCAGACCTGCCCAAGAAAGCGCTCGACCAATCCTTGACTCACTGCTGATTACGTCAATTGACGTATGTTGTGGCGCGGCAGTTCCGACGCACGATCTGTCCCCGACAGCGGCACTCCTTCCAGCCGCCGATCACCGGCCGGGATCCGGTGATGTCACCAAAAAAGGGGAACTTTCATGAAAAAGACCTTCACCAAACTCGCACTGGCAGGCCTGATGGCCTCCACCATGATCGGCGGCGCGGCTGCCGAGGAAGACACGATCAAGGTCGGCATCCTGCACTCGTTGTCCGGCACAATGGCGATTTCGGAGACCACGCTGAAAGACGCCATGCTGATGCTCATCGATGAGCAGAACAAGAAGGGCGGCCTGCTTGGCAAGAAACTGGAAGCCGTCGTTGTCGACCCGGCTTCCGACTGGCCACTGTTCGCGGAGAAAGCCCGTGAGCTGATCGAAGTCAACGGCGTTGACGCCGTCTTCGGCTGCTGGACTTCCGTTTCGCGCAAATCCGTTCTGCCGGTCTTTGAAGAGCTGAACTCTCTGCTGTTCTACCCGGTCCAGTACGAAGGTGAAGAATCCCAGCGCAACGTATTCTACACCGGCGCCGCTCCGAACCAGCAGGCCGTCCCGGCCGTTGACTACCTGATGAACGAGGAAGGCGTCGAGCGCTGGGTTCTGGCCGGAACCGACTACGTTTATCCTCGGACAACCAACAAGATCCTGGAAGCCTACCTGAAGTCCAAGGGTGTCGCTGAAGAAGACATCATGATCAACTACACGCCGTTCGGTCATTCCGACTGGCAGACGATTGTCTCGGACATCAAGGCCTTCGGCTCCGCCGGCAAGAAGACCGCGGTTGTCTCCATCATCAACGGCGATGCCAACGTTCCATTCTACAAGGAACTCGGCAATGCAGGCATCAAGGCCGAAGACATTCCGGTTGTTGCCTTCTCCGTGGGTGAAGAGGAACTTGCCGGTCTGGATACCGCTCCGCTCGTCGGTCACCTCGCCGCCTGGAACTACTTCCAGTCCGCCGACACCGACATCAATGCCGACTTCATCGATACCTGGCATGCCTTCATCGGCAACGAGGACCGGGTGACGAACGATCCGATGGAAGCGCATTTCATCGGCTTTAACATGTGGGTTAAAGCGGTCGAAAAGGCTGGCACCACCGATCCGGATGCGGTGATCGACTCCATTGTCGGCGTAACCGTACCGAACCTCACCGGCGGCACCTCCGCCATGATGCCGAACCACCACATCACCAAGCCGGTTCTCATTGGTGAAATCCAGGACGACGGTCAGTTTGAAACCGTTTGGGAAACCTCCGGTCTGGTCGTGGGCGATGCCTGGTCCGATTACCTGGAAGGTTCCAAGGACCTTATCTCCGATTGGCGCGCACCGCTTTCCTGCGGCAACTTCAACACCGCCACCGGCAAATGCGGCGGCTCCGGCTCCTAAGGGAGAAAACGGAGTTGGGACGGGCCTTCGGGTCCGTCCCCTTTTCCGGTCTTGCACCGGGGAAGACCCCCACCCC
>JBNLAU010000201.1:0-8468 GCA_050302295.1 Roseibium sp. | reverse complement strand
GACCGCGCCGATACCTGCGTGGCAAAGGGCGGTGGAGAGACCGTCGGCAAGCGCCGCCGAGCGGGCCTCGACAGTCACGGTCGACCAAACCGGCGCACCTCCTTGGGGATTGAGGATATGCGTTTCCTGTCCGGTGAGCCTCAAGGCTCCAGGGCTGGACGTGGCGAGTGCCGAACCGGTAAGCGTGCGCGATGCGACCAGACCGTTCTCCGGATCGGAAATGCCAACGCGCCACGGACCGCCAAGTGCTCCGAACTCGCCGATATTGACGAGGACGTTCGTAGCTCCCTTCTGCTGCAAAAGCGCGGTAATCCTGTCCGTGGCATATCCTTGGGCGATACCGTTGAAAGTCACCTTCTGGCCGGGGGCGAGCTGGATGCGTTGTCCCTCGCGCCGGATACGCGACCAGCCGATCAGAGGCCGGGCACTGGAGACGTCGCCGCCATCGGCAAGCGTTTGCCACAGGGGTTGGACGGTGGGGTCGAACAGGCCGCCGGTTGCGTGGTGGACCTGGTCCGCAAGGCCCATCAGTTGATGGAAGCGGGCGTCCGCTTCCACGCATGAGCCGTGCGCATTGAGGCGGGAAATGGCCGAGGCCGGGTCGAATAGGCTGAACAGCCGTTCGATCTCCGCCAGTTCCTGCCCGACAAGCTTCAAAACGCCCTTGGCCCAGTCCTCCGGACCGTAAAGCGTGATTTCGGCCTCTGCACCGAGCGCGCGTCCCCGCCAGCGGACGGGCACCGCCATGGCAGCGGCGGGACTTGCGAGAAGGACCGCGGTCAGGGTCAGAAATCGCCTTCTCGTAATCATCTTGCCACCGCCTTTCCCGTGCCGTTGCGCGCCGCCAGAACAAGTGGCACGCACAGGCTGGTGTCATCATGGATCTTCACGCAGTCCAGGCACTGGAAACACTCCGAATAATCCACGGCCCCGGAAGGGTCGATCGCCTTGTATTGGCAGCGCACACGGCAAAGCTGGCACGGGGAGCCGCAGGCGTCGCGGCGATGGATCCAGTCGCGACCGCGAACAAGGCCGCCGATGGCCATGAAGGCGCCGAGCGGGCAGACGTAGCGGCAAAATCCCTTGAACAAAAACAGTCCGAGAAGGATCCAGAAGACCGCATAGGCAACGTATGGCCATTCACGCACGAAAAACACCGTGATTGCCGTCTTGAAGGGTTCGACTTCCGCTGCGGTGTCGATCTGCTCCGGTGCCAGGAAAACCGTGGCGACCAATCCGGCAAGGACGACGTATTTGAGCTTTTTCAGCCGGATGTCCCACACCCGCGAAAGTTCTATTTTCGGCAGGTGCAGAGCCCGGCCTGCATGATCGGCAAATTCCTGCAAGGCTCCGAACGGGCACAGCCAGCCGCAAAAGAGACCGCGTCCCCACAACACGAACCCTGCAATCGCTGCGCACCAGATCAGCAGCGAGAACGGATCATAAAGCAGAAACGCAAAACTGCCGCCGCTGATTGCCGTCCGCAAGCTTGCCAGCACGGTGACGATGGATAGCTGTCCCTGCCCCCACCATCCGGCAAACCCGAGCACGAATGCCAGGATTGCCAGGCGAACTGAAGTGAAGTGTTCCAGCGCGGCAAACCTGCTGGGAGCCAAGAGCTGCAATACGATCAACCCCATCACAAACACCGCAAGCACGACAAGATCCGGAAGGCGGCCGTAGATCGCTTCCAGCCAGGCAGGCGCCGGCTGGGCATTTCCGGCCCGCAGGAAAAAACGGTCATCGGTTTTATGTGTGACGGGCAGAACAACGTTGCCGATTTCGGGCTGGAATGCGCCATGCTCCCTGACCGCCTGAACCTTCAGGATCCATTCGCGTGCCGGATCGAACCCGAGGCGCCGGTCTGTGCGCAGGATCATGGCCGTTCCGTCCCGAACGGCCGGGGGAACGTCCGCCGCAAAATCAATCAGCAGATCCGCATCGCGCAGCGCCACGGGCAAGCCGTCCTGTTCGGCCGACAATCGATCGGGTGCGGTGTTGCGGACAAAGCCATCGGAAACGAGACCGTGCCGGCCCGCATCAACGACCAGGATCGGTTCATCATCCGGAAAAACGGAACGAAAGTTCTGCAATTCGTCGAAACCATCCTTCGACAGGATGGCCCGCGCAATGGCGGGAGGCCCGAGATCGGCAAGCCATAAATCGAGATAAGCTCCGTCCGGGTCGTCCAGCGCGGCCGGATCATCGTCCTCCCAGAGCGTGCCGGCAAAGGAGGCCTCCACTTCGCGGTTCAATACGGTGACATGCTGCACCAGCCCGGTTGCGGTCAGCTGCTGCCAGTCAAGGGTCTCATCATGATCCGGGTCTGGAAAGGCCGGTGGACCGGTTGAAATGCCTTGCATTTTCTCCCGGGCGACAGCGAGGGCAGCTGCAAGAATGCTTTCGTGTGCGATGCGGACGCTGGCCGTCGCCTTGGTCACGCCATCGAGATAGACAAGCGATCCTTCTGCCCGGGACTTGCCGTACGCCGTGCCGACAACCAAAGACGACTGAATTGAGTGACCACGGTATTGCTCCAGGAACTTCCGGAAAGGAGCTTCGCCGAGCCCAGAAACGAATACCGGCTCATTCTGGGAAATGAGCCGCACGTCCAGAAACCGGCCATCAAGATCCAGCATCACCAGCATGTTGATCGGTGCGCCGGAAAAACCGGGCAGGGGCGCCAGCGGCTCTGTTTCCAGGACATATCCGGCCTGGGCTCCTCCGGAATTCTGGAGTGTCCAGACACCCTTGTCGTTGACAGGCGGGCCAATGGAAAAAGGGGGCATCACAAAGGCGGACAGCTCTTCCTTCGAAAGACCGTCCGCACCTGCAGCCGCAGCGCCCAGCAACACCGCCGCCGCGACCAGGAAAATCCGTATATTTTGCAGTAATCCTCCCATTATCAGCCGAGCATACAGAGAGGAGGATCGGCTCAGTATTGTACCAAAGTCCGGAACCGCCAAAGCTCAATCCGGCCTATTATCAATGCAGGGGAGAAACGTGGCTCGGAGGCCATCGCCGTGCGACTGAGGCGGACAGGAGAAAGTGGCTTATCCGATGGTGCCGTCCTGGCGCTGTCATCTGCCGGTCTTGTTGCGGGCTGGATGCTGCTTGCCTGGCTGGTTGATGACGAAAGCGTTCTCGCCAGCCCTGTCGCCGTTTGGCATGTGATCGTCGAACAGGTCCGTTCCGGTGCGTTGATCTTCCATACGATGACGACATTCGGCCGGGTCTGCGCCGCGTTTTTCCTCTCAATGACCGTGGGAACAATAATCGGCATCGGCCTTGGCCTGATGCCGCGCGTGAACCAGTGGGCCGACCCGTGGCTGATCTTCTTCCTCAACCTGCCGGCATTGGTGGTCATTGTGCTGTGCTATTTGTGGATCGGGTTGAACGAAGTCGCGGCGATCGTCGCCGTTTCGGTCAACAAGACAGCGATGGTGGCAGTGACGATCCGCGAAGGCGTTCGCTCGATGGACCCAAGGATCGCCGATATGGCGGCGGTCTACCGCATGAAATTCCATAAGCGCTGCCGGCACATCTGGTTGCCGCAGCTGGCTCCCTTCTTTTCCACGAGCGTGCGCAACGGTCTGGCCGTGATCTGGAAGATCGTTCTGGTTGTCGAGTTCCTCGGCCGGCCCGACGGGGTGGGTTTCATGATCCACCTCTATTTCCAGCTGTTCGACATAGCTCATGTGCTTGCCTATTCCCTGGTCTTCGTCGTCATCATGCTGTTCATCGAGCACGTTCTGGTTCAGCCCTGGGAATTGCGCGCTTCACGCTGGCGGCGGCAAAGTTCGTAGGAACGCGTTTCGAAGCCCGCCGCAAAACGTGATGCCGTCTGAAAAGCGCGGTGACCAGCCCGGACATCGCCAATCCGGCGCAGCTCATATTGACATCGTATTAACGCAAACTTGACGCTTGGATTACGGCGTCAGGCTTAACTCTCAGCGTGCAAAATTCTATTTGGGATTATAAAATGTCCAATATGCAACTTTTGCAAGGTGGGGCAAGCTTGTGTATAGTTTCTGCACTTGTCATGGGTGGCGATCTAGCCGCTCCAAGAGGGGCAAACATGAATACTCGCCCGCTGAGTGATCATGACCTGGATGTTTTCCTGCTCGGCCCACCCACCGTTCTGGACCGAAACGGCAATCAGTTAACCCCGAAGAATCAGAAATCCAAGGCCGTGGTTGCGATGCTGGCGCTGGCCCCTCGCGGTTCCCGTTCGCGCGTGTGGCTGCGCGACAAGCTGTGGAGCGACCGGAGCGAGGATCAGGCATCTGCCAGCCTGCGGCAGGCCTTGCTGGACATTCGAAAGAGCTTCGGAACGGAATACAAGGACATCCTGATCACCGACAAATATTCGGTGACGCTGGACCCGTCGCGTGTGCGGGTGGATGCCAGGCAGATTAGCGAGCATGCCGAGCGCGGATTGCTCCTTCCCTCAGACGAGCAGCGGGATATTTCCGAACATTTCCTGGAAGGTTTCGATATCTGCGATCCGGAGTTCGAAAGCTGGCTGACCCTGGAAAGGCAGATCTGGAGCCAAAGGTTTGGAGAGCGGCTCGCGGTAGCCGGCGAGGACGGCGAGGGTGGAACGCCGTCAGATGGCTGGCAGGAAGAGAAACGGTTAGAGCAAAGACCTTTCCAGGAAGTCTCCTCCCTTGAAGCAGGCCAGGAGTTGCGGGCAAGGCAGACGGCGGCGCAAACATGGGCAATCGGCCTGCAAGAGGTATCACCCGCACAGCCCCGTGCGGCAGCGCTCAGCCAGAAACTGATGCGCAACCTGTTCGAAATGGGCCGGATACCGGTCTTGTGTACGGACGAGCGTGTTCTGGCGAATGCCGGCAGGACGGGCGCGGGACAGGTCACTCTTCCGCTCTATGTTCGCTTCACCGAAACGCCTCTTGGAGAGGATATAAGGCTGTCAGTCGAACTCGTGTCTCCTGACAGCGGCGTTACGCTCTGGAATGCAAGCCAGGCCTTCAATCGGTCCAGTTCCGGAGAACCTGCCTATTCGGATCTGAATGCGATCGTTTCGCAGACAGTCATCGAGATCGGACGCCTCCTGAAAAGCACGGCGACCAGCCCGGACATCGCCAGAGCCGGTGTTCTGATCGAGTGTATCTATCAGATTTTCGGGCTGTCGGAGGACCACCTGCACAGCGCGGACAAGAAGCTGGAGATGCTCTTGAAGCATCAGCCGAATGCGCAAACCTATGCCTGGATGGCCTTTTCAAAGTCTTTCCAGGTCGGTCAGCGGTTTACCCCGGATGCCGCCGCGCAGATTTCGGAAGCGCAGTATTACGCGACCCGGGCGTTGGAAGAAGACGAATTTGATCCGCTTGTACTGTCGCTCGCCGCGCATATTCATTCCTATTTGTTCAGCGAATTCGACCTTGCCGCGTCCCTTTATGAGCGGGCCCTCAAACTGGACCCGGAGCAAACCCTCGGCTGGGATCTCTACGCAACGCTGAACGCCTATACAGGCAGAAACAGCAGGGCGCTCGCCATGGCGTCATGGGCGCAGCACCTGGGTGCGAACACACCCATCAGTTATTATTTCGATACCACCAGGTGCATCGCGGCCACGCTGGCAGGTGACCATGAAAGCGCCATAGCCGCCGGTGAGCGCGCCTTGGTACAGCGTCCGAGATTCAATTCGGTCCTGCGCTACCTGATTTCCAGCCATGCCCATCTTGGCAATGTTCAGATGCTCGAAAGCCTGCGCCAGCGTCTGAAGGAGGTCGAACCCGACTTCTCTGCCGAGGTTCTTCAGGGAACCGGTTACCCGGGCCTTGGCACCGAAGGCGGCCTGCATTTTCTGGAGGGGCTGCGCAAGGCCGGGCTCGGCTAACACGTTTTTCAGCAAGGCAATTTGATTGGGGACGTCATGAATAAGGTCGACACAGAATTACATCAATGTGGCTCCATCGCCGAATTTCTCAACATCAGTCAGATCACTGTCGGTCCGGCCGGACTTCAGTTCGACGCGATATCCGATGAACCGAAGAGAATATCAGTCGCCGCCCCTGTCGGAGCACAGGGTGCGGGCGGCGTCAGCGCGGTTCGTATGGTTCTGAACAAATCTGTTCTGAACAAATCCGTGCTCAACAAGAATAAAAATAAGAACAAGAACAAGAACAAAAATAAGCTGAAGGTTCCCAGTGCGCAGGGGTCAAAGGGAGCCCTCATGCCGACTGAGGCACTGCTTCGCCTTCATCGCGCTGGAACAGGCAAACTTGATGTCCGCATGCCAGGAGAATGGACCGACATCACTATTCCGCCGCCGCCCGGCCCGGACCTCAGCAGGCTGGAGGCGCAGCTTTTGCTGGAGATGCAGAGGAACCTGAGGCAACGGCAGTTGCGCCTGCCCGATATTCTGCAGGAAGCGACACTGGATCTGTCGGCCCTGACGCGTCCGCTCGGAATTGACGGCCTGGCAGGATTTGAGGCGACCGAAACACTCTTCCTCGAGTTGTTGACGGTCACCGAATACATCGGACTGTACTACAAGCAATTGTTTGGCCGGTTGCGCCCAAATCAGATTGAGCCCCGCCTGCGTCCGCTTTTACCCAATCCGGCGCACGAGTCCTATCCCAGCAACCATTCGTTTCAGTGCCACACCATCGCCTTCGCCTTCAACACCATCCTGCCCGAGCATCCGGCGACACAGACCCTGGCGGAAGTGGCGCTGAACGTCGCGCAGAACCGGGAGTGGGCGGGGCTGCACTATCCCAGCGATACCGCTGCCGGCAGGGAGCTGGCCAGACGTTTCGTGCCGCGCTTCGCCGAGGCATTCGCCGACCGGTACCAGGCCGTTCAGCAAGAGTGGATTTAAGGAGAGGGTTGGGGTCATGAATAAAGTTATTGCCGAACCTGCAACGTCAGCCACGGACTATTACTATCTTTGGCATCTGGTCGCGCTCGGGGTGATTATCCCCGATGAATGCGGAAAAGGATTTTCAACCACATTGTGGGACCAGCTTTCGCAACGGGGCTGCGAGGAGCCGGCGCGTGTCGTCTTGATCGACGTGGGGTGCAGTCTGGAGCATCCCAACCTGAAGGACCGGGTCGATGCCGAACGCTCCATCGACTTTACCTCGTCACCTTACGGCGCCCGGTTGAAGAAGCACGGGGCCGACGACGGTTGCCAGAGGAACTTTTGTGGACTGACAACCGGCGAGCTCGCCCTCGACGGGCTCTCGAAGGACGAGCTTTCTCTTTTCGAAGACATCGTCCATCAGCTGGAAAAGTCGAAAGGGCAGGTGCGCGCCGGCGGGGATGTCGAAGCCTTGTTCGCATCGCACGGCACCGCGGTAAGCGGGCTGATTGTCGGCGGGCCGGAAACCTGTCCGCGGGACGAGGCTCCGTCGCCGGGAGTGATCCCCTATTTCGGTGTCGATCCGTTCTCCCAGTTGATTTCCATCCGCACGGGCTTTGAAAACGATCCGCTACAGTTTATTGCCGCTCTGCTCTATGCCTGGCATCAGAAACCGGATGTCATCGTCATGCCGCGCGGGTTGCCCGATCCTGACCAGGTGCCCGTTGCCAAAGACGATTTCAAAGGCAACCTGGAAAGCTGGGAGAACCGGGAAGCGGCGGACCTGATCGATCGCCTGAAAACGCTGAAAGACACTGCTGACACCACGGACCCGAAGGCACCGCAGTTATCGGCAACGGGACGGCGCTTGTGGCGTATCGTCAAATCGCTGTTCGTGGCGATAAGCAACCACGTGCCGGTCGTCTGTGCGGCGGGCAACGAAGGCGAGAGCCAGCTGCTTTATCCCGCAAATCTGGCGAACCGGGAAAACGGAATCATCGCTGTTGGCGCGGTATCCGGGAACGGCCTTCGCTCGGGATATTCCAACTATGGTGACGGTCTGACCATCGTCGCACCGTCCGACGACATGATCGTGTTCAACCGGCATCAGCTGCGCGACACGAAAAAGCACACCGACAAGCTGAAATATCTTTTGACGGGCGAGGCGAAAGACTATCCGTTCAGCCCGATGTGGCTGTTGAGCACCGATATCCCGGGCCGCTTCGGTTATGAGACGGGAGAGGACGCGCTCGGCGAAACCGAAGACGGAACCGCCCAAAGCGGCTATTATACCCAGTTCGGCGGGACTTCTGGCGCCAGTGCACTTGTAGGGGGCGTCATCGCGTTGATGCGCCGGGCAGAGCGATTGGCGAACAAATCGTCAGGTGTCCTGGACGGTCGAGACGTGAAGGCCCTCCTGGTCAAAACAGCCCGTCAGGACATGCTTGTCGGCCGGAAACTCCTAAAACTGCAAACGGACGCCATGAATGCAGCCGATGAAGACGTGGCTCCGTTCACGTTTTTCTTCGGCAGCGGACTTGTCGATGCCAAAGCCGCCATCGAAAACATTCTTTCCTGATACGTGCGCAAACCCATCCGCCATACCAAACGGCTGTAATAACAATCTATCTGACCAGCG
>JBNLAU010000200.1:0-7823 GCA_050302295.1 Roseibium sp. | reverse complement strand
GCACCCGTCGTCGCAACCGGATGGGACGAGGTCCTGGAAGAAGCCAAGGATGCGGAAATTCCGGTGATCCTGCTCGACCGGACCGTGGACGCTTCCGATGATCTCTACATGACCGCCGTCACTTCCGACCTGGTTCATGAGGGCAGTGTCGCCGGGCAGTGGCTCGTGGACGAGATGGCCGGCAAGAAGTGCGATATCGTTGAACTTCAGGGCACGACCGGGTCGTCTCCGGCCATCGACCGCAAGAAAGGCTTCGAACAGGCCATTGCCGGTCAGAACAACCTGAACATCGTCCGCAGCCAGACCGGCGACTTCACCCGGTCCCAGGGCAAGGTGGTGATGGAAAGTTTCCTGAAGGCGGTCGGCGGAGAGAACATCTGCGCCCTCTACGCCCATAACGACGACATGGCCGTCGGTGCCATTCAGGTCATCAAGGAAGCCGGCCTGAAGCCGGGTGAGGACATCAAGATCGTCTCGATCGACAGTGTGCCGGACATTCATCTGGCCATGTCCAAAGGCGAAGCCAATGCAACGATCGAGCTGACCCCGAACATGGCAGGTCCTGCACTTGACGCGCTCGAGGCCTATCTTGCCGACGGCACCAAGCCGGCAAAATGGATCCAGACCGAGTCCAAGCTCTACACGCTCGATGATGATAACATGGCCGTCTACGAGATGAAGAAAGACCTGGGATACTAAGACGTATCCTCGAGCCGGGCGGTCCGCCGCCCGGCTCGAAAACAGGTTTTTGAAAGAAAGACTTCGGGGGAAGGCCATCAATGGCGAGCGCAACCGAACCTGTGCTTGAATGCAGGGGCATATCCAAGTTTTTTCCGGGCGCCATTGCCCTTGATGAAGTGGACCTGACGTTATACCCGGGCGAAGTGCACGCCCTTCTCGGTGAGAACGGGGCTGGCAAATCCACCCTGATCAAATGCCTGACCGGGGCCTATCGGCGCGACGCAGGTAAAATCCTGCTGAACAACACGGAAATCTCACCGCAAAGCACTCAGGACAGCCAGAAACTGGGCATCGGCACGGTTTACCAGGAGGTCAATCTGCTGCCGAACCTGACGGTCGCGGAAAACCTTTTTTTGGGCAGGCAGCCCATGAAACGCGGGCTGATCTCCCAACGCAAGATGCTGTCCATGGCGCGGGACTTGCTGGCCGATTTCGGCCTGACGATCAATCCCGCCGAGCCGCTGTCATCCTATTCAGTCGCGGTTCAACAGGTGGTGGCGATTGCCCGCGCCGTTGAACTCTCCGGCAAGGTGCTGATCCTTGACGAGCCGACTGCCAGCCTGGACCGGGATGAGGTCGAACTGGTCTTTTCGGTCATCGAAAAGCTGAAAGAGCGCGGTCTTGCCATTGTTTTCATCACGCATTTTCTCGATCAGGTTTTCGAGATTTCCGACCGCGCGACAATCCTGCGGAACGGCCGGCGGATCGGCACACGCAAGCTGGCAGATGCGACCCAGACGGAAATCGTCACCCTGATGCTTGGCCGCCAGCTTGAGGACCGTATCCACGACCGCGCGCCCGCGGACGCCGGCGACACATTGATCGAGCTCAGGAATTATGGAAAGCGCGGCATGATCGAACCCTTCGATCTGTCCGTGCGCAAGGGCGAGGTTGTCGGCCTGGCGGGTCTGCTGGGATCCGGGCGCACGGAAACCGCAAACCTCATTTTCGGCGCGGTCCACGCGGACCAGGGCGAAGCGCTTCTGGAAGGCCGGAAGATCAGCCTTACGAGCCCGCGCGAGGCCGTGGCCCATCGTTTTGCCCTGTGTCCGGAAGACCGGAAAAGCGACGGTATCGTCGGTGACCTGTCCGTCCGGGAGAATATCATCCTGGCGCTTCAGGCGCGGCAGGGCTGGTTCCGCCCGCTGCCGAAGGCCAAGATCAACGAACTGGCGGAAGCCTATGTCAAGGCGCTCGACATCCGCCTTGCGAGTCTCGACATGCCGATCCGCCTGCTCTCTGGCGGTAATCAGCAAAAAGCCCTTCTTGCCCGGTGGCTCGCCACCAATCCGGCCTTTCTGATACTGGACGAACCAACCCGTGGGATCGATGTCGGCGCCCATGCGGAAATCATCGCCCTGATCGAGCGCCTGCGCGAAGACGGCATGGCCCTGCTGGTGGCGTCTTCCGAACTGGAGGAACTTGTGGCCTACTCAACGCGCGTGATCGTGCTGCGCGACCGTCATCAGGTGTGCGAACTCAAGGGCGACGAAATCAACACGACCAATATCGTGGCGGCGATTGCCGACGAACCCATGGTGGAGGCAGTCTGATGTCCGGCCCGGTTCAATCCACACTCAAACGCATCATGCCGCAGCTGATCATCCTGGCCGCGGTGCTGTTCCTGAACTTTCTGGTCTTTCCCGACTTCTTCAAGATCGAGTTCCAGCACGGCCGCCTGTTCGGCAACCTGATCGACGTTCTCAACCGGGGCGCCCCGACCGCCCTGCTCTGCATCGGCATGACCCTTGTCATTGCCACGAAGGGCATCGATCTTTCGGTTGGTGCGGTCATGGCAATCGCTGGCGCCGTTGCCGCATCGCTGGTCGTTGATGGATATAACTGGGAAACGTCCCTGATCGGCGCGCTTGCCGTTGGAGCCCTTTGCGGGTTCTGGAACGGGTTTCTGGTCGCTGTCCTCAGGATCCAGCCCATCGTCGCGACGCTGGTGCTGATGGTTGCCGGGCGCGGCATCGCCCAGCTTGTCACGGAAGGCACCATCCTGACCTTCGTCAATCCGGGCCTGATCCATCTTGGCGCCGGCACGATTGCAGGCATCCCGACCCCCATCCTGATCTGGATCGCTCTCGGTTTCGGCCTCAGTGCCGTTGTTCGCAAGACGGCGCTCGGCATGCTGATCGAAGCCATCGGCATAAACGAGAGTTCGTCACGTCTCGCAGGCATCAACAGCCGGGTTCTGATCATCTCGGTCTATCTGATCTCGGGCTTTTGCGCCGCGCTCGCCGGCGTGATTGTGGCCGCCGACATCAAGGGGGCGGACGCCAACAATGCCGGGCTCTGGCTTGAGCTGGACGCCATTCTGGCGGTGGTTATCGGCGGCAATTCCCTGCTCGGCGGGCGGTTTTCCATCCTTGCTTCGCTGCTCGGAGCCCTGATCATCCAATCCGTGAATTCAGTCATTCTGCTGTCCGGAATGCCGCCGGAGTTCAACCTTGTCATCAAGGCCCTGATCATCATTGCGATCCTGGTGATCCAGTCACCGACGGTCAAACACGCGATCTACATTCTGCGCGCATCTGCTGATCCCTTGCCGCCGACTCCAGTCCAGGAAGCAAAAGAAAGCACACAATGATCCGCTCGACCCATCTTCCGCTCCTGGTCACGATTGCCACCTTTATCCTGGCCTACACACTGTGCGCTTCGCAGTACCCGGCGATGCTGTCGACTCGTGTTCTGGCGAACCTTCTGACCGACAACGCTTTTTTGGGGATCGTCGCTGTCGGCATGACCTTCGTCATCCTGTCCGGCGGCATCGATCTGTCCGTCGGTTCCGTGATCGCGTTTACGGGCGTGTTTCTGGCGGTGATCCTGCGCGACACGTCGATCCACCCGATTTTCGCCTTCGCGCTGGTGCTGATGATCACCATTTCTTTTGGCGCGGCCATGGGCGCCATGATCCACTATCTGGAAATGCCCCCCTTTATCGTCACATTGGCGGGCATGTTCCTGGCGCGCGGCGCAGCTTATGTGCTGTCCACCGACAGCGTCCCGATCACCCATGAATTCTACGACACGCTCCAGTCCCTATACTGGAAAGCCCCGGGCGGAGGCCGTTTCCGGCTCACGGGCATGATCATGCTGCTCACCTTCCTGTCCGGCATCATCGTGGCTCACCGTACCCGGTTCGGACAGAACGTCTATGCGCTTGGCGGCGGCCTGTCGACTGCACGGCTGATGGGAGTTCCGCTTGCCAGGACGACTATCGGGATCTACGCCGTTTCCGGCGGCCTTGCCGGGCTCGCGGGCATCATCTTCTCGCTCTACACTTCCGCGGGATATTCCCTGGCAACTGTCGGTGTAGAACTGGACGCTATCGCGGCAGTGGTGATCGGCGGCACGCTGCTGACCGGCGGCACGGGATTCGTCGCGGGCACATTCTTTGGCATTTTGATAATGGGATTGATACAAACGTTCATCGTATTTGACGGTACACTCTCAAGCTGGTGGACCAAGATTGTGATCGGCGGTCTGCTCTTCGGCTTTATCTTGCTTCAGAAGGGTCTAACTTGGGCAACGACACTGCGCAGAAAACCAGCGACAGAGTTCGCCGCGCAATCATGACATTCGTCGCCGCGGGCGGGATGGGAAGCCAAATCGGCAATCACACCGATCAGGTTGTCGAGCAGCTTGGAAGAGCCATTGTTGCCGGCGAATACCCGCCTGAAACAATGATCCCCCTGGACCCGGACATTTCAGAAATGTTCGATGTATCGCGCACGGTTGTCCGCGAAGCCAAGAAGACGCTGATCGCCAAAGGACTGATCCAGTCCAAGGCCAAGGTGGGCACCCATGTACGCCCGGCCTCTGAATGGAACATGTTCGATCCGGACGTTCTGCGCTGGCATGCCGCGCTCAACAACCAGCGTCCGTTCCTGGAAGACCTTTTTGAAATCCGGCTGATCTTTGAACCGGCTGCTGCAAGCAACGCAGCCAGACGTGCGACCGATGCGGAATGTGCCGCACTTTCAGAGCTGTGCGACAATCTGGCGACGGGCAAGGACCGGGCCGCGGTTGCGGTGGCGGACGTGGAATTTCACAGGCTGATCCTGAAACTGTCCGGAAACCGGTTCCTGCAATCTCTTGGAGATCTCGTTCAGGCCGCCCTTTATTCCCTGTTCGTCGCGGAAGCCAACGAGCGCAACGATCAGGAAACCTATGAGTTCGTCGAGCGGCACCGGGCCATCGTCACCGCGATCACTGCCGGAAACGCCGACGACGCCTCCAAGGCAATGCGCGAGGTCATTCTGGCCGGACGGCGGATTGAACTGAACATCTGATAATAGCAGCAAAAAACATCACCCCTAGGAAGCGCATAGCGCTGTTCCGAGGGATGGGCCGCTTGTTTCTGAACAAGGGCCGATCCTTCGAGACGGACCTGGCGGTCGTCCTCCTCAGGATGAAGATGTACTGGCGGTCGGGCGCTTAAAAAGCAAGCGCCCGACCCAGCCCTCAGCTTTCCGGCAGCAAGACGTCCGGGATATTCTGATAGCAGACCGGCCGCAGGAACCTGCGAATTGCCATGGTTCCGACCGACGTTGCGCCGAAATTTGTCGAAGCCGGATACGGGCCGCCATGCACCATGGCATCGGCAACCTCGACTCCGGTCGGGAAACCGTTGGCGAGAACACGGCCAGCCTTCCGTTCCAGAACGGGCATCAGTTTGCGTGCGAGTTCGGTGTCGCCGTCGTCCATCTGCAGCGTGCAGGTGAGCTGACCTTCCAGGCCTTTGGCGATTTCCAGAAGCTGATCTTCGTCCTTTGCGCGGACGACGATCCCGAGCGGGCCAAAGACCTCCTCGCCGAGTTCCTCATTGGCAAGCCAGTTGTCGCCGGCGGTCTCGAAAAAGTAAGGGGAAGCCTCGCGGGTATCGCAGGACGTGCCGATCAACTCACGCACACCACTGGACGCGGCAACGCGTTTGCTGCCACTGCGGAACGCATTGGCGATGCCATCGGTCAGCATGGTCTGCGCACCCATCTCCGCAAGCGCATCGGTAGCGGTTTTGACGAAGGCGTCAGCATCCGGACCGTCGAGCACGAGGACAACGCCCGGATTCGTGCAGAACTGCCCTGCCCCCATGGTGAGCGATCCTGCCCAACCTTTGGCGATCGCCTCGCCGCGCCCGGAAAGAGCCGAAGGCAACAGGAACATCGGGTTGACCGAGCCGAGTTCCCCGAAGAACGGGATCGGCACCGGACGCTGCGCGCACAGGTCAAACAGCGCACGCCCGCCCCTCTGGGACCCGGTGAAACCGACAGCGGTGATCAGCGGATGCTGAACGAGCGCCTGGCCGACTTCATATCCGTCGCCCTGAACGAAGGAGAACACGCCCGAATGAAGGCCGCAGGAGGCTACAGCCGCGGCGATTGCCTCGGCAACGATTTCGCCGGTGCCCGGATGGGCCGGGTGGCCTCTGACGACCACCGGGCAGCCGGCGGCAAGCGCCGAGGCCGTATCGCCGCCAGCCGTCGAAAAGGCCAGCGGAAAGTTCGATGCGCCGAATACAGCCACCGGCCCGATCGGCCGCTGGACAAGCTTGAGGTCAGGGCGCGGCAGCGGCTGGCGGTCCGGCAGGGCTTCGTCGTGGCGTTTGTCCAGATAGTCGCCCTTGAGAATATGCGATGCAAAAAGCCGAAGCTGCCCGGTTGTCCGGCCCCGTTCGCCCTGCAACCGCGCCTCGGGAAGTCCGGTCTCGGAAGTGCCGATTTCAGTAATGGCCTCTGCCCGGGCCTCGATCTCGTCGGCAATCGCATTCAGGAACTTCGCCCGGTCCGCACTGGAGGAATAGCCGAAACTCCAGAATGCTTCTTCGGCAGCCCGGCAGGCGGCGTCGACCTGTTCAGCAGTGCCGGCCGAGAAAACATGTGCGCTTCCATGTGCCGGTTCGGAATTGAATGTCTTGTCGCTCGCAACCCATTGCCCCGCAATGAAGTGCTTTCCGTGTGGCATGAATGTCATGACAAACCTTCTGGTTTCGAAGAGAGATTAAAACTCGAACGGATCCGTGGCCACCCGGCGGCCCAGCGAAAACGCGTCGCAGACATGGATCATCGGTTTGAGATCCATATCGCTAGTCCCCGCTTTGATCAAATCCGCCATGCGGGCATAGAGATTGGCGTATTCATGGTTCGCGCCTTGTTTGGCGGTTTCACCGTCAATCTCGAGCTTTTCGCCACCGAGCGAAAGTTTCGCCGTGCCCTGGTTGGTCACAATGTCGATGTCCCAGGTCTGCAGGCCTTCGTGGCGCCAGTCGAATTCGGCGCTCATGTCGGCGCCCGCCGGATCGACGAAGGTAAGCTCGGCGGCAATCGGCGTTGCCCGGTTTTCCGGGAATTCAAGGGTCGCGCCGGACAGGTGCACCGGATAGGGCAGGATTTCGGTCAGGATCGACAGCGCATTGATGCCCGGGTCGAAAACCCCCATGCCGCCCGGTTCCCAAATCCATTCCTGACCCGGATGCCAACGGCGGACATCTTCCTTCCAGGTAATCTTGAGACGCTCAATCGTCCGGGTGGCAAGCCACGCCTTCAGATCCGGCACACAATCGGCGTAGCGAGAATGCCAGGTGGCGAAAAGCGTGACGCCGTTCTCCTTCGCCAGCTCTTCAAGAGTGTAACACTCCGCCAGGCTCTGTCCAGGCGGTTTTTCCAGCATCACATGCTTGCCGGCCCTCAAGGCTTTGGCGGCATAGTCAAAGCGGGGCTGCGGCGGAATGGCGAGCGACACCGTGGTGATGTCGGGTCTATTCTCCAGCAGCTCGTCCAGCGTTGTGAAGTGGTCAATGCCGGCCACCGCCGCATGGCGGCTGACGGCCGCCTCGAGCGACCAGTCAGAATTGCCGTTGATCGCGGGAATATGCTGGTCGCGGGCAATTTTGCCGATGCCCACCAGCGCCAGTTTTTCAGCCATCAGTGAGAATCCTTGGGAACCGCGGAGCCGCGGCAGCCTTTCAGGAAATCGAAGTCCGCGCCAGTATCCGCGCCCTGAACGTGATCGTGGAAGAGCCGCGCATACCCGCTTTCCGGAACAATGTGTGACGGAGCCCAGGCGGCAAGCCGTTC
>JBNLAU010000199.1:0-4961 GCA_050302295.1 Roseibium sp. | reverse complement strand
TTTTCGTCCCGAAGCTTCCAGTCTGGCCGCCTCCGCCAGTACGTCCATTGCGATAAACGGGGCAACGTCACTGCGGCGGGAAGGCAGAAAAGCGGTTGTGTTCATTCTGTTTTAGCCCGCATTTCTAACAGTTCCTGTGTCCTGGCGGGAATGCGGCCCAAGCGATTTGCCTTCAAATCACGCTCGGATCCCAAATCCCGCAAACCCTAATCAAATCGGCGTCCGGTATCGCGGATTTTCCGACCGGATGCAACGCAGCAGCGCAAAACGGCCAGCTCCCGCCCTCAAGCGCGGGGACAACCTTGCGGATTTGTCATCCGGCTATTCTTGACCCCGGCTTTCCGCCTCCATACCTTCACCACACATTTATGCATGTGAATTGGGCCAAGTGCCTGGAGACTGTACTGGGAGCAAGATGAGTTTTCTGCCCGTTCGAGCTTTGCCGGTGAAAGCAGCCGGTCGCGGTTTGATTAAAAAGACCGTTGCGTTGGCGTGTTCGGCCGCCATTCTCCTGCCGGTGACCGCGGCGCCGTTGAAGGCTCAGGGCAGAAAGCTGCCGCTTATCCGGGATGCGGAAACGGAATTACTCCTGAAAGACTACGCCAAACCCATTTTCAAGGCTGCCGGGATTTCCAATTCAGAACCACAGATCATTCTGGTCAACGACGAAAGATTCAACGCCTTCGTGCCCGATTCCCGGCGCATGTTCATCAATATCGGCGTGCTCATGGAAGCAGAGACCCCCGGCGAGGTCATTGGCGTGATCGCTCACGAGACCGGCCACATTGCCGGACGTCATCTGGTGCGGCTACGCGCGGCGGCCGCCAATGCGCAAATCATCTCGGTGATCGGCATGATCCTCGGAGCGGGAGCTGCCGCGGCGGGTGCGGCAGCCGGGTCCAGCCAAGTAGCCTCGGGCGGCGCGGCGGCCGTTCTTGGCGCCGGCTCCGTCGGCAATCGTTCGTTTCTGTCCTATCAGCGCGGCGAGGAGGCTGCAGCGGACCGTGCGGCGTTCAGATACCTCAATGCCACCGGCCAGAGCGCCCGCGGCATGCTGAAGACGTTTCAACGCATGTCAGAACAGCAGATGTTTTCACGCAAATACGCCGACCCTTATGCGCAAAGCCACCCGATGGCGCAGGACCGCTACAACGGTCTTTTGAACGAGGCGCAAAAATCGAAGTATTTCAACCAGCCGGATGACTACGTGCTGCAGTACCGTCATGACCAGGTGCGGGCCAAGCTGTTTGCGTATTCCAACCATCCTTCGGCAACATTGCGAGCCTATCCGCGCAGCGACAAAAGTCCTGCGGCGCAATACGCCAGGGCCATTGCGGCCATGAAAAGCCGCGGCAAAAGCGCGGTGAAAGAGATCGATGCGCTGATCCGCGTACAGCCCAACAATCCATTCTATTACGAATTGAAGGGTCAGGCCCTGTTGGAAGGCGGCGATCCGAAACGGGCCATCGCTCCATTCCGCAAGGCCCTCTCCTTCAAGCCGAACGAACCGCAGTTCCTTGTCTGGCTCGGTTATGCGCTGGTGGGAGCAAACGACCCGTCCTATCTGCCGGAAGCGGAACGGCTTCTGAAACGGGCCATTCAGATGGACCCGAATTCAGGAATCGCCTATAGTCAGCTGGCGATTGCCCATGGTCGACAGGGGGAGCGCCCACAAGCGGATCTGGCCACCGCGAAGGGCCTCATGGTCACCGGGGATTTCCAAGCGGCAAAGCGTTATGCCGCGCGCGCTCAAAAAAGTTTGAAGCGCGGATCGCCCTCATGGCTTCAAGCGGACGACATTGTAGCGTACAAAGCACCCAAACTGCCGAATGGCCGCTGACACCAGTGACACGCAAGGCGGCACGAAATCTGCCGCCAAAGGAGCCTTGAATGAACCATATAACCCGTTTCTCCCGGCGTCTGTGCCCGCCCGCATTGCTGCGGATCCTGTCAGCCAGTGCGCTTGCGCTGTCGCTGATTGCCGGAACAGCCGCCGCACAGGAAATGGACCGTGGCGAAATCGAAAAGATCGTGCGCGAGTACATTCTCCAGAATCCGGAGATCATTTCAGAGGCCTTGACGGAATTGGACCACCGCGAGAAAGAGGCTGCCGAGGCTGCCCGCCAGCAGGTCCTGAACGACAGCGCCGACGTTTTGTTTAATTCCACCCGCCAGGTCGTCCTCGGCAATCCGGAGGGGTCCGTGACGATGGTGGAGTTCTTCGATTACAACTGCGGCTATTGCAAACGCGCCCATGGCGACATGGCGAAACTGATCAATGAGGACTCGGATCTCAAGATTGTTCTGAAGGAATTTCCGGTTCTGGGTCAGGGCTCGGTCGAAGCCGCGCAGGTTGCAGTCGCTGTTAATTCCGTTGCTCCAGAAAAATATGCGGAGTTTCACGAAACGCTGCTCCTGAGCCGCGGCCAGGCTAACCGGGCCAGCGCTCTGAAGGCTGCTGCCGACACAGGAATCCAGGAGAGTGAACTGCTTGCCGCCATGGAAACCGACGAGGCCGGACAGACCATCGAAGAGGTCTACTCGATTGCCAACCGCCTTGGCCTCACCGGCACCCCTTCTTATGTGATCGGCAACGAGGTCGTGATGGGCGCTGTCGGTTATGATCAGCTGCGCACAAAACTCGACGCAGTGAAGAATTGCGGTCAGACGACCTGCTGAAATTTCGTGGTCCGAAACATTTCCTCGGCTTCGATGAGTAATCGGGGTTTTCCTCAACCAATTCCATGCCTATAAGGAGCAAGGCTCGCATCCGGTCGGGATGCGGGTCATTGACCTGTATCCGCTTTGTTTTCGGCGGAGCGAATTGCACAAAGCACACCGGTTTGAAGCGGAAGCATAACCGTGGATGCCGGAGGAAAGCCGACTACATCCGTATTTGCGGCAAGCGTGGGCCGGCTGACAAGTGACTGTGCTGACTGCGGACCGAGTATGAGAGCCAATCGACATCATGCGTAACGATAACAAGAAATTCGACACGGCCCTGATCCGGGATCTCGCCGTTCTTCTGGACGAGACGAACCTTTCCGAGATCGAATTGGAACAGGGCGACACGCGCATCCGCGTTGCCCGCCAGGTGACAATCAATGCACCTGTCAATGTTGCCGCACCCGCAGCAGCCCCTGCTGCCGCTCCGGCGAGTGAAGCTCCGGCTGCAGCAGCGCCGAGCAGCGAAGCACCCGCCCCGTCCGGGACGACCGTGACCTCTCCCATGGTCGGAACCGCTTATCTTTCTCCCGAACCGAGCGCGCCCGCCTTCATCCAGGTAGGCGACAAGGTCACCGAAGGCCAGACGATCCTGATCATCGAAGCCATGAAAACCATGAACCACATCCCCTCCACCAAGGCCGGTACCGTCAAGCAGATCCTCGTGGACGATGCCCAGCCGGTGGAATTCGGCGAACCGCTCATTATCGTCGAATAAGGAGCCATCGTGGCCATGTTCTCCAAAATTCTTATTGCCAATCGCGGCGAAATTGCCCTGCGCATCCTGCGCGCTTGTAAAGAGCTCGGCATATCGACAGTCGCCGTCCACTCCACCGCGGATGCGGACGCCATGCATGTGCGCCTTGCAGACGAAAGCGTGTGCATCGGCCCGCCTGCCGCCCGTGATAGTTACCTGAACATTCCGCAACTGCTGGCCGCCTGTGAGATCACCGGCGCCGATGCGGTGCACCCAGGCTACGGTTTCCTGTCCGAAAATGCGCGCTTTGCCGAAATTCTGGAAGCGCACAATGTCGAATTCATCGGCCCGACCGCCGAACATATTCGCATCATGGGCGACAAGATCCAGGCCAAGCAGACCGCCCGGGATCTTGGCATTCCCGTGGTGCCCGGGTCCGATGGCGCCGTCACGGTGAATGACGATGCCCATGCAATCGCCCGGGAGATCGGCTATCCGGTGCTGGTGAAAGCCGCAGCCGGCGGTGGCGGCCGGGGCATGAAGGTCGCAAAGAGCGAGGCTGAACTCGACACCGCCCTTTCGACCGCGCGCTCCGAAGCGGCAGCCGCCTTCGGCGACGACGCGCTTTACATGGAAAAATATCTTGGCAAGCCCCGCCACATCGAAATCCAGGTTCTGGGTGACGGCAAGGGCAATGCCGTGCATCTGGGCGAACGCGACTGTTCCCTGCAGCGGCGGCACCAGAAGGTGCTCGAGGAAGCACCCTCCCCGTGCCTGAATGCCGAACAGCGCAGCGAGATCGGTGAGGTCGTCGCCAACGCCATGCGCAAGCTGAAATACCGCGGCGTCGGCACTGTCGAGTTTCTCTATGAAAACGGCGAATTCTATTTCATCGAGATGAACACCCGCCTTCAGGTGGAGCATCCGGTCACCGAAATGATCACCGGCATCGATCTGGTCAACGAGCAGATCCGCATCGCCGCCGGCGGTACACTGGACATGACACAGGACGACATCCGCTTCGAAGGTCACGCCATCGAGTGCCGTATCAACGCGGAAGACCCCGTCAACTTTACGCCCTCTCCCGGCACGATCACCTACTATCACCCGCCGGGCGGCCTTGGCGTGCGTGTCGATTCCGGTGTCTATCAGGGCTACAAGATCCCGCCCTATTACGACAGCCTGATTGGAAAACTGATTGTCCACGGTCGCAACCGGGTGGAATGCATGATGCGTCTGCGCCGTTGCCTGGACGAATTTGTCGTTGACGAAATCAAGTCAACTATTCCGCTTTTCCGCGATTTGGTAGACAATCAGGATATAGCCAACGGTCAGTACGACATTCACTGGCTGGAAAAGCACCTGGAGAACAAGTCGAGCTGACCGACCCGGCGACAAGGCCTCGTCTTGTCGCCAACCGGACAGTGAGGCCACATGGCTGGTTATAAAGACGACATCGTCATGGAAATCACGCCGCAGGTTCTGCTCAAAGCCTATGCCTGCGGCCTGTTTCCCATGGCCGAGTCGGCGGAAGATGCCG
>JBNLAU010000198.1:0-9669 GCA_050302295.1 Roseibium sp. | reverse complement strand
GACGGACGCGGCCATCGTCGTTTTCATGAAGAGCAATATTCCCTTTCAGGTGTTCAAGACCGACAACTTCGTGCCCACCAATCACAAACTGGTCGTAACAGCATCGGATCCGGACAGCCGCACAGTCACCGAGCTGAATGCGGAACCTGCGGCAAAGGCCTATGCGGAGGCAATCGGGATCGACCCGGAATCGCTCGGGCCGATGAGCTTTGCATCGCATCCCGTAGTCGTCCGGGTCGGCGGCGACTACTATTGCCGTTCCATACAAAAGCTCAATCCGGACGGTTCCCTGTCCTTCTTCTGCGCCATCGATGACGGCATCGTTCTGACCATCGCGCAGCCGAAAGGCATGGTGGAATCCACCAAGGAAAAACTAAAGCAGATTGACGAAGACCTCGGCGGCATCGACGTACTGCTCGGTTTCGACTGTGTCCTGAGACGGCTGGATGCGCAGAACCGGCAGAGCTTTTCCGCCCTTTCCGCGCTTTACCAGGAGTTTAATGTTTCCGGGTTTTGCACCTATGGCGAACAGTTCCGTTCCATGCATCTCAATCAGACACTGACGGGCATTGCATTTGGAGCCAGACCGGCGGATTGACGAAATGGCCTTGAGCGATATTGAAAAGCTGAAGCGGATCAATACCGCGCTCATGGAGCGGGTCGAACGGTCCATGGATCAGCAGGGCAATTCCTTTTCGCTTTTCCAGACAGCCATCGGCCTGGAAAAGCAGGTGCGCCAAAAGACGGACGAACTGGCGCTGGCGCTGCGCCGTCTGGAGCACACCAATCATGCACTCAACGCGGCGAAGGAAGCCGCCGAACAGGCGAATATCTCCAAAACACGATTTCTCGCCGCCGCAAGCCATGACATTCTGCAGCCGCTCAACGCGGCCAGCCTCTCCATTTCGACCCTGGCGGACTTGCAGACAACTGGGGAAGGCAGAGCCCTTGCCGCCCAGGTCGAAAATTCGCTCGAGACAATGGAAGAGCTTCTCAAGACCCTGCTCGACATTTCCAAGCTCGACAGCGGCGTCATGGTTCCCGAAGTCCGGAACCTTCCGCTGGCCGAATTGCTGGATGGTCTCCGTACGGATTTCGAAGCCTTTGCCGCCGAGCGCCGGCTGCGCATTCGCTTCATGTATTCGCAACATCAGGTGATGTCCGACCGGATGATGCTGAGACGGATCCTGCAGAACATCATATCCAACGCGGTCAATTATACGCCCACCGGAGGCATCCTGGTGGGCACACGCAAACGCGGCAACAGGCTGCGGATCGATGTGATAGACACAGGGATCGGCATCTCGGAAGACGGACTCCAGCACGTGTTCGAAGAGTTCTATCGCGGCAGGCAGCCGAAATCGGTGCAAAAAAACATCTGCGGCGGACTGGGACTCGGGCTCTCCATCGTCCAGCGCATGGCGGTGGCGCTCGGACACGAGCTTACGGTCAAATCCGCGCCCGGCAAGGGGACCTGCTTTTCCTTATATGTTCCGCTGTCCGATGCGGGCACTCCCGAGCAGGTCAGCCTGCCGCCTTCCGCGCTGCGGCTGCCAGCCAACATACTTGCCGGCGCGCGCGTCCTGCTTCTTGAAAACGACCCGGCGGGCATTCAGGCCATGGAGTCCCTGCTCGGCCGCTGGCAATGCTCCGTCCGCATCGCAAGCCAGCAAGAGGACGTCGGCGAGATCTTTCAGGAGAAGAAATGGCGGCCCGACATCGTCCTTGCCGATCAGCACCTAGATAGCGGTGACCTCGGCACCGAGATAGTGGATGCGCTCCGTGACGATCCCGGCCTTCATGTGCCCGTCATCATCATCACTGCCGATCCGGACGAAGAACTGGCGCTCAGGGCAGACGAACTGCAAGCGGAACTGATGCACAAGCCGGTCAAACCGGCCGAACTGCGGGCGCTGATGGCCAATATGCTCTCCAACCACCGCGCGAAGATGGCGGCCAACCAGCCGGCCTGACGATCGGACGGACCTGATGATCAGGTCTGTCAGGTTTCGTTCGAGGCGTGGCTTTGTTCCTCATCGGCCTGCAGCAGGTTTTCCGCATCGAGCTGAGACACTTCAATGACCGCCTTGGTGCGGCTGTAGACATTCAGCTTGCGCAGGATCTCGGACACATGTGCCTTGACCGTCGTGATGCCAACGCCGAGTTCATAGGCGATCTGCTTGTTGAGGAGCCCTGAGCGCATCATCTGCAACACACGTTGCTGCTGCGGCGTCAGTGTCGCAATCCGGGCGATGAGGTCCTTGCGTTTCAGATCGTCCGCTGTCGGCTCCTGCGGCCGGTAGTAACCCGGCAGATAAACGTCCCCCTCCATCACCGCCTTAACGGCTTCGGCGAGTTCGGTCTTGCTGGTGGACTTGGGGATGAAGCCAGCCACACCGTAGGTCAGTGCTTCGTCGATGACCCTGGCTTCGTCGTGGCCGGACACAACGACGACAGGAAGCCGGGGAAACAAGCCGCGGATCCGCATCAGTCCGCTAAATCCGTCCGCGTCCGGAATATTGAGGTCCAGGAGTACCAGGTCGAAATTCCTGTCCGCCTCCAGAACGTCGATCCCGCTTTCGAGGCTCGTCGCATCAACCGTTTCGACAGCCGGATAAACGACCTTGAGTGCGCTTAGAAGAGCCTCGCTGAAAAGCGGGTGATCATCAATTATCAGTACTCTTGTCATCTCTTCCGCCGCAATTGTCAGAACCGATCGCAAAAAAGGATAGCATATCCCATGCGCTTGCAAATGCCGTGCACGCGTTCACCCCTCCTTTCTCAAGCGCGCTGTCATTCGATAGATCATGTCGCGCACCCACATGTGGATGGGTGAGCGGTGCGTGAGCGTTGTCCAGGCAATACGTATGGGTATGACGGTCTCGACCGGGCAATCAACGACGCGTAGCCCCTTGCCTACGGCTTCCGTCAAACGTTCGGGCACCGTGGCCACAAGATTTGACCCTGCGACCAGAAGCTCGAGTCCGGCCGGGCTCGGCACGCGAAGCGCGACCTTCAGTTCCCGGCCCATGCGTTCCAACTCGATGATGTAACGGGAGCGCCATTGCCCGCCGTAGGTAACAAGCACATGGTCGAGGTCGAGGTAGTCCTCCAGGCTGAGAGAGGTTCCGGCCATCGGATGCGACGGATCCAGCAGGCAGACGTAGCGGTCACTGTAAAGGTCGCGCCGGAAAAAATACGGCTCGTCGCGCTCGAACGGCCCGAGCAGAAGATCCGCTTCATTGAGCCTCAGGCGCTCGTGTCCGGTGCCCGCCGAGTCGATAATTTCAACATCGAGCTGCGGCGCTTCCTCTTTCAGCGCGTGGACGATAGCGGGAATGATCAGCACGCGTTCGTAGAAATTGCAGGCAATGGTGAACTTCTGCGCCACCGTCCGCGGATCGAATTCCGGCGATTTGGCAAGTTGCCGGAATTCGGAGGAAATCCGTTCAGCTTCACGTACGATGTCGTCGCAGCGCGTCGTCGCCAGCAGGCGCCGTGCCTGGCGGACGAACAAGGGGTCGTGGAACACACCCCGAAACTTGTTGATCGTATAGCTGACAGCGGACTGGTTTACCCCCAGCTCTTCAGCGGCCCTGGTAAAAGACCGCAGTTGATGGACGCAAATCAGCACCTGCAGGGCACGAAAATCGACGCCCAAGGGATCGGCAGCCTTCGTCATCGCCGGGTTCTCCTCCCGAAGATTGTCCCGGCAGGACACCGGGTTGCTTCACAGTAATATCAAATAATTCGATGGTATCTATAAAATCAATTGTATTGATTGATTTTACGAAAGCTCATTAACTGACATCGTTGCCGGACTTGGGAGGAAAAGGCAGATGACGGCTGTACCAGTCGACGACACTCTGACATTGGCGGAACTGACGCGGGACCCTTATCCGATTTACCGCAGGATGAGGGCCGAAACTCCGATCATCAGCGTGCCGGCCGCGAACCGGATCTTTCTGACAAAGGCCAAACACACCAAGATGGTGAAGGAAGATCCCGAACTTTACAGCTCGGACGATCCGGTCACGCCGATGCGCCGGGCCTTTCAGGCCCATACCCTGATGCGCAAGGACGGCGAAGCCCACCGGCGGGAACGCATGGCAATGCAGCCTTCCTTTTCCCCAAAGGTCGTCAAGACGGACTGGGCCGAGCTCTACAGGAAGATAGCCGGCGAGTATCTCGACCGGCTGCCCCGCGGCGAAACGGTCGATCTCTTCTCGGATCTTTGCGGTCCGGTTGCGGCCCGGATCCTCGCCCACATTCTCGGCCTTGACGAGGTGAGCGATGCCGACATGCAGCGCTGGTCGCAGACCCTGATCGACGGTGCAGGGAATTTTGGCTTTGCGGATGATCTGTTCGAGCGTTCCGACACGGTCAATGCGGAGATAAACGCGGTATTTGAAAAAGTCATTCCGCGCCACCGTGAAGCGCCAAACAATTCTGCCCTGTCAGTGATGGTGAATGCCGCCAATCCCATCGAGATGAGCCAGATCTACGCCAATATCAAGATCGCCATCGGCGGTGGCATCAATGAACCCCGGGATGCGCTCGCAACCATTCTGTACGGACTTCTGACCAATCCGGAGCAACTGGAGGAAGTGCGCCGCCAGGAAGCCTGGGCGGACGCCTTCGAGGAAGGGGTCCGCTGGGTCGCGCCCATTCAGGCCTCCTCCCGCCGGGCGACAAGAGACCTGGAGATCGACGGGTTCGACATTCCCGAGGGCGTGACCCTGATGACCATCCAGGCCTCGGCCAACCGCGATGAAGATCTCTACGAAGACGGCGAAGTCTTCAACGTGTTCCGCAAGAAGGCGCCGCATCAGGCATTTGGCAGCGGCCCGCATCACTGCGCGGGTGCGAATATCTCACGCCGCACGGTGGGGGAAATCATGCTTCCGATGCTCTTCGAACGCTTCCCCAACATGACGCTGGACCGGCCCGAAGACGTTGTCTGGAGTGGTTTCGGCTTCCGCGGACCGCTCAATCTTCCGGTCAAACTCAACTGAACCGAATTAACGAACAGGCGCAACGCGGGCCCTCCCCTGCGCATGGAAGGAGTGAACTATGGTCCAGATTACCTTCGTCCAATCCGATGGCAACCGAACCACAGTCACGGCCGAAGACGGGGCATCGGTAATGGAAACAGCCGTGAGCAATGGCGTGGAGGGTATTTTCGCCGAATGCGGCGGCGCCATGATGTGCGCCACCTGCCATTGCTACGTGGACGATGACTGGGCGGACAAAACCGGCGAACGATGCGACGGCGAAGAAGCTATGCTCGAATGCGCCGCCAGCGAAATGCGCGAGACGTCACGCCTGTCTTGTCAGCTCAAGGTCAGCAAAGAGCTCGACGGGCTGGTCGTGCATCTGCCTTCGGAACAAGTGTAAGCCGAAAACAAAGTCGATCATTTGGGAGGAAACTATGTCGAAATTCTTGAAAATCTTGTCGCGATCTGTGGGAGCCGCAGCAATTTCCGTGCTTTCACTGGCCGGAACGTCTCACCTTTCCATGGCTGCGGAAGTGACGCTGCGACTTCATCAGATGCTGCCTGCGCAGGCAAGCGTGCCGAAGAACATTCTCGAACCCTGGATGGCCCGCATCGAGGAAGAATCCGACGGCCGGATCGAGTTTGAGCACTATCCGTCGATGCAGTTGGGCGGCAAACCGCCCGAACTGATCGACCAGGCCATAGATGGCGTCGTCGACATTGTCTGGACCCTGCCCGGCTACACGCCCGGCCGCTTTCCACGGACTGAAGTATTCGAGCTGCCCTTCGTCATGACGGATGCGGAAGCCGTCTCACGCGCCTATTGGCAGCTGGCGGAAGAGACCATGATGGACGAGGATTTCAAGGACCTGAAGGTTCTTGGCCTGTGGGTCCATGGCCCGGGGCTGATTCACTCGACCGAGCCCATCGATGCTCTGGAAGACCTGCAGGGCACGAAGCTGCGGGCTCCGACCCGGGTGACCAACGGCATGTTCCAGTCGCTCGGAGCAACCCCGATCGGAATGCCGATCCCGGCGGTTCCCGAAGCGCTGTCCAAGGGTGTCATCGACGCGACCGTGGTGCCTTGGGAAGTTACCGGCGCCCTGAAAATCAACGAGCTGGTCAACAACCATACCGATTTCGGCGACGACGTGCTCTACACCGCGACATTCGTCCTCGCCATGAACCGGGACCGGTACGAATCGCTTCCCGATGACCTTAAGGCGGTGATCGACAGCAATTCCGGGCTGGAACTCTCCGGCTTCGCCGGCAAGCAGATGCAGCATGACGACGCCGCTCCACGGGAGCAGGCAATCTCGAAAGGCGCGAACATCATAAGCCTTCCGCCGGAAGAGGTTGCCCGCTGGAAAGAAGCGACGGCGCCGACGGCTGAAGGCTGGATCGCCGAGATGGACGAAAAGGGTCTCGACGGCAGCAGGCTTTACAGCCGTGCCATGGAACTGATCGAGAAAAACACCTCGGAGTGACGCTCGTCCGGACCCGGAAGGGTCCGGCCCGGCTGGTCAAATTGCCTGGGTCATTGAATGCGAAAGCCACGCCGGCTCGCAAGCATTCAGTGGCCCTTTTTTTGGGCTGAGCACATGAGGAGCTCAACAGATCCTGGTGTGGTGAATTTGTAACCGCTTGATGTTGGGAACGGCGGCTGCAATCGTTCAATTTCGAAAACCGCGGTCAGGTAATTTGAAAAAAATTCCCGCTGGAGCAGCTTCAGCTAGCGTTTTTATATTTATCCGGCGAGGGCTCCGGTGCCGTGCTTTGCTCCAGCGGAAAGCGTAGTCGATGGGGTCCGCCTGAATATTGTTTTTGTTATGCATTTCAGCTGGGAGGGAACGTCTCTCCCGTATCCATCAGACGACTGCTTTTCACACACAAAGTGTAACAAAAAAATCTCGCTACGGAAAGCCCAAATCGAACAATTGCAAAATAATGTTATAACAGCCTGACTTTTAATGGCATTTTTCGACAGCTCATGTTAAAATGCTGCCACATAGTGATGATAGTCACTCATATAATGTATTAATAGGCTAACGAAGAAGCGCATGGACTACATGCCGAACACAATGGTTTCGAATCACTTTCTCAGAAAGGGATGCCGTACCGTTGTGTCTCCGAATGAGCGCAGCATTCTGCAGCGGCTATGGCGAAAGCCCGGCGTTGCACGCTCATCCCTGAACAATTTCCTGGACCTGTCCCAGCAGTCAATTTACCGGATCGTCGACACTCTGGTGGACAGAGGTATCGTGACACTCGGCGAACCTATACCAGGCCAAGGGCGCGGTCAGCCCAGCCCCTCACTCCGCCTGAATGGTCATTTTGCCTATTCATGCGGAATATCGATAAACGCCGATGCGATTCACATTTACATTATGGATCTGGCCGGAAGGCTTGTCGGAAACGACTCGGTAGCGTTGACCGGCCAGCCGATGAGCGAGGCCATACATGAAATAAGGGCCACGATCGAAAAACTGCGGACCTGTCACGCGCTGACTGAAGAAGCGAATCTGGCTATTGGCGTTGGCATGACGGGGTACCGGGTTGGCGGAACGCGCTACAACGGGCCTGAGCCCTTGCGCGAGTGGTCACTGATAGAACTTGGCCCCTTGCTTTCGACCGAACTGGGCAAACCGGTCTGGATCTATAACACGTCGCAGATGGCGGCGGTTGCCGAGGCAATGTTCGGCGTTGGATGCAATATCAAGAATTTCGCTTATCTGTTCATCAGTTACGGCTTTGGCGGCGGGCTGATCAGCAATGGGGAACTTCTCCCGGGCGGAACCGGGAATGCCGGTGAATTTGCCTGCCTTCTCGATCCCACCCAGATCGACAAGCGTCCAGCATTGGTCTTTTTAATGAATGCCCTGGAAGCCAATGGAGTTGAGGTTCCAACCGTCGAGTATCTCCAGCACAACTTTCGGGCGGACTGGCCCGGCGTCTCCGAATGGCTGGATGAGACCATCCCGGCCTATAACAGGATCGTCAACTCCATCAGCGCGGTGTTCGCACCGGAAGCAATCGTATTGGGGGGGCACGTCCCTCCCGCACTGGCGAATATGCTGATCAAGAGGACGGAGTCCTTCGAACTTGCGCGTTATGGTGTGCCGCACCCGCCGGTGAAGTATATCGTGACTGAACTGGATGGTGACGCCGGTGCAATCGGTGCGGCCGCGGTCCCCTTCAAACAGCTCATGTTCTAGGGCAGCCGCCTCTTGTGGTACAAGGCGGTGACCAGGATACGGATGCTAGGCCTGGAACGCCTCGGTATCGAATATTGTGTAGCTCTGCTCAGAATACTCGACCTGGCTGGAGTAGCTCGACAGTAATTGAGCGGCTTCCAGGAACTCCGCACTCGTTCCGGCCGGATCAGAGATCTCACCAGCGACGGTTTCTTCTTCGCTGACGAGGTCTTCCCCTACGACTGGCGCCTCAACATCGTCCGCAACCGTCTCAACAGGTGCAGGTGCCGGGCTTGATCCGGCGGTCTCGGTGCCATCAGTTTCGCCATCCTGGAGATCTGCCGCCCCGACATCGGCGGCTGCGCCCGTATCGGTGCCGGTCGTCCCGTCCGCCGGTTCCCCAACCACTGCCGGGTCCTCAACAGGTTCTTCCTGAATCGCAAGAAGGCTGGTGATATCCAGGCCGCGAGCGAGCGCGGACGTCACTTTGCCATGCAGGTTCGGTGGTGCGTTCTCCAACCCGGCCTCGGCAATGGCCTGTTTCGCCATTTGTCCCGGAGGCATACCCTTTTTCCCCTTCGCAGCTTCTGTTTCCGTCGTCTCCGACGTTGCATTCACAGTGCTGTAAGAGGTCTGGGTCTGAAGCGAGATGGAAGAAACGTTCATGGTTGCGGTCCTCAGTGAAGTAGCCGACACCCTAGAAAATCATGGTTAACAATGGATTAAGAACAAATTAATCCCAAGAGTCATGGGGCATGAATTGTAATAATCATATTAATTTTCAAGAAGATACCTTTTACATATCAAGAAGGAATACCTGATAACTACCATCGTCATAAATCACATATAATACATAATTCTTTGCGTCCGTGACTTTGACCAATCCGCTTGGCGGTTCAGCGCTATAAAGAGAGACCAAGCTGGCCCGCTTGCCGCGCATAGCGTATTTTGTCTGATGCGTCTCGACGGTCGCGTCACAAAAGCCGCGTCGCCGCACCACTTGCGTGACCGACAGATCAACCGCTCATATCGGGCAGCACACACGAAGATGGCCAGCAAACCGGCAAATGGCCGAGTCACACTGGAGAAAAGGCAAACAGCTTCCGGCATCAAATGCAAAACATGTGCTGCGTATGGACATTTGGGAGATGGCGCACCGGGGAGGATTCGAACCCCCGACCCCCAGATTCGTAGTCTGGTGCTCTATCCAGCTGAGCTACCGGTGCATTCAGGGCGAAGACATTGTCACCGGGCGAATGGCCTTTGGAAGATGACTGTCTTGCTTGGTTCGGAGCGCCTCGTGTGCCCCGGACAGGGCGCTTACCTACTGCGGACCGGGGGGGAATGCAAGGACCTTTTTGAACTTTTTTTCAAGGAACTGTCGCGCCGTCCGGAAAGCCGCCGAATTTCCTGCGGCGGGTCTGGGAAGTACCCGGCAGCGGCGACAGGGTCCGGATCAGGATGCCCTGTCGGATACC
>JBNLAU010000197.1:0-11044 GCA_050302295.1 Roseibium sp. | reverse complement strand
TTTCGGCAGCGATTACCGGACCGTCAAGGACGTCGACCTGGACGGCTGTAAATCGGTCTGTCTTGAAGACAATCAGTGCCGGGCCTTTACGTTCAACACCTCCGCGGGCTGGTGTTTCCTGAAATCGGATTTCGGCGAGTTGCAGAGCTTTTCGGGAGCAATTGCCGGTCGAGTGGTCGAAGTCAAAGCGCCACGGGCGGATTTGAGTGCCGACCGCAAGGAGGAACTCGTCTTCCTGCCGCAGTACCAACTGGAGAGCGCGGAGACCTATTCCCTTAGCATCGCCAACTCCGTCAAGGCAGGCCGCGAAACTGCGGACCAGCTACGCCGCAGCGGCCGGGCCGCGCTGGAGAGGCGCAATGGCGCCCTGGCGGAAGCTGACTATTTGCAGCTGATTGTTTTGGAACCGGGCGATTACGATGCCTGGACCCAACTGACCGCTGCGCTGCTGTTGCAGTACCCGGATGATTGGCGGGAGCAGGATACCAAGCAGAAGAACGCCATCTCCGCAGCGGTCAATGCCTATCTGAGATCGGTGAGCGACCCGGAACAGGCCTATGCGCTTGACCTGCTGGCGCGCGCTTTGGAACGCAGAGGCGAATACAAGACCGCCATCAAGGCGCTGCGGGCCTCGCTGGCAACAAAAGAGAACCCGAACCTGCGCCGCCGTTACGATGATCTGGTCGCCAAATATGGTTTCCGCATTGTCGGTCACGAAGTGGACTCAGACAGCGCTGCCCCACGGATTTGCCTCGTCTTCTCGCAGAAACTGCCGCTCGGCGAGGATATGAGCCCTTATGTCAGCGTACAGGGCGAGGGAACACTCTCAATTGAAGCCGATAACAATCAGATCTGCGCCGGCGGCCTGAAACACGGCGCCCGCTACCAGGTGACCGCCCGCAGCGGCCTTCCTGCAGCCGATGGCGAGAAGCTGGAAAAGTCGGCGGAACTGTCCGTCTATGTGAAGGATCGCTCTCCTTCCGTGAATTTTCTGAGCCGCTCGTATGTGCTGCCTTCGGGTGGCAATCCGACAATCCCCATCGTGTCGGTGAATACTTCGGAGGTGGAAACGTCCATCTACCGGATCGGCAACCGGTCGATCGCCGATGTCCTCAGGGACAACAAGTTCTTGCGTCAGCTCGATTCCTACGGGGCCGATCAGATCGAGGACGAGCTAGGTGAAAAGGTCTGGACCGGCATTGTCGAGACTGAAAACGAGCTCAACCAGGACATCACCACGGCCATCCCGGTGGTCCAGACAGGTATCGAGTTGGAACCTGGCGTCTATGCGATGACGGCGCGGTCGAAGCTGGACATGAGAAACCGCTGGGGCGCACTGGCAACGCAGTGGTTCCTGGTATCGGACCTGGGTCTGACGGCGCTGACCGGTGACAACGGCATTGCAGCCAATATCCGCTCTCTGACGACAGCTGGGGCTCTTGAAGGCGTGACGGTCCGATTGCTCGCGGTCAACAACGAGGTTCTTGGCGAAGCCACAACGAACGCCGACGGGTTTGCCGAATTCGCCGCCGGCCTGACGCGTGGACGCGGCGGTCTGGCGCCAGGCGTTCTGGTCGCGGAAACCGACGCAGGGGATTATTCCTTCCTCGACTTGCGCAAACCCGCATTTGATTTGTCGGACCGGGGCGTTGAGGGTCGCCCCGCGCCCGGCCCACTGGATGTTTTCGCCTGGACCGACCGGGGCATCTACAAGGCGGGGGAAACCGTGCATACGCAGGTGCTCCTGCGCACCGCCAAAGCCGTTGCGCAGGAAGACCTGCCTCTGACTTTTGTCTTCAGCCGTCCGGACGGTGTTGAACATGCGCGTTTCACGGTTAATGACGGGGGGCTTGGCGGCCACCTTCAGGATCTGACCCTCAGCGCATCTGCACAGCAGGGCATCTGGTCATGGCAGGTTTTTGCCGATCCGAAGGGAAAGTCTCTGGCTGAGGAAACTTTCCTGGTGGAGGACTACAAGCCTGAGCGGGTCGATTTCGATCTGATGACCAACGTGAAGTTCTTCAGCCGGACGGATCCGACGGATTTCTTGCTCCAAGCCAGGTTCCTTTACGGATCCCCGGCGAGCGGGCAGACGCTTGAAGGCGATATTGTCGCCCGGCCCGTGCGCGAGCTGGCGGCCCATCCGGGATATGAGTTCGGCCTTGAAGATGCCGAGAGCTATCCCTTGCGCAACGCGCTGCCATCGGGACTGAAAACGGACGAGCAAGGTGAACTGACCTTTCTTGCCAGTCTGCCGGAACTGCCTGAATCCACAGTCCTTTACAAAGGCGAACTGACCGCCCGGCTGGTGGAAGTGGGCGGACGTTACGTGGAGCGCAATCTGGAGCTTCCGGTCGTCCTTGACGGACCGCGCATCGGCGTCAAACCGGCCTTTGACGGGGATGTTGAGGAAGGCGGCCCGGCCGGCTTCTCGGTCATTGTGGTGGACCCGTTCGGTAAGGGGCAGGATGCGACCGGTCTGACATGGACCCTTTCCAAGGTGGACCGGCGTTACCAGTGGTATCGCATAGACGGCCGCTGGAACTATGAGCCGATCACGACAACGCACCGCATCGCGAGCGGTGAAATCGAAACCGAGGCTGGACGACCCGCGCAATTGTCTCTCCCCGTCGAGTGGGGAGAATACCGTCTCGTCGTTGAGGGCAGTGGAGACCTGCAGACATCAACCAGCGTCACTTTCGATGCTGGCTGGTACACGGCGAATGCCAGCTCCGATACGCCGGACTATCTTGATGTCGGCCTGGACAAGAATGCTTACCGCCCCGGCGACATCGCAAAGCTGCGCCTGAAGCCGCAAATGGCCGGAACGGCTGTAATCAATGTGATCTCCGGCGGTCTTGTGTCCAGCCGGACGGTGGAAGTAACCGGCGAGGAGACCGAGGTCGACATTCCGGTCGGCGATGACTGGGGGGCAGGGGCCTACATCACTGCCAGCCTTTACCAGCCGATGGATCTGGAGCAGAAGCGCATGCCTTCCCGGGCCCTTGGGCTCTCGTGGCTCAAAGTCGATCCGGGTGATCGTGCGCTGGACGTCGAAATTTCCGCGCCGGACCGGATTTTGCCGGAAACCACCCTTGATGTTCCCATCAGACTTGCCAATCTAGAAGCTGGCACACAAGCCTACGTTACGGTGGCTGCGGTCGATGTCGGGATCTTGAATCTGACGGCATTCGAAACGCCGGATCCTGAGGGCTGGTATTTCGGTCAGCGGCGTCTGGGCACGGATATCCGGGATCTTTACGGACAACTGATCGACCGCACGGCGGGCACGCTTGGCCGGGTGCGCTCCGGCGGCGATGCCATGGCCATGCGCCTGGATGCGCCGCCACCGGACGAGGAACCCGTTGCGCTGTTTTCCGGTCTGGTCGAAGTTGGCTCTAATGGAGAGGCCACCGTTTCCTTCGATATTCCCGCGTTTAATGGCGCTTTGAAGCTGATGGTCGTAGCCTGGTCCAGGGATGGGGTAGGCCATGCGGAGCAGGAGGTTGAGGTTCGCTCGCCTGTTGTCATGACCGCCAGCGCTCCAGCCTTTCTGGCACCGGGTGACCAATCCCGGCTGACATTCGAGATCGACAATGTGGACGGTGCGTCTGGCGCGTATGAGTTCGAGGTCTCCGTTGCCGATGGCCTGACCCTGGAGGACGGTTCCGCCCGGCAGGTTCGGACACTGGAGCTGGAGACCGGCAAGAAGTCCCTTTCGTTGATGCCGGTGACCGCAGGCAGCGTTCCGGCAAAATCTGAAATCGTCGCGTCGCTGACCGGGCCCGAGGGCAAGGTCTACGTCAAACGCACCAGCCTGGAGGTCAAGGACACCCAGCCGGAAGTGGTGCGCAGATCGTCCCTGCAGCTGGCCTCCGGCGGCAGCTTGACACTCAGCGCAGATACGATGGATGGGTTGCGCGCGGAGACGGTCGATGTGACGCTGAGCGCCGGCGGCGCTGCCAGCATTGACGTTGCCGGCCTTCTGGCGGCGCTGGACCGTTATCCATACGGCTGCACCGAACAGACCACCAGCCGCGCGCTGCCATTGCTTTATTTGAGCGAGGTGGCGGAAGCTGCCGGACTGGGCAGTGACGATGCCATCCGTGAGCGGGTGGTCAAGGCGATTGCTGCTGTGCTTGCCAACCAGTCCGCATCCGGTGATTTCGGGCTGTGGAACAGCTATGGCGACGGCGACACCTGGCTCGATGCCTATGTCACCGATTTCCTGACCCGTGCAAAGGAGAAGGGCTACCAGGTGCCGGATCTGGCCTTCACCACGGCGCTGGACAATCTGGAAAATCAGTTGGCTTATGCCTCTGATTTCCAAAATGGCGGCGAGGGCATTGCCTATTCGCTTTATGTGCTCGCCCGCAACGGCCGCGCCTCCATGGGAGACCTGCGCTATTATCTGGATGCCAAACTGCAGAGCTTTGCGACGCCGCTTGCAAAGGCCCAGGTGGCAGCGGGCCTCGCGCTCTACGGCGAACAGGAACGCGCTGCGACCGGTTTCCAGGCGGCGCTGACGGCGCTGCCCGCTGAGAAAAGGCGGGTCTACCGGTCCGACTATGGCTCAATCCTGCGCGACAGTGCCGGTATCACCGACTATGTCGTCTCCACCTCAATGGGCGGTCGTCTGCAGGGAGAAGCAGTCACGGCTTTGAAATCAGCTCAGAGCAGAACCGCTGGCCGGTCCACGCAGGATATGGCCTGGCTGCTGCTTGCTGCCCGGGCGCTGAACGAGTCGGCGGAAGAAGCGCGGATCTCGATACAGGGCGAAGAAACGCCTGGGCGTCTTGCATGGTCTTTTGCCGGCAATGATATTGAGCAGGCTGCAATAGATGTCACGAACAACGGCTCGGAAGAAACGGACCTTCTGGTCTCCGTCGCCGGTCAGCCCCTGACGCCGGAACCGGCGGGTGGCAAGGACTATGCGATTGAGCGAACGGTCTATGATCTTGATGGCAATCAGGTCGATACATCGGCTGTTCCCGTCAACACACGCCTTGCCGTTGTGGTCACCGTTCGCGCGCTGACCGATCAGCCAGGACGCTTGATGGTGGTTGATCGCCTGCCTGCCGGACTTGCAATCGACAATCCGCGTCTTGTCCGGTCCGGCGATCTCGGCGGCTTGTCCTTTCTGTCGACGATCGATCGTCCCAAGCATAGCGCCTTTTATTCCGACAGGTTTGAAGCAGCTGTAGACCAGACCCGGCAGAGCGGACGGGAAATGACCTTTGCCTATCTTGCGCGCGCGGCAACGCCGGGCTCGTTCGCCCACCCGCCGGCATCCGTTGAAGACATGTACCGGCCTGACCGGCGCGCGATTACGGCAACCGGCCGTTTCGTTGTGCTTGGACCGACCAGGTAGCCGGTTGCAAGGCATGATGACCGGCTTGCGGAAAATGTGAGCGAAATGACGGCAAAGCCCCATCGGCGGAATTGGCAATTGATCCGGCAGTGGCTTGCTGCTGCCGGTATCGGTGCCGCTTCGCTCGCGTTTTGCGGGCTCCTGAAGGTGCATGGCGATTATCTCTCCCTGCCGCCTTTGCCGCAGATCAAGGACTTGCCGCTGTCGGTGGTGGTGCTTGATAGGGGCGACCGCCTGCTGAGGGCGTTTACGAGCCGGGACGACAAATGGCGTTTGCCGGTCGCGCTTGAAGATGTCGATCCGCTCTACATAAAGATGCTGCTCGCTTTCGAGGATAAACGGTTCTTCGACCATGGCGGTGTCGATGTCCGCGCCCTGATCCGCTCCGGTCTGCAGAGCGTGAGAACGGGGCGGATCGTTTCCGGCGGCTCGACGCTGACCATGCAGGTTGCCCGCCTGCTGGACGAAAGACCGACAAAGTCACTCCGGCGCAAATACGAGCAGGTTTTGAAGGCGGTCCGTCTGGAAGACGCCTTTTCCAAGGATGAGATTTTACACCTTTACACGCTGCGGGCGCCGTTCGGCGGTAACCTGGAAGGCGTCCGTGCGGCCAGCCTGACTTGGTTCGGCAAGGAGCCCAGGCGCCTGACGCCTGCCCAGGCAGCGCTCCTTGTCGCCTTGCCGCAGAGCCCGGAGGCAAGGCGCCCGGACCGGTTTCCGGAAAATGCCCGCCGGGCCCGCAACAGAGTACTAGCGCGCGCACTGGAAGCCGGCGTCCTGACAAGGGACGAAGCGCAATCGGCGGCAGCCGAACCCATCAGGGCCCGCCGCCATGAAATGCCCTTTGTCGCGCCTCACGAAAGCCGGCGAGCCCATTTGGATGGCCCGGGGAGACCGGTGCACCGGCTGACACTGGACAAGGACTTGCAGTTGTCGCTGGAAAGCCTCGCGCGCCAGAAGATCTCCGCCTATCCACCACCCATCTCTATGGCCATCGTCGTTGCGGACCACCTGAGTGGCGAGATTCTGGCAAGTGTCGGAGCTCCGGACATGCTCGACACACAGCGTTTGGGGCATGTTGACATGACCCGGGCGGTCCGCTCGCCCGGGTCCACACTCAAGCCATTCATCTACGGCCTTGCCTTTGAAGAAGGGATCGGCCTGCCGGACAGTCTGATCGTCGACAGGGCGATTGACATCAGCGGCTATCAGCCAACCAATTTCGATCAGGCCTATCAGGGAACGGTCACATTACGCGAAGCATTGCAGATGTCCCTGAATACGCCTGCCGTGCAATTGCTCGACGCGGTTGGCCCCGCCCGCCTGGTCGCGCGACTGAAACGCGCAGGCGTACAGCCGGTTCTGGAAAAGGACACCGCTCCCGGCCTTGCGATCGGTCTCGGCGGCCTCGGGATCACCTTGAAAGATCTGACCCAGGCCTATGCGGCATTGGCCCGGGGCGGAAAGCCTATTGAACTGACTGTATGCCGCGAATGCGAACTCGCAGACGGTGTTGCAGGTACCAGCCGCGTGCTTTCCGAAAAGGCCGCGTGGCTGGTGGGCGACATCCTGACCGGTCTGCCGCAGGTCCAGAGCGCAGGCTCATCCCATATCGCCTATAAGACCGGGACCGCCTATGGCTACCGGGATGCCTGGGCCGCCGGATATGACGGGCGGTATGTGGCCGCCGTCTGGGTCGGGCGTCCGGACGGCTCGCCGGTTCCCGGCAAAACCGGATCCTCTGCCGCGGTTCCGATTCTTTTCGAGGTGTTTCAAAAACTGGGGCCCGTGCGCGTTCCCCTGCCGGAGGCCCCGCCTTCTGCGCGTATGGCGCTCAACGGTGAGGTCCCCCTGCCGCTTCGCTATGCCCGCCTTCCGCGGAGGGCAAAGAATGATCGCACTGAAGACACGCTCAGGATTGCCTTTCCTCCCGACGGGGCCGAACTCGACCTGGGATTCGCAAGGCGGCGAGGTGTGACGGACCTCATTCAGCCTCTGGTGCTCAAGCTAAAAGGCGGAACAGGCCCCTTTTCCGTACTGATCAACGGTTTGCCGCTTGAGGACAAGGTGCACGGGCGGCAATTGACCTGGCAGCCGCAAGGGCCGGGATTCGCAAATGTCACGATTCTCGACAGATCCGGCAACAGCGACAGAGTCACGCTTCTGTTGCGCTGAGAGCCGCCAGAGGAGCTCTATTTGACCGGGCGCCGTGCGAGTCGCCGATTCTCCTGACGATGACGTGCGAATCCCGTTTGGACCTCGGCGCGAATCTTTCTGCGCGGCCACGGGTGGGGCCCGTTTGATTCCAATGTGAGCGTGAAACGGCCGCGCCGGCGCAAGTTTCGATTCCGAAAGACAGTGGGAGAGGGGGTAAAACGAACGCCGAACGAGCGGTTTTTGCGGCTTATGAGGGCCGCAGAGCCCCAGATTACTAACAGTTTCTAAATTTCACTGCCGTTTTTGTGACATTCGCGCAACACCGGATTTTGAAAACAGGCTCAGAGGGTTGGGGAGCTGCATTCGTTGTTGAACCGGGAGGCGGGATGGGTATGGTCACTCATGCGAGCGGCTTCGGGCCGCACTGGTTTGCGCACCTCGGACGTCCAACCTCCGATCAGTCGCAAGCACAGATCTAATTCGCGGGGACAAGGGTACTTCTTTTTAAGTGCCGATTGATATGACTGATTGGAGGTCAAAAATGAAACTCAAGAGCTTGATGCTCGCCGCTGCTGCCGCAGCTGCTGCAACCACCGCCCAGGCTGCCGATCTTCCGGTTGCTCCGGAGCCGGTCGACTACGTCCGTATCTGTGACGCTTACGGCGCACGCTTCTACTACATCCCGGGCACCGAAACCTGCCTGCGCGTTGGTGGTCGTGTTCGTACCCAGGTCACCATCAACAATATGGCTGACGAGGAAGACGGTTGGGGTGACCGGGCCGACAATGGCTATGATTTCGCCACTTACGGGTACCTGTATTTGGATGCTCGGACTGCTACCGGGTATGGTCTCCTGCGGGCTTACACTGAAATCGCCGGCAACGTAAATAATGCCGGTGCCGAAACCTTTGATCTGGGCTCTACCTACATCCAGTGGGGTGGGCTGACCATGGGTTACCTCGCTTCCAACTTCGATTTCTACACCGGCTCCGTATGGTCTGGTCCGGCTGTTCGTACCTGGTCTGACAGAACTATTCAGCAGATCGCTTACACAGCTACGTTTGGCAGCGGGTTCTCTGCCACGATCGCAGTGGAAGACGGAGAAGCTCGTGAGGTTGCAAACACTGCTCTTGCGACCACTTATGCCGGTACGCGTATTCCGGACTTCGTGGCAGCTCTTGGCGTCTCACAGGGCTGGGGTTCTGCTCAGTTGATGGGTGCTCTTCACCACGTTCGTCCTGCTGCTGTTGGCACAGATGAGCACCTTGGCTTCGCAGTCGGTGGCGGTGTCTCCGTCAACCTGCCGATGGCTCCAGGTTCCAACATCAACTTCCAGGCAGCCTATGCTGACGGTGCGTTGGACTATCTCGGTGCTGGATACACTGCTACCATCAATGGTACCAACGTCAATGCCTTCGACTACTTCGGCAACGACACGTCGACGGGCTATTCTCTCGGTGGCGGTGTCTACTATCAGGCCACTTCCACCGTTGGTCTGGCGCTTGATGGTTCCTACCTGAACTTGGATCTTGCAAATACTGCAAACGACGCCACAGCATGGGGTGTTGATGGTTCCGTTCAGTGGGAGCCGGTTGATGCCTTCGTAATCGGTGCTGACCTCGGCTACAACAACCTCGATGTCGACAACGTTGGCGATTTCGACCAGATCGTTGCTCGCTTCCGCGTACAGCGTACGTTCTAATCAATCCTCAATCGAGGTTTGGTGGAAAACCCGGCGGAAACGCCGGGTTTTCTTTTTTTTGTTGGGATTGGTTTGCTGAGATAGAGGTCACCTGCCGGCTGCATATCAAAGGCAAGGCTGCGCTCTCCGAGGGAAGTGACATCCATCAATAGGGTTTGAACCTTCACCTCGGAGTGAGCGTGAATTGAGTGCGCCCAGGCTAACGCTCTCCGAAGGCCAATTTCCGGAAAGCTTATTGCAAGTGAGCGGAAAGCTGCTTTCGCCACATATCCGAAGCTCAGATTTCCATTAGAAAATCGGCAATCCTGTCGTGGGTTTCCCGATCCCAGAGCATCGGGGCGTGTCCCTGACCGGGAACGGTTCTGAAATCTGCCCCAGGATGCATTGCCAGCATCTGTCTGCAGGTATCCGCGGTCAGAAGATCCGAATGCTCTCCGCGAAGAACGAAAACCGGCCGGTCAATTAGCTTCTCATAAAGATGCCACAGCTCGGGCAGGGGCGCAGTCTCGTCCAGACTGTCCAGTTGACGTGCCAGCGCCGGGTCATAGTCCATGACATATTGGCCTTCCTTTTCGGTCGCCAGTTGTCCGGCAAACTTTAGCCAGTCTTCCGTTCTGAAAGACGGGAATTGAGCCCCAAGATTTTGTCCCAACGTTTTGGCCAGGTCGTTGCTCGACGCATATGTCATCTGGCGGCCAAGCGTCGCCGCGATCCGGCGAAGGGCGTCCAGTTCGATCCGTGGTCCGATATCATTGAAGATCACCGCCGCCATGCGGCTCGCGGGATAGTGCGGAGCCATCGCAAGGGCATGGAAACCGCCGCGGGACGTGCCAAGAACGGCAAACCGCTCCAGACCGAGATGCTCGATGCCTGCTTCAATGTCCTTTGCCTCAACCGGAAGAACATAGTTCCGCCAGTCTGTATCCCAGTCGCTTTTCCCTCGGCCGCGATAGTCGAACGCGATCACACGGTGACCTTTGGATTGAAGAAATGAAGCTATATCATTGAAGTCACGACAATTTCTGGAGAGGCCGGGAAGACAGAGAACCGGTATCGGTTCTTTCTGTACGCCGCCGGCACTCCTCCTTTGAGTCCACTCCCGTCCGGCAAGTGTCAGTCCGTCGGTGCTCTTCCAGGTGAAGTCGATTGTGTCAGGTCCGCACGCACTTCCGAGCAGCGTTTCCTCCGACGCATTTGTCATAATCATCTCCGTGAAAAATTCCTGCAGTATTCCTTCTCTGCCAAGATAGTGGTCTCTCCAAGCCCTTGCCAATAGCTGGTTTGCAGGCCTGCGATGACACTCCCAGACCATCCAGTAGTCCGGACAAAACGGCGGATTGGCGGGAGAGGATCGCAAGTGGCGTAGGGAAGTGGAAAGAAAAGTCGATTTGACCGGCCGGAATAGAGCTGCAAGCATTGCTCCTTGACCTGCAGATGAGTATGTTGCGCCTCCGTTGAATACAGTATCTACCGGTCTGAAAGACCCGCCATATTCGTCCAAAAGGAAACCGAGATGTTCAAAGGCTCCATCCCAGCGCTGATTACCCCGTTCAAGGACGGAGCGCTCGATGAGAAACGGTTTCAGGACTTTGTGGACTGGCAGATCGCGGAAGGATCTTCCGGACTTGTTCCGGTGGGCACCACCGGCGAGAGCCCGACGCTGACCCACGACGAGCACAAGCGGGTCATCGAGTTGTGCGTCGAAGCCGCCGCCGGCCGGGTGCCGGTGATGGCAGGCGCGGGTTCGACCAACACCATCGCGGCGATCGACTTTACCCAGCCCGCCGAAAAGGCCGGTGCGAACGCGATTCTGG
>JBNLAU010000196.1:0-4221 GCA_050302295.1 Roseibium sp. | reverse complement strand
GTTGGCTGAGCCCATCACGATGAGATCCACACTCCGCTCTTCGGCAAGCTTCACGATCTGGCGATGCACAGCCCCCAACCGGACGACGGTTTCCAGCTCAACACCCTCGGCCGGATGATCGGCGACGAACTTTTCAAGCTGCTCTTTCCAATAGACCTCGGAATCGTAGATGTTCAGATTTCGCTCGATCTCAGGAGCAACAGTCGCCACGATAAGTTTGGCCTTCCGGCGTTGCGCCATTTCAACAGCTTCTTCATATGCGCTGTAGTCCAGCTTCAGATGTCGAAGGTTGACCGGACAGAGAATCAACTTGGTGTTTCGGGACATGTGGACCTTTCCGCTGGTTGGTCGTCAGTAACGCAGAACGCGTTTGGCAATACGAGCGCCTAAAGTGATCGTTCATGTACCAAATGAGACTACAAACACTCTGAAATACGGTTCATTTGAGCATACACTTGTAAAATCTTGCCATGATGCAGACCCGCTATTTGTAGGTCGGGACCTCCTGCGCCGCAAGTTGTGGAGCATGCCCACTCACGGCGAAGGCTCTTGGTGGGCCGCCGCCTTTGGAAAGGCAGACGCGGCTCATCCTCCAGCGCCTTGCCGGTGGATGGTGCATCATGAATGCATATGACGAGAGGTCAGCAGCTCAGCATGACCTTGCCTGAGCGCCCTGGCGTGAGCGCCGCCTTGACCGCTTCTGTGACCCGGTCAAGCGGATAGATACCGCCATTTGTGAGCTTGAGTTCACCCGAAACCGCGAGCTGGACCAGTTCCGTGATCAGACGCACCCGCTCTTCGGGCGCCATCTCCTTGCTGACGCGCGCGCCCCAGAAACCCTTCACCGTGATGTGCTTCATGATCAGCGCGCCTGAGGACAGCGGCATCGGCGTACCGGTCGCCGTTCCGAAAACCACGAGTTCGCCGTCGACACCCAGAAGCTCGACAAGATTTGCGGCCAGGTCACCGCCCACAGAGTCAATTGCCGAGGTTGCACCCGCACTGCCGATCAGCGCCTTGGCTTTGTCCATCCAGTCGGCCTGGGACGTTGAAAGGACATTCGCGATCCCCAGGTCTTCCAGTTCTTTCACCGCTTCGTCCCGGCGCACAAGGCTCAATAGGTTGATACCGCGCGCCTTGGCCAGCACGGCCATGATCTTGCCGACCGCCCCGTTTGAAGCGGTCTGCACCACCCAGTCGCCTTTCCTGGCCTGAAGCGTTTCGAGCAGCGACAGGGCACTGAACGGCATCGCAATCAACTGCGCCCCCGCCTCGTCTGAAATCGCATCGGGAAGCGGCAGCACGTTTTTGGCCGGCGCGGTGAAATACTCCGCCCACGCACCGCGCACTCCGGCGATGGCAATCCGCTTTCCGATCATTCCGGCATCGACACCCTCGCCCACAGCCTCGACAGTGCCGAGTGCTTCGGAGCCGCCGATGGCGCCCGGAAGTTCCGGCTTGTAGCCGTAGTTTCCGCGAATGGTCCAAAGATCGTGATTGTGGATCGGCGACAGGGTCATTTTGACCAGCACTTCACCTGCGGCGGGCTGCTGCATCTCGATGTCGCGGGTCTCAAGAACGTCCGCAGGTTCGCCGAATGCATTATGGATGGCGGCTTTCATAAATTGATTTCCTGTTGGTCATGGGTGTTCGGATTTCAGTTGGCTGGTCGTTTCGGCCAACGCTTGTGCAAGCGGAGTTTGATCCCGGGCCAGCCGGGCCAGAATGGCTGCGCCCAGCCATTTTGCGTAGAGCATGCGGGCTGTTGCATCAGGATCGTCAAACGCGCGGAGCGATCCGTCCGCTGCGCCGCGGCGCAGCAGATCGGCAACACGCCCCACCAGTTGGGAGACGCCATCATCAAGGATCTTGCGCATGTCGTCTGACAGGTCGGCGATCTCGGCGCCGAGCTTGACCACGAGGCACTGGGAGGCGATCCCTTCCGATCCGGCGCAGGCCAGCCAGGCCGACCAGAACCGGTCGAGCTTGTCACCCGCTGTTCCAGGCCCCTCGATCAGCGCATCGACCCGGATCAGATAGCTCTCCACATAATCCTGAAGCAGGGCCTGCCCGAAAGCCTCCTTGGAGGAGAAGTAGTAATAGAACGACCCCTTCGGCACGCCGCTTTCTGAAAGAATGCGCGCAAGCCCGGTGCCGCCGAACCCGTGCCGGATCACCAGCTCACGCCCTGCGGCGAGAATCTTCTGCCGCGTCAGTTCCGATTTGGATTGCTCTGTCATGAGGGTCATATATGAACTAATGGACCGGTCGGCTAGTGCAGTACTTAAAAAAAGGCACGCCACTTATCGCGGCACCTGACGGAACGTACTTTGAATCTGAAAACGCCAATAGAAACAAAAACTTGAAGGTTAAGAGTTTTCAGAAGCTATTGTCTCAAACCGCACAATACCAGCCACAACAAATGGAACTCCTCTGACCGCGAATAACGCTTCAACCCGCCTTCGGCAGAACGGTTCGAGGGACGCGGTCCTGCTGGACTTCAGCGAAGATCCAGTCCCGAAAGGCGCGGATCATCGCGTCGGACGCACGGGTTTCGGGATAGGCGACGGAGTATATGACGATCGGCATCGTCACCGTGTCAAACAGCCGGACCAGCCGTCCCGAGGCCAAGGTACTGCGCACCATCATGTCGAAGGCCAACGACACGCCTTGCCCTTGTTCCGCGGCCGTGGTGGCCAGTTCACAATTCGGAAAGACCGGTCCGCGAGGCATCTCTGGCGGCGCCACCCCGGCGGCGGCGAACCATTCTGCCCAGTTGTCTCCTGTCTCGTCGTGCATAAGCCGTAGCCGAAGCAGATCTTCGGGCTTGCGAACATCTTTCCGGGCCTGCAGTGCCGGACTGATGACCGGATAGCGATGGGACACCATCAGTTGTTCGCACGTCACACCCGGCACGGGTTCTTCTCCCCACTGAATCACCAGATCGCTGTCATTGGTGGCGAAATCTACCGAAGGCGCTCCGGTTGAAACGCGCAGGCGCACTCGGTCGCCGAAACTCAGCCGATCCAGGCGTGGCACGAGCCAGCGCGCGGCAAACCCGGGCGTGCACAGCACGCGAAACGACCGCTGCCCTGCATCCCGAACAGCACGGGTCGTTTCTTCGAACGAATTCAGAAGTCCGGTCAACTTGCCCGCATATCCGCGACCGGTCAGCGTCAGTTCCATCCCGCTTCCACGGCGCTCAAACAGCGCAGTGTCCAGATAGGTCTCCAGGGCCCGGATCTGGTGGCTGACGGCCGACGGTGATAGGCACAGCTCTTCCGCAGCCTTTTTAAAGCTTTTGTGACGTGCGGCGGCTTCGAAAGCACGAACGGCCGCGAACGGTGGATACTTGCGCCCCATGGGAAGTGAATTCCCTTCAGCTGCAGGTGAATTATCGCCTTTTGTAATGGCGACCCACCGATCCTAGCATTCTAAATCCCATATCCCAATATCTGTGGAGGCCATCATGGCACACAGGCACCGGGCCAGCTCAGGGCTGGCGCGCACGCTCGTCTTTTGCCTTGTCATCACGCTTGCTTCAACTGCGCAATCCATGTCCTGGCGAGACGCGCGGGAAATACCGGAGCTCGTTCGGTCCCTGGAAAACTGGCTGGACGAGAATACATCGCTGCCGAGGCGCCAGGAGATGGCAACCATCCGCAGCACCAGTGTGGGCCTCATTCCGGTTCAGGCGGTGGCTGACCGCATGGCGCACGGCAGCAATCCGCGCGGATTTTATGATGCGGACAGCCGGACAATCTGGCTTGTGCACCCGTGGAACCCTCACAATCCCCGAGATGTCAGCGTATTGCTGCACGAACTGGTTCACCACAGGCAGGCCATGGCAGGTCATTGGTATTGCCTGGGCGCCCAGGAACTTCCCGCATACAGACTGCAGCAAACCTGGCTCGATCAGTTCGGACTTCAGGCCGATGTGAACTGGATCGAGGTCGTCCTGGAATCCGGATGCACGCCGCGGGACATTCACCCCGAATGAGCGATCACTGGGCCTGCATTGAACTCTGTGCACTTCGGACGGCACCGCACTGCTTTCACATGCCTGTGCCAACTGACTAAGCCTTATCCAGTTCAGTCCTCTCCTGTTTTGTTCTAATCTCCCCTCATGGAGGAAACAAAACAGCTTCAGGCGCAGCTTGATTTGATGCAGGCCGCGCTCGATCACATCAATCAGGGCTTTTCGGTCTTTGATGCCGATTT
>JBNLAU010000195.1:0-8572 GCA_050302295.1 Roseibium sp. | reverse complement strand
CATGCGGTTCAGAGATTCAAAACGGAATGCGTCAGGTCAGCCGAAATGGGATGATCTCGTGTTTCGTTAGAGAGAGGAGGATAAATCATGAAGGAGCATCAGCTCACGACTTTGGCTTCCGATTTCATTTTTCTGGAGGGGCTGCGCTGGCGCGATGGTCGGCTTTGGATATCCGATATGTGGGATGGCACCTGCTATAGCCTGTCCGAGACTGGCGAAAGGCAGCCTATCTGCAAGGTTCCCAATCGGCCGTCGGGCATAGGGTTTCTGCCCGAAGGTGATGCAATTATCGTCTCGATGACAGATCGTAAACTGGTGAAGCTTGTTGCGGGCGAGATCGAGACTTACGCCGACCTCTCCGGCGTTGCGACCGGTGATTTGAATGACCTGCTGATCGATAGCGCAGGCCGGGCCTACGCTGGAAACTTTGGTTATGACCTTTTTGGCGGTGCCGAAGCAAAGACGGCAAATATCGCAATGGTTACTCAGGATGGGGCGATCTCGGTTGTTGCGGATGAGCTTGTCTTTCCGAACGGCATGGTCTTGATCGACGAAGGCCGCACATTGGTCGTTTCTGAAACCTTCGCAAACCAGCTCACGGCATACGATGTCGAAGCCGATGGAAGCCTGTCGAACAGACGCGTTTACAAGTCGCTCGGTGAGCGCACCCCTGATGGCATCTGCGTCGACAAGGAGGATGGCATCTGGGTTTCGAGCTTCGCTACCGGGGAGTTCGTGCGTGTGACACCGGAAGGTGAAATCAGCGACCTCATCGTTGCTCCAGACAAGAGGGCAGTCGCCTGCGCGCTGGGCGGTACTGACGGGCGGACGCTCTATTGCTCCACATTTGCAGGCCACCTGGAGGACATTGCCGAGCTGAAGCGTCTGGGCGCAATCGAAACCGTGCAGGTCGAAGTCCCGGGCGTCGGTTTCTGATCTAGGTCACAACGCCCCGACAGCTCTGGTCGGGGCCAGCAAACTTCGGAAGACTGGAGATGGTCCTTTCCCCGGAAAGGTCGGCGGCCGGCGTGGCAATAGCGATTTGAGCCTCAACTCTGGAGGCCGCAAACGGAGATGCATGCAAAATGAAAGTATTGATGTTGCCGGGTGATGGCATTGGGCCCGAAATCATTGCTGAAGCGCAACGGGTGTTGGAGCACGTTGCGAGCAATGACGGCCTTGATCTGGAGATTGAACACGGTCTGATCGGTGGTGCTTCCTACGATGTTCACGGCGAACCACTCACAGACGAGACCCTGGAGCGAGCGCGAGCTGCAGATGCGGTAATTATGGGTGCTGTGGGCGGCCCAAAATGGGCTGACAATCCTTATCATCTCCGTCCCGAACAAGGTCTGCTTAATCTGAGGCAAGGGCTCGGTCTCTTCGCAAACCTGCGCCCCGCGATTTGCTTCCGCTCCTTGGCGAGTGCTTCGACATTGAAGCCCGAACTGGTCGAGGGGCTGGACATACTGATCGTTCGGGAACTTATTGGCGGCGTTTACTTCGGAGAGCCCCGCGGGATCGAAACCTTATCGGACGGCCAGCGCCGCGGTTTCAATACTTCCAGTTACACGACCAGCGAAATCGATCGAATTGCGCGTGTAGCCTTCGATATTGCCAAGCTTCGTAGCGGGAAAGTCTGTTCCGTCGAGAAATCCAACGTGATGGAATCCGGACTTCTGTGGCGAGAAGAGGTCAGCCGACTGGGAGAGGCGGAATATCCCGACGTGGAGCTGTCGCACATGTATGCCGATAACTGCGGTATGCAGCTCGTACGGGAGCCGAAACAATTCGATGTCATCTTGACGGATAACCTGTTCGGAGACCTGCTATCGGACGTGGCTGCGATGCTGACCGGCTCTTTGGGAATGCTGCCTTCTGCGGCGGTTGGCAAGGCTGGTGCGACCGGACTTTTCGAGCCGATTCACGGTTCGGCACCAGACATTGCCGGAAAGGGCGTCGCCAATCCTTGCGCCACTATTCTCAGTGTAGCCATGGCTTTGCGCCTGGGGCTTGATCGACCAGATCTTGCAGACCGTATCGAAGGGGCTGTAGAGAAAGCGCTCCAGGCAGGGTATCGCACTGCGGATCTCGGCCCAGGTGAGCATAATGTCGGCTCTCGCGGTATGGGGGATGCGATTATCTCGCATCTTTGACCGGAATAGCGACCTCGATATCGCCTTTGCGTTCGCTGCTGCTAGGCCCTTCGAAAGCCCGGTTTGAACATATGAGGCGATCTCGGTTGATTGCTGAATGTCGCGGAGTTCCGATTCAGGCAGTTACTCGTTCTGGTGGCCATTTTTAGAAATCATTTGGCAGCTTCGAGATACTTCCCCGGGGGCAATCCGGCGTACACTCCATGCCAATAAGCGGACGTGAGATACACGGACAATGATTGGGAGAGGATGTTCGAGATGGCAGGATGCTTGTGGAGAATGTGAGAACCAACTGCTGCGCGGCGAAAGTCGGTTTTCCAACGTGGTCTGAGGCAATTCTCCCCCTCATCAAGGGCATTACCTCGCGACAGAATGGCTGGGCAGGATGAACCGCTCGCTTGCTCGATGGTGTTCCTGCGCTTCCGCGACGTGGCTGGAATTCCCAGGCATGTGCCAGTCGGAATGGAGGTTTGAAGCAGGCCAATAGTAAGGGGTATGAATCACATATTCTGATAAATTCAAAATATTGGTCAATCTTTACAATAATAATAAAAATAAAATATTACAAAGGGAGGGATAAAGATGCATAAATTATTGTGTGGTGCTGCTTCGTTGGCGCTGGTTTCTTCATTGGCCTTCAATGCATCTTCCGCATCGGCGCAGGATGCTGAGGCGGAGAGTCAAAATACCAAAAATGCCGATACGGGAATTCTTGACATTATTGTGACAGCTGAACGGCGCTCGACCCGGCTGCAGGATACACCGCTGGCTATCACAGCATTCGATGAAAGTGTCCTTGAACGTGTCCGCATCCAGGGTGTGGCCGATCTGGTTCCCCGTATACCTGGGTTCAGCATCAATTCTGTGACCCGTTCTCGCCTCAATCCGGCGCTTCGCGGTGGCGCGAGCGCGTTGACAGCACCTGGTGCCGATCAGGCAGTGGCGCTTTTCGTCGATGAAGTCTATTATGGATCGTCGAGTGATTTCAATCTCGACCTGTTTGACCTTGAACGGGTGGAGGTCCAGCGCGGACCGCAAGGCACGCTCAACGGCCGTAACTCGACGGGCGGAAGTATTTCGGTTGTAACGAAGGAACCGAGCGCCGAGCTTGAAGGCGGCCTGGAAGCGTCGCTTGGAAACTATGACTTTGTACAGGCACGGGGCTTTGTCACCAGTGCGCTGAATGAATCCAAGAGTTTGCTCGGGTCGCTGGCTTTTACTGCGACTAATCGTAGCGGCACGTCCTATAATCGCTATCTCGACCGCGACATCGATACCGTGGATCGCATATCGCTGAGAGGCAAGCTGAAGTGGTTGATATCCGACGATACCAGCCTTCTGCTGGCCGGCGATTATAGTAGGGTCAATGAAACGGGGGAGGCGCGTAAGTTCATCGGTCCGTCTCCTGCCGATAATCCCTATGTGGCCGACCCGAATCCCCGCGTTACGGACCAGTTCTCGAACGGAGGTTTCGACAGCAAGTCCTGGGGCGTAAGCGCCAAACTTGAGCGCAATTTCGATGCAGGGACTCTGGTTTCGATCAGTGCATTTCGGAAGGCAAGATCTTCAGAGGAGCTTGGCGATCAGATTGGCCACGGGCCTCTGATTTTTGGCTCTGGCGACGATCTCGCACTCGATCAGTTTACCCAGGAGGTGCGGTTTGCATCTGACCTGGATGGTCCGTTGAATTTCGTCGGAGGTTTTTTCTTCCTGTACCAGGATGCATCGCGCGATGCGAACTGGGCCTGGCAGCATGAACCCACAACCTTGGCGGGTGTGCAGCAAGCATTGTTCTTCTGTCCTGATCAGGGCCCTCCGGCTCCGGATTTCTCGAATCTGTTCGCCGTCAATCCGGCCTGCATCACCAACCAGCCCGAGCTATTCGGACCTGGGCAGGCGGTCTGGAGTCAGCAGACAAACGTCTATAGTTACGCCGCGTTTCTGCAGGCCAGTTACGAGATCACGCCCGAGGTCACTCTGACTGCCGGCGGGCGCATTACCAGAGATCGCAAGACTGTGGAGGGCTATGTTGCCGGTGATCTGAGCTTCGCAGTCAACCAGTTCGTAAACCCTGGATTTATGGGGACGGCTGGCGGCTATTCAGTAGCCAAGATGTCAGAGAGTTGGACGGCGTTTACGCCGCGGTTCACGATCGATTGGAAGCCAACCGATGATGTGATGCTGTATGCAACTGTCTCGCGCGGGTATCGCAGTGGTGCGTTTCAGATTGAAAATGACCCGACTGTCCCTGCACTTGAGCCGGAATTCGTCTGGAACTATGAAGCGGGCCTGAAAAGCCGGTTTCTCGACAACAGAGTTCAGCTGAACATTGCGGCCTTTAATGCCCAGTACAGCAACCTTCAGTTCCAGTTTACCGACGACAACGGCAATTCATCGGTGAGCAACGCCGGTAAGGCGAGGGTTCGTGGTTTTGAGAGTGAATTGACGGTCAATCCCGTAACGGGGCTGACGCTTGGCGCCAACTACAGCTACCAGAAAGGGCGGGTGACCAATATTCCGGTGCAAACAGAAATTCCCAACGGGATCAATACTGCACAGACACCCAAGCATTCGCTGAATCTTACGGCGCTTTACGAAGCTGATCTGGCCAATGGCGGCCTTGTGACCTTTTCTGCCGACTGGCAATACAAGTCCAAATACCAGCTTGAGTTGAATGAAGATCCGGCATTTGCTTCGAAGACGCCAGGACTTCTGAACGGGAGCATTTCGTACACGACTCCAAGTGAGAAATGGCAATTTACCCTCTGGGGCAAGAACCTCACGGACAAGGAAGTTGTGATCTACGCGAATGATTTCCGATTCTTCACCTACTCGACGGCTGAATTCTTCTTCGATCCAGTCGTGGCCACTTCGAAAATCGTTCGGTATGCCGAACCGCGTACATACGGTGTAACGGCACGGGTGTCCTTTTGATTGAAGTCGGATAGCCGAAGAAGACTATGAACGCGCGTCGCGCCTATTTGTGGCTTCGTTTTGAAAGGAGAGCTGCCTTGCAGAACTTTGCCATGATGGGTGCGGCGCGCGCGACCGGCCCGAAAACTGTCCGCCAGTACCATGTATAGGCTGACCACGCCTTTGCCTTGGCGTGCAGATGTGAGGTTAGGTCGCCTCCCGGCGCTGGCGGGTAGTCCGAAGGGGCCATCCAGGTCCACTCGGTAGTGGTCTCAAACCCTTGTCAGCCTTGCGATAGCCAAGAGGTCTGAAGCGCATATGCCAAACGCACGTGTCATCAAGTTCGACGGACATGGCGGGCCATCAGTCTTGGTGCCACGCGAGGTTGAGGTGCCGGACCCGCCGAAGGGGCATGTGCGCATCAAGGTCAAGGCAGTCGGCCTCAACAGAGCCGAGGTCAATTTTCGAAATGGCAATAGTTACACGCCGCAGTTTCCGTCCACTTTGGGTTTCGAAGCGGCGGGGCTGATCGACGCTGTGGGGGAAGGCGTCGATGGCTTCAGTCGCGACGAGAGGGTCGCGGTACTGCCTGGCCTGAACATGGAAGCATACGGCACATACGCCGAACTCTTGAACTACCCCGCAGAGATGGTCGTCAAGATTCCCGATGGCCAGTCCTTCGTCGAAGCGGCGGCGACCTGGATGCAATATCTCACCGCCTATGCCTTGATCGATCCGGCGGGCGTTCAGCCTAGTGACGAAGTGCTGATTACGGCAGCGTCCTCCTCAGTTGGCATGGCAGCGATCCAGATTGCCAATGCCAAGGGAGCTGTACCGATTGCCCTGACAAGCCAGGAGGAAAAGGGTGTAGAGCTCCAGCGGCATGGTGCTGCACACGTTTTCGTCAGTGGTGACAACAATGATTGGACGGAAGATGTATTGCGCCAATGTTCCGGCCATGGCCCGCGGGTCGTCTTTGACGCAGTGGGAGAGAAGATGTTTCCCGCCTTGATCGGTGTGATCCGTCCGTTTGGCGTTCTGGTAAGCTATGGGATCTTGAGCGGTGGAGATCTTTCAATTGCTGCAGCAGCGGCCATCGGAAAGCAGCTGACCGTTCATTTCTACAGCATGCGCAGGGTGTTTGAAGAGCCTGGGCTCAAGAGCCAGGCAGAGGCCTTCGTGCTCGACGGCATCCAGACTGGCAAGCTGGCGCCTGTGATAAATCGGACCTTTGATTTTGCGGAAGTCGCTGAAGCCCATGCCTACATGGAAAGCGGCCAGGGGTCAGGAAAAATCGTCCTGACGGTGCCATGATCAGGTCAGCTGCCCGCATTCCAGGTGACGATGTTTCGCTTCGTGTGGCGACCCGTTGTCGTCCCATGAAGGCTGTCTGTGCAGCCTGTGCAATCGAGTTTCCGCAGACGGTGCGCGCTACCCGATGTGCCCTGCCTGAAACTGGCGATTATCGGGCGATTGGGGCCAATCGTCGCTTGTCCAACAATACAACATAGGATAGTAACGGCGTATCGAAATGATTCGTGCTCAGGACATGTGATGGCGAGGAAGCGAGCTCCGCGTTTGCATGCTGCAGCCGGTGTGAAAATTGAAATGCGCAGCAGACTGCACGGTCGGTGTGACGCATTCGAGAGATGATGGAAGAGGCGACTAGATATGATCACCAAGCAGGAGCTCGTGGGACGCGCTCGTGAAATCGCGCCGATGGTGGAGGCCAGTGCCGCAAAAGATGAATTAGAAGGCAAGGTGTCCGATGAGATCATCAATGCTTTCTGTGATGCCGGCTTCATGAAAATTTTTGTCCCGAAGATGTATGGCGGCTATGAAATGGGCCCTGACGCATTGGCTGAAGTCGTAAGAGAGATTTCTCCTTACAGTGCCTCGGCAGCCTGGGTGCTGGCATTCTATATCGGGCACAATTTTCTTCATGCCTTGTGGCCCAAGGAGTCGCAGGACGAAGTGTTTGCGCCACGCGGCTTTGCGCTCATGGCGGGCACCTCGGCACCCGGTTACAAACTCACCCCTGTTGAAGGCGGCTACATCGCCAAGGGCAAGAGCTCGTGGAATTCAGGGGCAGCTCACGCCGAATGGTATATGAATGGTGGCATGGTGGAGGGCGCGGAAAGTCCCGAACTGGTTCTGTTCATGACTCCCGCATCGGACGTCGAAGTCCTCGGGAACTGGGATGTGGCAGGAATGCGGGCCACGTCGAGCTGCGACATTGCGATCGATGGTGCATTCGTGCCCCATCATCAGTGCGTGCCGGTCGCCGAGATTCTCGAAGGGCGATCGCCAGGATCCAAGGTGCATACAAGCAATCCCATGTTTACGATGCCGATGGTTCCCTTGATTCAGTGCGAGGTTCTGCCTGTTATCGTCGGCGCATTCCATGGTGCTGTCAGGGAATTTCACAAGGCGACGAAGGACCGCGTCCAGTTGCACACCTTCGAGAAGACGTCGGAAAAGCAGTCAGCTCAAATTCGCCTCGGCAAGGTGCTCACGGATAGCGCGCTCGCGGACGACATGCTGCGCAACTACATCGACCTTGTCATGAATATGGACAAGGATGAAATCCAGACAGTGGAGGCGCGCGCAGCGATCCGTGCCCGTGTTGCAGCAATCACGGATTTCTGTGCCAATGGCGTGAACGAGGTGATGAAGGGATCGAGTGCATCGGTCTTCCGGAACGATCACCCACTGCAGCGGATTTTCCGCGATATCAACATGCTGCGTGTCCATGGCTTTCTGGATCTGGAAACCGGATCGCAAGTGCTGGGCCGTGTAACTCTGGGGCTGCCGCCGCAATGCGTAATTTGATCGCCTGCTTTTTGCAGAAAACTGACATGCCGGTCTCGGACTTGGAGCCGGTTTTCGTCTGAGCGCGGATTTCATGGGCATGGGGGCTGCGGCCGGTGTCGATGCGCTCTTTCTTTCGGGCGGGAATGCGCGAAACATACTAAGTCGTAGGACCTGATCATGAATGCTTCTTCGCCGCGCACCTTGTATCGCAAGATATGGGACGCGCATGTGGTTGCGGTCCGTGATGACGAAACTGCGCTCATCTATATTGACCGACACCTGATACATGAAGTGACAAGTGCGCAGGCTTTCGATGGCCTTCGCGCGGCAGGGCGACGGCTGCGCAGGCCTGATCTTATCCTGGCCGTTCCCGACCATAATCTGCCGACCACGGCAAGGTTGGACGCGCAGGGACGGCGCTTGCCCATCATCGATCCTGCCTCGGCCGAACAGCTCGATGCCCTAACGAAGAACACTGCGGAGTTCGGTGTTGATTTCATCGATGCCGTCGCGCCCGAACAGGGCATTGTCCATGTCGTCGGGCCGGAGCAGGGTTTTACTTTGCCAGGGACGACACTCGTGTGTGGAGATAGCCATACAGCCAGCCACGGAGCGCTTGGCGCGCTGGCATTTGGTATCGGCACCTCCGAGGTCGAACATGTTTTTGCGACGCAGACCTTGCTGCTGAA
>JBNLAU010000194.1:0-13294 GCA_050302295.1 Roseibium sp. | reverse complement strand
ACCCTGAAAGAGGGCAAGTCCTATATCCTGCGGCTTCGGAACGAAACGCCCAATGCGCATCCGATCCATTTGCACGGGGTTTCATTCCGGCTGCTGCGCTCCAACAAGCGCCAGCTGCCGCCGCTCGTCACCGATACGGCGCTGCTCCTGGAGGAAGAAACAATGGAAGTGGCGCTGGTTGCAGACAATCCCGGCGACTGGGCGTTCCACTGCCATGTCATCGAACACCAGAAAACCGGCCTTGCCGGTTTCCTGAGGATCGAGGCATGAGCCAAGCTGAAAGAGCGCGTCAGGCGGTGAGTGAAACCGTGTAGGACCGCTCGTCAGCTTCTTCGGCTGAGGCGTAATGGGCCACATGCCGCTGCCGCTCCAGCGAGGTCTCCTCAGCCGGATACCGATCGGCCAGAAGCTGGGCTGCGTATTCGGCATGATCTCCGTGATAGACATCGCGCTGCAGGGCCGCTGACGCGACATGGGCCGGCGCAAACTCCAGACCGCCGAAATTAGCGGCCGACGTCCGGGGCATATCGAAATCTGAAGCGGGGGCAACGACCGGCTTCTGCCGGATGCGCAAGGCATGGATTGCGGAAACAGGTGTCACTTGCATGGTCATCTCCGTTGCGGGCCAGTCCGTGGCCAATCTTTCGGAGACCGGAAAATCCGGTACTGACTTTGAGTTAAGCACTGTGGCGCCAGATAAAAGTGTCTCAGATCACACTCTGTCAGATTTGACGGTATTTGCGCCGGAGAAACCCTTGCGGCAAATCGCATCCCCTGCGCTTGCGGCAAAAAAGTGCCCGGAGCAGGGCTTCGGGCTGAGTAACTCCAGTGATACATCTGGAATTTCAAAAGGGTTCAGGCCTATCGCTCGGTCTTGAGCAAGTGACCGGCGGCGCGTTGACGGGGCGTTGGCCGAGTTTCGCAGCCCGGTTGGAACGCTGCGAGAGACTCACTTTTTGCTGAGGACCATCAGTTCGATCCGTTTGAGCTCCCGCAGGATCCTGTCCGCCTGCATCTGCGGCGCCAGGCTCAGTTTCAACGCTGTGGCGGCAAGCATCAGGACGGCCGCGGTCAAGCCCCATTTGGTGGCGCTCAGGACGTCCTGCGTGCCGTAGAATTGGACGGCACACCAGACACCGCCGAGGAACATCAGGCCCTGGACCGTCATGGTGACCCAGGTGACCCAACCGAGCTTGCCGGTGAATTGCTTGAGCCCAAGCGCGAAGAAACCGAGTTCTCGCGTGTCTTCCACAAGCTGCTGATCCTCGTTTTCCAGAGCGCTTTCGATCAGTCTGTCGAGCTTATCCATTTGCTTCTCCTTCAAGCAGGTCGCGCAGCGTTTCGCGCGCTTTCATCAGCCGGGTCTTGACGGTGCCGACCGGCACGTCGAGCGCGGTCGCCACTTCACTGACCCGCAGGTCTTCCAGATAAAACAAGGCGACGGTCGCCTGTTGCGCCGGCGGCAGTTTTTTCAAGGCCGCAAGGACGGCGTCCTTTACGAGCCCTTCTGGCTCCAGCATTTCCGGCCCAGTTTCGATTTCGGCCGCATAGGCCTGTGACAGCGTTCGGTCCCTTTGCCGATCCTTGATGTGCGCAGCAACGCGCCGGGATACGATACACAGGGCCCAGGGCAGAAAGGCATGCTCCTGCCGAAGGGACGGCAAGGCGCGAATGATCTGGATCCACGCCTCCTGTACGATGTCCCTGGCAGCTTCCCGGTCACCGGAAAGCCGTGCAGCATGCGCAAGAAGCCGGGGGCCTCGCAGTTCGATCAGGCGGTTAAGGGCCTGTTGCTCGCCCCGTTTGGCGTCGAGAACCAGGAATTCTTCCAGCACGCGCGTCTTTTGCTGTCGATGCTTGTCCATTCCAGCCTCGGTTGGTGCCCTTCTGCTGCATAAGTGCGGTTGGCGCCGGTTTCGGTTCATTGATTGTCCGAAATTTTCCATACCAATGTGATCGGCACAGTCATCGGACATGGTACCGGAACAGACCACAGACAAATTTGCGAGGGTTCTATCCTCCGATCAAGACGACAGGTGTGGTTCGCCTGACCTTCTGCAAAAAAAGAGCCCGGAGCAGGGCTCCGGGCTGAGTAACTCCAGTGGTACATCTGGAATTTCGAAAAGGGTTCAGGCCTATCGCTCGGTCTTGAGCAGGTGACCGGCGGCGCGCTGTCGGGGCAGCGCGGCAGTGGCGCGGTAGGTATTGATGCTGTCTAGAGCGTCCGTCTGCCGGCGGGTTCTTGTCTTAAGTTCACTGTCGCGGGTGGCGATCAGATGAGCCAGGAAGATCGAGTTCGGGCGGTAGCGCGCGGCAAAGGCGACCTGCTCCCGCTCCAGGGCAGGCTGAACCGGCACGGGAAGGTAGGAGGCAAAGCTGTTCTGACGCTCGCTTTCCGTCTCTCCTATCGAGGGACGTTTGCGTCTCACATTGGCACGACCAGCAGAAGTTACCGGATTCACTCGCACGTCTCTACGCCTCGTTGTTTCAGAATGGCACGCTCAGTGCCTTGTTGTCTGAAACGTCGCAATCACCATGCCAGTTTAGAGGAGCGTTAACCTTTTGTCCGCAGGATTCCGCCAAAACGGCATCACAAAAGTTAACAGTCTGGTGCAATGCTGGGCGTGTGGAAGTGAACAGTGGGGATAGCGGTGGTAACCGGAAACGTGCTGTTGTCATCCAGGCAGTGGGGGGAAGAGGGGCTGCGGACCGCGTTATAGAGCGAACAGGCCGGCTTCTGTGTGGCGCCCGGGCCGTCGTAAGAGCCCGGTGTGGTGAGATTACGCCTGACGGCTATTGAGTTTACGCAGGACGCGCTGCCGCGCCTCTCGGTGACATCGGTCCTCACGCCAGCGTCATGATGAGGCTTGCCGCCAGAATCATGGCCGTGGAATAGAAAGTGAGTGCGAAGCCAAAGGCGCGTCCGCCCGCGCCCTTAGCATAACCGTGCCAGAACAGTGCCCTGCCAACCCAGAACAGAAGCGCTGCGGCAGGCAGCGCGCCGAGCAGGTGAAACGGGGCAAGTGCGGCGAAACATCCATAGGAGATCACGGCCAGTGCGGTCTGTTCCAGCGTGTTCTGCAGCACGGCTTGCAGCCTTCTGGCGGTTGCGGTCCCGCTGGTCAGCCCGCTGCCGTCAATATCTTCCGGAGTGAAGAACCGGTGCCGGGCGAGCGCGCCGATGCTCACCAGCAACCAGAATCCGATGGCCAGGATGGACTTGGCGGCGATGCCAGACCGCCCACCGGTCGTTTCATCTCCCAGCCAGCCCTGCGGAAAGAGAAAGGCCCCTGCGGCGAGGGTGAGTCCCGACACAAATACCGCGGCGATCATGCCCGTGAGGACGCTGGACTGCTTCCGAGAAAGAGACATTGGGCACCTGGCAATTCGTGGCATCCGGCAATTGCAAGGGAGCATACACAGGCGCAAAAGAAAAGCGCGGCCCCGCGGGACCGCGCTTTCCGGAATTCAAAAGACTGTCTGCCTTAAGCGGACAGGGCGCCCTGTGCCTTGTCAACCAGAGCCTTGAAGGCATCCGGCTGGTTGATGGCAAGATCGGACAGAATCTTACGGTCGACTTCAATACCGGCCTTGCTCAGGCCGTCAATGAAGCGGCCATAGGTCATGCCGTGCTGGCGGGTTGCCGCGTTGATGCGCTGGATCCAGAGCGAACGGAAGTTACGCTTCTTGGCCTTGCGGTCGCGGTAGGCGTATTGTCCTGCCTTCTCGACGGCCTGCTTGGCAATGCGGATGGTGTTCTTGCGGCGGCCATAGTAACCTTTGGCGGCCTTCAGAACCTTTTTGTGACGAGCGTGGGCAGTTACGCCCCGTTTGACGCGTGACATTTAGTGATCTCCTTCGGGGCTGACGTTATGCGTAGGGCAGGAACTGCTTCACGATCTTTGCATCCTGATCGCTCAACGTGGTGGTGCCACGGGCGTTGCGGATGAACTTGTTCGTGCGCTTGATCATGCCATGACGCTTGCCAGCCTGTGCGGTTTTCACCTTGCCGGTCGCGGTCACTTTAAAGCGCTTTTTGGCGCCTGACTTAGTCTTCAGCTTGGGCATTTTGCATCCTTTCCTTGGCGCACCCGCTGTCAGACGGGCGCTTCTTTCTTGGTGCATTCAGAGCCGACACGGCATGCCCTTGGTTGTCGCGGAGGGTCTGCATCAGGATGCAGAAAACCAGTCCACGACGAGCCGGACGACTCTGGACCGGGCGCTTATATGGGAGCTTTCCCCCAAATGCAACCGGAATCCACGGTTCATTGGCGGTTTGTCGAAGCCGGTGACAGCGCCCAACGGCTTGAACCTGTCACGCGTTTACATCAACAACCACGCGGCCTTTGATCTGGCCTTTCAAAATATCCGCGCCGAGCTGCGGCAGGTCTGCCAGCGTTGCCGGCTGGATTATGGCCTCCAGCTTGTCCATCGGCAGGTCTTTCGCCAGCCGTTCCCAGGCCTTGAGGCGGGCGTCGTAAGGTTTCATGACGCTGTCGATGCCGAGCAGGTTGACGCCGCGCAGCAGGAAGGGAATGACGGTGGCGGGCAGGGCCGCGCCACCGGCAAGACCGACCGCGGCAACCGAGGCGCCGTATTTCATCTGGCCGAGTACCCGCGCCAGCATGGCGCCGCCCACGGCGTCGACGCAGCCCGCCCAGGTCTCGCTTTCCAGGGGACGCTTGACGGTTTCGGCGACATCGTCGCGCGGCACGATGCTGCTGGCGCCGAGAGATTTCAGATAGTCCCAGGTGCTTTCCCGGCCCGTGACGGCGGCAACTTCATAACCGAGATTGGCGAGAATGGCTGTGGCAACGGACCCAACGCCGCCGGCGGCGCCCGTCACCAGAACCGGACCGTTTTCGGGTTTCAGGCCGTGATCTTCCAGGGCCATGATCGCCAGCATCGCAGTGAAACCGGCCGTGCCGACGGCCATGGCGTTGCGGGTGGTGAGACCCTCAGGCAGCGGCACCAGCCATTCGCCCTTGACCCGGGCCTTCTGGGAATAGCCGCCCCACCAGGCCTCGCCGACGCGCCAGCCGGTCAAAACCACCTTGTCGCCGGGCTTGTACCAGTCGTCGGAAGATTCCACGACCGTGCCGGCAAAATCGATGCCCGGCACATGCGGATAATTTCTGACCAGACCGCCGCCGGGGCCGAGACACAGGCCGTCCTTGTAGTTCAGGGTCGAATACTCGACGGCAACGGTGACATCGGCTTCCGGCAGCCGGGTCTCGTCGATTTCCTCGATTTCCGCATGAGTCTTGCCGTCTTCGTCCTTGTTTACAATGAGTGCTTTGAAAGTCATGTGCCTCAATCCCGTTATTTGCTGGTCTCGGTCATTGCCCTGGCCTGCTGGCGCAGAGCGTATTTCTGGATTTTGCCGGTCGCCGTCTTGGGCAGCTCGGTCAGGACGACTTTTTTAGGCCGCTTGAACCCGGCCATGTGTTCCTTACAGAACGCGATCAGGCTGTCCTCGGTTTCAGCGCTGCCCTCTTTCAGCTCCACGAAGGCGCAGGGAACCTCGCCCCATTTTTCGTCCGGCAGGGCGACCACCGCTGCCAGCACCACATCCGGATGCCGGTGCAAAATGCCTTCGACCTCGACGGAAGAAATGTTTTCGCCGCCGGAGATGATCACATCCTTCAGCCGGTCACGGATTTGGATATAGCCATTCGGATGGCGCACGGCCGCATCGCCCGATTTGAAGGCGCCGCCTGAAAACGCCTCCTCGGTTGCTTCCGGGTTCTTGTAATAGCCCTTCATGACCGTGTTGCCGCGAATGACGATTTCCCCCTGCGTCTCGCCGTCAGGGGGAACGGACTTGCCGCTGTCGCGGTCGACAACGTCGATGGTCTCGGTCATCGGGAAGCCGACCCCCTGCCAGGACTGCAGTTCGGCCTGTTCTTCCGGGGGGAGATCGTCCCAGTCTTCCTGCCAGAGGCATTGGGCGACATGGCCATAGGTTTCTGTCAGGCCATAGACCTGCATCACCTCGAAGCCAAGCTTCTTGATGCCGGCCAGCACTGCGGCGGGCGGCGGCGCCCCGGCGGTCATGATCTTCACCTTGTGTGACACAGGTCTCTTTTGCGAGTCCGGCGTGTTGATCAGCATGGACAGGACAATCGGCGCGCCACCCAGATGTGTGATGGCGTGCTCGGCGATCAGCCTGAAGACGGCTTCGCCGGTGATCTGGCGGATCAGCACGATGGTGCCGGCCATCAAGGTCATGGTCCAGGCGTGGCACCAGCCGTTGCAGTGGAACATGGGCACGGAATAGAGATAGACCGGATGGCGGGGCAGCTCCCAGGCAACCGGCGTTCCCATGGCCATCAGATAAGCGCCGCGGTGATGATAGACGACGCCTTTCGGCCGTCCGGACGTGCCGGACGTGTAGTTCAGGGCAAGCGCGGCCCATTCGTCGTCCGGTCCGGCCCAGGCAAATTCCGGATCACCCGACGTGACAAGATCCTCATAGGTTTCAGAGCCGATCCTGTCGCCGCCCGGCCCATCCGGATCGACGATGTCGATGGTGGTGAGGGCGTTGCCGTTCAGCTGAAGGGCGCTTTTGATGACACCGGAGAAAGCCGTGTCAGCGATCACCAGCCGGGCGTCACCATGGTCAAGAATATAGGCGACGGTTTCCGGTTCCAGGCGGGTGTTGATGGTGTTGAGCACGGCGCCGGTGAGCGGCACCGCGTAATGCAGCTCGAACAGTTCCGGCGTGTTGGCCGCCATGATGGCGACGGTGTCCCCCGGTCCGATGCCGAGGCGCTTCAGGCTGGAGGCAACGCGCCGGACCCGGTCCTGCACCTCGCGCCAGCTTAAACGCCGGTCGTTGTAGATCAGCGCCGTCCGGTCCGGAAAGATCGCGGCGGTGCGCTCCAGGAAAGACAGCGGCGACAGCGGCACATGGTTGGCGGACGCCTTGGGGAAGGCGTCATAATGCGCTTTCATGTTCAAGCCTCCCCCTGTTTGCAAAACGGCGTCTCCCAGACGGTGGCTGAGCGCACGCCGTGCGGTGTGTCGACCTGGACCTTCGTGCCGTCGTCCCAGTGGGTCATACGCACCATGCCGATCGCCACATTGGTGCGGAAGTCCGGGGAATAGGCGGCGGAGCTGATGGTACCCACCTGCCGGCCGCCCGCGATGATCGGCCAGAGTTCGTCGCAGGAAGGCACCGGATCGCCATCGATGGCAATGCTGCGGATCTGCCGGACGGGTCCCTCGACCGCTACCCTGAGAAGCGCGTCACGGCCGACACAGCCAATGGCGTCCTTGGTCTGGCAGAAATTGCCCAGGCCGCATTCGTGCGGCGTGTTGTTTCGGGTCATGTCATTGCCGTAGGAAAGCAACTGCCCCTCGATCCGTTCGATCAGGTTGGGGCAACCCGCGCGCACATTCAGGTCTTCGCCGGCGGCCATCAGCGCGTCCCAGACAGGTTCGCCAAGATGGGCGCCTTCGACATAAAGCTCGAAACCACCCTGCTTGGAATACCCGGAACGGGCCAGGATCAGCCTGTGGCCCTGAAAGTCGACATGATCGTATTGGAAGAAACGGATTGTGCGAATGCGCTCGCCGAACACCCGGGCAACAAGGTCCTCCGCCTTCGGTCCCTGGATCGCAAGCGGGAAGACGTCTGGTTCGTCGACATCCACCTCAAGCCGAAAGGCATGCGCCAGACCCTTGATCCAGAACAGGAGATCACTGTCGGCGACGGAGACCCAGAACTTGTCCTCGGCGATCTTCGTCGTGACCGGGTCGTTGAGCATGCCGCCGGTTTCGTCGACCATGGGCGTATAGTAGCAGCGGCCTGCCGTCATGCCCGACAGGTCCCTAGGGGTCAGCATCTGCGCCAGGCGGGCCGCGTCGGGCCCCCACAGTTCCACTTGCCGCTCACAGGAAACGTCCCAAAGCTGCACGTGGTTTTTCAGATGGCGGTAATCGTCCTCGACGCTCTCGAAGACGGTGGCCAGGAGCATATGGTTGTAGACCGTATAGCCTTTGACGCCGGCGGCCTGAACGCGCCGTGAAAAGGGCGTCTGCCGCGTGCGGCGGGTAATGGACAGAGCAGGGACCTGCATGACACGCCTCCTAGGATGCCGCTTCCGCGGCGGGACCGGACCAGTCGATCTGGCAGATTTCGGCGCTGCGGCCGTCAAAATCCCAGACCCGGCCATAAGCGCGGACCCGGCCCTGCGTGGCGGTTGCCACGGTGATGTCGGAGCCCATCCAGTATTCGGTATTGGTGACGACGATGTCCTCGTCCGGATTGGCGCCGCTGACCGGTTCCACTTCGCCCTTGATGGCCTTGCCGACGATCAGCCTGCGTTTCTTGCCCTCGTTGGTATAGGACACCGGTGCGCGTTCCGCGCCCAGGAACTCGCTGACCAGGACCTTGAAGAGCCCGGTCGTGCCCCTGGCCTCGCCGGAGAAGATCTTGATCAGGCCGTCATAGGCGGCCTCGCTGGCGCGCTCGTCAATATAGGCTGCGGCCTTCCAGTTGCCGCGGCCCATCAGGCCGGGAATTTCCAGCACCAGGCCGACATTGAGGCCGGAGAGGTCCTCGCCCTCGTAGTGACCCTCGTCGATGCGCACGCCCGCCCAGGCCTGGCAATAGCCCTCGGTGGGCGGATGTTTGCCGAGCGACACCACGCAGGGGCAGAAAACCGTACAGTTGCAGTTGAGGATCAACTCCCCGCGAATGGCCCATCCGGACATGATGTTCTCCCTAGTTTGTTATCTGAATGAGTGGCAGCAGCAGCACGACGCTGCCCGCCAGTATGAGAAAGACGCCGAGCGGCGCCGTGATCCTGGCGCCTATGGCCGGCAGTTTTTCGAGCGTCATCAGCACCATGGCCAGACCCATGAAGGCGAGGTTCATGGTGCCGGCGACAAAGGCGAGCAGCATCAATGCCCAGCAGCAGCCGAGGCAGACGGCGCCGAGCCGGAGGCCGAGCATCGCGCCGCCCCGGACGCCGGGCTGCCAGTGACTGAAAAAGAATGTCATCGGGCTCTGGCAGGCGTTGAGACAGGCCTCTTTCAGCGTGCTGAACTGGTATGCGCCGGCAAGAAGCAGAAGAATGCCGTTGAGCGGTGCTGAAACGGATTGGCCGAGGGGTGAGACCAGGCCGAGTTCCGCGAGCCGGACCTGGAGAAACGCCGCCAAAATGGCGAAGCCGAGCCAGATGGTCATGTAACCGGTGAGCAGGGCCGCGAGCGGCAGGGATCCTGCGCCGGCCGTCCGGCTGAGCTGCGCAAAGGTGCGCAAGGCGGGAAAGGCGGTGGGCGCCATCATGGCGAGCGCCATTAGCGCCCACATGACAAAGGCCGACGCAAAGCCTGCATCAGCCGCGGTTGTCCGGCAGAGCGAGAGCAACAATCCGAGACCATCAACGTTCAGGGCGGCGGGCAGCTGCGCCTGCATGGCGAACAACGCGCCCCAGGCCGCAAGCACGCTGGCATAAAAGGCCAGCCACAGGCCTCTTTGACCGGCTACCAGCCGCGTCATGGTCTCCATCGGATCCTCCCGAGATCGTCTTCGGCCTTACGCTGCGCGTCCAAAATGTAAAAGTCAAACATTTAATTGTCAGACATTTAAACATTTCCAATTGACCCCTGCCGGGCACCCCATTAGTTTGCCTGCACATCCAATTTAAGAGGACCGGAGAACATCTTGGCGATTGAATTCAATACGATTCAAAAAGAGGGCCTGTCAGTCCAGATCGCCAATGCCATCCGCGATGCCATTCTGGAAGGGCGACTTGCCGGCGAGGAAAGATTGCCGAGCGAGGCGGAGCTTTCCGAACGGTTCGGCGTCTCCCGGTCAACCGTGCGCGAGGCACTGAAGCGCCTGGCCGCGCAGAACCTCATTCGCAGCGAACGCGGGTCTTCGGGGGGCGCTTTCGTCAACCGCATCACGTGGGATGAGGCCCAGGACAATCTGGTGACGACCACCCGGCTTCTGATCGGCATGAACGACATTGCGCTGGAAGACGCGGTGGAGGCCCGGTTTGCACTGGAAGCCTCGGCCCTGCCGCTGGCGGCGGAAAAGCGTTCGGAGGCGCACCTGTCGGACATGCGCCGGGAAATCGCGCGCCAGCGCGATACGCTGACCAGCGACGAGGAATTCTGCGCCTCGGACGTTGCCTTTCATTCGGCGATTGCCGCGGCTACCGGCAATCCGCTGCTCAGCTTTCAGTTGTCGGCGGCCTTCGAGGCCATGCAGCCGCTGATGAACATGCTTGTCTACCGCTTGCGCGACCGTGAACGTATCGCCGATCTGCACGCAGCGCTTGCCGGCGCGCTGGAAGCGGGGGATGGCACGACGGCACAGGCGCAGCTTGACGCCCTTTCCGCCTACACACGGGACCTCGCCGCGCAGCGGCGCCGGCCGAGGACGGCCTGACAGGCAACCCCCAACCAGGAAACGGCAGTGCCCTCACCGGGCGCTTTCCGGTCTCGCACCGCAAGAAGGCGCGGGCGTTTGACGATCTTTCCGACTGGAAAGCATTTCAAATCCGGTACACAAGCACATGTCCGGCGAGCGGCAGACATCGTGGTAAAATTCATTTTCAAGCAGTGCCTGAAAGGCGCCAGCTCAAATATCCTTCCAGATCTTGTTCCTGATTTTGCCTTTTGCTGACAGACATTTGTGCAAGCGCGGCGGCGATCTTTCAGGGAATTGCAATCGAGCGTCTAATTTGAACGGACCGTCCGCTGTTGTGTCTACGTAACGCTACGATTTGCATCTTCTCATCCAAAAGTCTAATATAGACGAAAGTCGCATATCGATTCGGTGGGGGACCGGCAGCCCGTCTTGGTGATTTAGATCGGGCCGCAGCCTTAAAGGAGCAAAACGAATGAAATTCTGGAGCCTTGCGGTCGTTGCGCTGCTGCTTGCGGGCGTTGCAGCCACGAAAGCCACCAATCCGAACGAAGCTCTGACGAGCCATGCCGTACTTACCGGCGTTCCAGTTATTACTGTGCACACGCCTGCGACGCCGTAAGCGTTTCAGGTCATCCGATAAAGTCAAAAACGGCAAGGCCGCGAGAGTGCGGCCTTGCCGTTTTGTTTTTCAAAATTGTTTTCCCGCGCTCCCGCACACAAGCAATCAGACGATGCCGCCGCCGGCGCCTGTGACTTCCGGGCGGATTTCGGCGACCTTTGCCCTGTAGCCGGCGGCGCGGTACGCCGCGACGGGATCTGCCGCTCCGCCGCTCTCAAGCCGGGCCATGGCCAGGATCGGTTCAACGTCGGTCCGGAACGCGGTTTTGAGCGTTGCCGTTGCCATCAGTGCGTCATTGTCCTGCTGGAAGCCTTCCAGTGACGCGCGGTCGACCAGAAGCGCCTGCGCGTAAGCGCGCTGCACTTCCATCGCACTGACCATCAGGCTTTCGATCGGGTCGGTGACATTGTGGGACTGGTCGAGCATGTGCGCCGGATCGAATCCGGGGGCCTGGCGCGTTTCCGCGTCTACCAGCTCGTTGAAGACCAGGAACAGGCGGTAGGGATCGATGGAACCGGTGTCCAGATCGTCATCGCCGTATTTGCTGTCATTGAAATGGAACCCGCCGAGTTTGCCGAACTGGATCAGCCGGGCAACGATCATCTCGATGTTGACGTTCGGTGCGTGGTGACCGAGATCGACGAGGCAATAAGCCTGATCACCCAGCTCCTGGGCGATCATGTAGTTGGTGCCCCAGTCCTGAACGACTGTGGAATAAAAGGCCGGCTCATACATCTTGTGCTCGGTGAAGAGCCGCCAGTCGGCGGGCAGTTCGGCGTAGATCGCCTTGGCCGAGTCGAGATAGCGTTCGAACTGCCGGGTGAAATTCGTCTGGCCGGGGAAATTCGAGCCGTCGCCGACCCAGATCGTCAGAGCCGTGGAGCCGATGGCCTTGCCGATTTCGATGCATTCCAGATTGTGCTCGACCGCTTGCCGGCGGGTCGCCGCATCCGTGTGGGTGAGCGAGCCGAACTTGTAGGAGTGCGCCTGTCCGTCCTGATCCTGGAAGGTGTTGGAGTTCATGGCGTCAAAGCCAAGCCCAAGCGCCTGGGCCTTTGCCTTCAAATCGGACGGATCCGCCTTGTCCCAGGGAATGTGCAGGGACACGGTCGGCGTCGCGCGTGTCAGCTGCTGAATAACGGCGCAGTCTTCCAGCTTGTCGAAGATGTTGCGCGGTTCTCCCTTGCCCGGAAAGCGGGCGAAGCGGGTTCCCCCGGTGCCGACGCCCCAGGAGGGAACGGCAACGCCGTAGGCGGCGACCTTGGTCTTGATCGCGTCGATCGAGATACCCCGACGGTCGAGCCGCTCGCCGAGGGTCTCGTAGTCGCGCTTGAGCGTTTCCGCGCGCGTTTCGTTTTCCCCGTCGATCAGAGAGCTGTCGATCATCATGAGAAGATCCTTTCCCGGATTTCTTTGGGTCCAGTGTGTCTTTGAAAGGCGCCTCACCGGCCCACTGCTTCGTCAGAACGACGTTGTGGGTCCGGCAAGTCGCCGGTCCGAAAGCCTTACCGCGTGAAGGCCTGAACATTCCCGGCATCGACATTGATGATGTTGCCGGTCGATTTTGCCGATGCTTCGCAAGCGAAGAAATATGTAGCTTCGGCGATGTCCTCAGGTAGCACGGAGCGTTTCAGCAGCGAGCGCATGCGGTAGTGCTCTTCCAGCTCAGACGTATCCTTGCCGTAGGCTTCGGCCCGCTCTTTCAGCCAGTCGCCGGACCAGATCTTGGAACCGCGCAAGACGGCGTCTGGATTGACCACATTGACCCGGATTCCCTCAGACGCGCCTTCCAGCGCCAGGCAGCGGGCAAGATGCAGTTCGGACGCCTTGGCGGTGCAATAGGCGCTGGCGCCGGGAGAGGCGGCAAGGCCGTTTTTCGAACCGATGAAAATGACCGATCCGCCAAGGCCCTGTTCCTTCATCACCTGGAAGGCCGAGCGCGACACCAGGAAATAGCCGGTCGACAGGATCGACATGTTCTTGTTCCACAGATCCAGGGTGGTTTCCTCGATCGGAGCGGAAGATGCGATGCCTGCATTGGAAACGAGGATGTCGACGCCTCCGAATTCCAGTGCGGCGCGGCTGAAACTGTCGGCAACGGCCGCTTCGCTGGTCACGTCCATGGCGACAGTGCGCACGACGTCCTTTGAAAAGCGGGAGCGCAGATTATCCGCCGTGGCCGCAAGTGCATCCTTATCGATATCCGCAAGAACGACGCAGGCGCCCTCGCGCAGAAAACGCTCTGCGGTCGCGGAGCCGATGCCGCCGGCGCCGCCCGTGACCAG
>JBNLAU010000193.1:0-5008 GCA_050302295.1 Roseibium sp. | reverse complement strand
GATGTATCCGAGCCCGCGAATGGTGCGGATGACCAGTGGCGAGCCTTCCAGCTTTCTGCGCAGCCGTGTGACCGCCTGCTCGATGGCATTCAGGCTCGGCGCTTCTTCGAAAGAATAGACCTTGTCGGCGACCTGTTCCTTAGGCAGGACGCGGCCGAGATTGCCGATAAAGGCCTCCAGAAGCTGAACCTCGCGGTGCCGGAGTTCCAGATCCCGGCCGTTAATCGAGGCTCGCTTGGCGCCGCGGTCGAAGCTGAAACTGCCGCACTGGAAAAGATTGTGCGCCTCGCCTGAGCGGCGCCGGAGCAGCGCCCGGCACCGCGCCGATAGCTCACGGAAATCGCAGGGCTTGACCATATAGTCGTCAGCACCGCTGTCGAGGCCCGTGATCCTCTCGTCGATTTCCGATCTGGCGGTGAGGACGAGGACCGGTGTCTTGTCTTGGCGCCGTCGCATGGCGCGAAGTACATCGAAACCGTTCCTGTTCGGAAGGTTGATATCAAGAATGACGATGTCGAACCTGGCATGGGCCAGCAGGTCGTCCGCAAGCCTGCCGTCGTGCTCACAATCGATCGCGTGCCCTTCCTGCCGGAACCGTTCGGTAAGTAAGTCCGCCAGCTCGATATTGTCCTCGATCAGAAGAATTCTCATCCTCGAAAATTAGATCAATAAACGGCCTTTGGAAACGATTTTTGCCCAGAAACACGCAGATCAGCCCTCATGTCAGCCTGGTGTCAGTCTCGGGTCAGGGGCCGGTCAGTTTCGGGTCAGATGGAGGTCAGCTGTCCGCAATAAGGTCCTTCTCGCAGCCGGCAACGGGCATGGAGGAGATGTCCTGCCCACCAAGACCGGCAGCATCCTTGGGAGGACGAAATGTACAACTATCTGAAAGCCGCTGCCGCGGCTGCGACTATATTTTGCGCGCTTGCAGCGCCGGTCACTGCAGCCGGTATCGAGAAACCCGAATGTGTTGCGCCGGCTAAACCCGGTGGTGGCTTCGACCTGACCTGCCGGATCGCGCAGAGCGGTCTCGGGGACCTGCTTGCGGAACCGATGCAGGTAAGTTTCATGCCGGGCGGGATCGGCGCGGTCGCTATCAACGTCTTCAACACGATCCGCACCGACGATCCAGGCGCGATCGTTGCTTTTTCCTCCGGCTCTCTCCTAAACATGGCGACCGGCAAATACGGCGAATGGGGCGCCAACGATGTCCGCTTCCTGGCGACCGCCGGGGCCGATTTCGGTGCGGTCATCGACAAGTCGGACAGCCCCTTCCAGAGCCTCGACGACATCATGGCCAAGGCTCAGGCTGACCCTGGTTCAATTATCTTCGGTGCAGGTGGTTCGGTCGACTCGCAGGACTGGATGAAGGCAGCGCTCCTGCTCAAGTCCCGCGACCTCGATCCGAAACAGATGCGTTATGTTGCCATGGACGGCGGCGGCGAGGCCATAGCCGGGCTGCTCGGCGGCTATATCGAGGTCTATCTCGGTGATGTCGGCGAGATGGTCTCCCACCTCGACAGCGGCGACATGCGTATCCTCGCCGTATTGTCGCCCGAGCGCCTGCCGGAACCCTTCGCGCAGTTTCCGACCGCGATTGAGCTCGGCTACGACGCCGAATGGACGATCATGCGTGGATATTACATGGGCAAGAACGTCTCAGATGAGGCGTATAATGCCTGGGTCGATGCCTTCAACGCTGCCTATCAGTCCGAGGAATTCACGGCCATCCAGAAGGAGAAGGGCCTGATGCCACTGAACATTGCCGGCGAAGAGCTTGATGCCGACGTGAAGGCCAGGGTCGAAAAGATGCGCGCCATCGCTATCGACGCAGGCCTCATCGAATAGCGTCACGCCACCGCAGCCTTTGTTCAACTTGCCGGCCCGGCATTCGCCGGGCCTGTTTTCCTTCGGAGGTATTAATGGCTGACCGGATATTCGCAGGCCTGCTGTTGCTCGCCGCCATCGGTTATACCGCCATCGCCTTTACGGTGATCAGAGCACCTTTTCAGTACGATCCACTCGGACCGGAAACATGGCCACGCCTCGTCGGTGCGCTTGCCGTAGCCTGCAGCGCCTATGTCCTGGCCCGGCCGGACGTCATAAGTCTCGGCATCTCAAGGAAGACAGCTTTACGCATTGCAAGCCTGATTGTCCTTCTGTCGGCTTATGCGGCGCTCTACCGGCCTTTCGGTTTCATTCCCTCGACCTGGCTGTTCTGCACAGCCCTCTGCCTTCAGCTCGGCGGCCGGCTCACTGCTGCCGTTGCCTTCGGCGCGATCGCAGGTGTCGCGGGTTACTTTCTCTGCACGGATCTCCTGGAACTCAACCTTCCAGCGGGCATCCTGTCTGCAATCTTGTGAGGCTCGCATGGACGCGGTCATCAACGGTCTGACCCAGGGCTTCGGCGTCGCGCTGCAGCCTTTCAATATTTTCCTGGTTCTGACGGGCTGTTTTGCCGGCACGCTGATCGGGGCCCTTCCGGGCATCGGTCCCATCAACGGTGTAGCCATCCTGCTGCCGATTGCCTACGGGCTCGGCTTTCCGCCAGAATCCGCCCTCATCGTTCTTGCGGGGGTTTATTACGGTGCCGAGTACGGCGGCCGCATCTCGTCCATCCTCCTGAACGTTCCCGGAGATGCTGGCGCGGTGATGACGACATTGGACGGCAACCCGATGGCCCGGAAGGGCGAGGCCGGCCGCGCCCTGTCTCTTTCGGCGGTTTCCTCCTTTATAGGTGGAACCTTTGCCGTGGTCCTTATGAGCCTGTTCGGGCCTATGCTGGCGGCTTATGCCGTGACCTTCTCGCCTTCCGACTATGTGGCGCTGATGGTCTTTGCCTTCGTCACACTGGCCTCTCTGGTGGGCAAGAACCCGGTGAAGACCCTTCTCGGCGCACTGATCGGACTGATGCTTGCCTCGATCGGCATTGATGCGAATACCGGCGTTCCACGCTTCACCTTCGGTATTCCGGACGTCCTTGGCGGCATCGACTTCCTGGTCGTGGTGATCGGGCTCTTCGGCATGGCGGAACTCATCCATCTTGTCGAGCAGCAGTCCGCCGGTACGTTGAAGGCTCTCAAGATCGACCGGAGCTTCGTCACTCTGAAGGACTTGCTGCAGGTGCGCTGGACCATCCTGCGCGGTGCGATTATCGGCTTTTTCATAGGCATTCTTCCTGGCACTGGTGCTTCCGTCGCCTCGGCAGTCGCCTACGGCACCGAAAAGCGCGTTGTAAAAGACAGCGAAGCGTTCGGCACTGGAGATCCCCGCGGGCTCGCAGCGCCGGAAGCAGCAAACAACGCGGCTGCTGGCGGTGCCATGGTGCCAATGCTGACCCTCGGCATTCCGGGATCGGGCACGACGGCCATCCTGCTCGGCGCGCTGCTGCTTTTCAACGTCACCCCCGGACCGATGATGTTTACCCAGCGGCCGGAGATCGCCTGGGGCCTTATCGCCTCTATGTACATCGGCAACATCGCGCTGCTGGTTATCAACCTGCCGCTGGTCGGACTCTTCGCCCGCCTGCTGACGATCCCGCAGCAATATCTGACGCCGATGATCGCGGTGCTGGCCTTCATTGGCGTCTACTCCGTCGTCTCCAACCCACACGACCTCTACATGGTCATCATTCTCGGAATATTCGGCTGGTTCTTGAGAAAACTGGAATTCTCTCTTGCCCCCGTCATCCTGGGGTTTGTTCTCGGGGGGCTGTTCGAGGACAACCTGCGCCGTGCGCTGTCGATCTCCGCTGGCGACTGGTGGATCCTGTTCTCTTCGGCGGACAGCATCGCCCTCTATGCGGTCACCGTGCTCGTCGTTGCAGTGCCGCTGATCTTGCGCCGCTATAAAACCATCAACAGTTCCGTTGAGCGGGATACCGAGTTTACCGGTGAGCCGCGTTAAGGTACCGAACGAAGACCCGGCAGGTGGAAGGCGATTGCGCCGCGTTATTGCATTTGAACACAAGGCGTTCGGTATCAACCGGGCGCCTTTTGCGGGCGAGGGCTTCCATTTGGAGAGACCGAGGGGCCTAATCCGGCAATGCGCTCGGTCGTATGGAAACGAATACGATGAGCGGAAAGGAAACGGCACCCTCATTCACTGTTTCAGTGCCAACTTGGGATAGAAGTCCCACGTTATATGCCAGGTTTCAGGCATGGTAACCGATTTTCTGAACGACCGCATTGCGGGCGCGAAGCGGTCTGGCTGCTTGCAGCCGTCAAACGGTTGAAGCCGACATTCACCCAAAGTGTCCGCTTTAGCGTTTCCGGCCCAAACCCGTCATTCACTTGTTGATGCGCTGCTGCGATGCAGCCCGCCGAAGCCGCCATTCGTTGCATTTGCGAGGACGGCTGGCCACCAGACGCCAGCATTGCCGACAGAGTGGTCACGCGTACGGTCACTCTTTTTGGGTCCGGATTTCTGCGGTATAGATTTCTTTTAAGCCGGTCATGGATTCTGCAGATGAATAAACGAGATATTGTACGATGCGCCAGCATTCTCACCGTTACTTGCTGCATCGCCGGTGCTGCAACGGCACAAGAAGTCTGGGTGTGCGCCGGTTCTTTGCCAGGCCTTGATGGAACAGAAGATTCGGATACTGGCAGGCTCACCATCGCGCCAGATAAGGTAATTTCTGAGTGGGGCGCTGGGAGTGTGGAGCAGTCCATCTGTGAGGCAGGATTATGTGTGGGCCACGGAGAGAACTTTTACTGGATTGAAGAAGTCGTACGGGCGAAATCCGGCAAACCCCTTCATCTCGGCATTACAGCTTTTGGAGTGCTGCGGGGTATTCCCGAGCATCCGCCAAACAGCTATGTTGTGGAACTTTCTGACTGTTCAAGAACGTCGCCTTAGCGGCGTCATCTTCGCCATGTTGGGCTCAGAGCCGACCTTCGCGGCGGCAACCACCAAGGTCTGCGTTGCACCCCAAAGTCAGTCATTCGCCGGTCCTCGGTCCGATCTGCGAAACTGCCGTTCGCTGCGGCGGGGCCAATGGCAGTTT
>JBNLAU010000192.1:0-5094 GCA_050302295.1 Roseibium sp. | reverse complement strand
TGCTTTCCTCACCGTTGAGCGTGCCCATGTGGCCTTCGATCACGGGGCGCGTCCAGACGAGCTCACCGGTCTCCGCGTCACGCGCCTGCACTTCGCCGACGATACCGAATTCGCCGCCGGAATTTCCGGTGATGACAAGTCCTTTTACGATCAGCGGCGCGGCGGTGTAGGAATAGCCTTCCTTGTAGTTGGCGATTTTCTTGCGCCAGACCACGTCGCCTGTCTTGAGATCAAGCGCGACGATGCGGGCGTCGAGGGTGCCGAAATAGATCTTGTCGCCGTAAATCGCCGCGCCGCGATTGATCACGTCGCAGCAGGGCAGGATCCCTTCGGGCAGACGGGCATCGTATTGCCAGATCTCCTCGCCGGTTTTCACGTCGATTGCATAGAGCCGTGAATACGAACCGGTGACGTACATGACGCCGTCATAGATCAGGGGCTGGCTTTCCTGCCCGCGCTGTTTTTCACCGCCGAGAGAAAAGGCCCAGACGGGCACAAGATTTTCTACATTGTCCTTGTTGAGGGTTTCCAGGGGGCTGTATCTCTGCAGATGTCGGCCCATTCCGTTGGTGACGATCTGCGAGGTGTTGGTCTGGTCATTGGCCAGGTCTTCTTCCGTGACGCCTGCCTGCGCAGTGCTCATTGCGAGCAGGCTGACTGTCACTGTCATTAAATATCGGCGCATTTGCTCCTCCCTGCGCTGTCCGGTACCGGTCGCGTTCTGCGAGACAGAGGCGGCCTCTGCGGAGACTTCCAAGAATGAAATGCCGGCGGTATTGCACTTAGGTACCAAATTGGCCGTATCCGCCCTTTGTGCGGGGTGGTCGCCATTGACGGTGGAACAGGCCGGGGAGCGCAGATAATTTATAAAGAACAACAGCTTGGTGTCAGCGGCGGTTTTTACAATGTGGTGCCGTAGCGGCACCTTGAGAAATTTTTCTCCTTCCTAAGTCCAATTCCGGGCTGTCACGAGGCTGCTAGCCTGACGTCCCCGCACTCTCCACGATACGCGCTTCGGCAAGCAGCCCTGGCTGAGGCGCGCAAGGGCGAAGGCCGCGTCGGCACTCTGTCCGGTTACACGCTTTTACCGGAGCAATCATGGAGAGTGCGGGACCTGAAATCGGGAGGACATCATGCGCTTTACAGCAATTTTTGGAGCGTTTCTGGCGCTTCTGGCCACATGTGCCACAGCTTATTCGGAGACGCCGGTGCTTCGCATTTCCGTGCTCAAATTCGGCACGGTGAACTGGGAACTGGATACGATCAAACACCACGAACTCGACACCGAGCGCGGATTTGACCTGAAAGTGAACGGTGTTGCCGGCGGAGCGGCTGCAAAAATCGCCCTGCAGGGCGGTGAGGCCGACGTGATTGTCGCCGACTGGCTCTGGGTCGCGCGTCAAAGAGCGGCTGGCAAGGACTTTGTTTTTCTGCCCTATTCGAAGTCGGTCGGCGGTTTGCTGGTTCCCAAGGACAGCCCCGCGAAGTCCCTGGCCGATATGGAAGGCGGCAAGATCGGCATCGCCGGCGGTGTGCTCGACAAGAGCTGGCTGATCCTGAACGCCTACGCCATGAAATCCCACGGCATGGATCTCGCCGCGTCCACCGAACAGGTCTTCGGCGCGCCTCCCTTGATCTTCAAGACGGCTCTGTCAGGCGATCTCGACGGCGCAATCAACTTCTGGCACTTCGCCGCCAAGATGAAGGCCGGCGGCATGCGCGAGCTGGTCTCTACCGCACAGGCGGCAGAAACCCTCGGCCTCGATCCTGACATGCCGTTGCTCGGCTACGTGTTCGACGGTAAGGTATTGCGCGACAATCCGGAGCTTGTGAAAAGTTTTGCGCAGGCATCGCGGGCCGCAAAGGATATCCTTGCCGAGGATGATGCGGAGTGGGACCGCTTGCGGGACCGGATGAATGCGAAAACAGACGCCCAGTTCGAAGCCCTGAAAGCCGGATTCCGTGAAGGAATTCCCGCGCCCGGTCCGGTTGACGAGGAGTCGGCACGGCGCATGTTTAATCTGGTTGTCGAGCTGACGGGAGAAGAGCTGGTCGGCAAGGCAAAGGAGCTGCCTGAAGGCATTTTTGTTCACGTCGGCAGCTGACGTTTGCAGCAACAACCGGAACAGCCGGAGTTTGGAAGTGTTTCATGACTGAACTGAAACATAACAGGCAATCGAACGCGGCCGTTCCGGTGTTGTCGCTGTCTTTGGAGTCCTTCTGCTACGGCCGCTCGCCCGTTTTGGGCGAGATCGGTCTCGATATCCGCCCGGGGGAAACGGTGGCGATCACCGGCCCCTCGGGCATCGGAAAAACCACCCTTCTGCGTATTCTGTGCGGGCTGGAAGCCAGTTGTCAGTGCCGGCGAACCGTGCCGGAACGGATCGGCATGGTGTTCCAGGAACCCACACTTCTGCCCTGGCGTTCTGCCCTGGAAAACCTCTGCCTGATCTCAGGTATCAGCAAGTACGAAGCGCTCACCGCTCTCGCGGACGTCGGGTTGCAAGGGCGTGAGATGTTGTTCCCCGGCCAGCTCTCTCTCGGTCAGCAGCGCCGGTTGGCCTTGGCGCGGGCCTTTGCCGGCGAACCGCAGGTTCTGTTTCTCGACGAGCCGTTTGTTTCGCTGGATCCCGCGATGGCGGATGAGATGATGTCACTGTTCCAGAAACTGCAGGCAGAGCATTCTCCTGCCACGGTTCTGGTGACACACAGCCAGGACGAAGCGGAACGCCTTGCATCGCGCGTTCTCACGCTTGGCGGATTCCCGGCCGAAGTCATTGAAGAGCGCTCGACCCGGACGCGGGCGCAGTTGAAGCTCTGTGCCTCTGCAGGGGATGTTGCCGTCTGCGCCGAGTGAACTTGTTGCACGATGTCCCGTATCGTACGGGCTATTCTCCAGTCCTGGTACCGGTTTGATCCTGCGCAAGGACCCGGGAAGTATGACAAATTGACAAAGCAGGTCAGCCTTCCCGCCGGCTACCGTTTCCGCCGCATCATACCTCTGGACGGGTCATAGCCCCACAAGGCCAGGATCATGAATACCGCCGCCGCGAGCATGGTCCACAAAAGCGCTGGGCCGTTCCATTGGGCGTAGAGCGCGAACCGGATCAGTTCCACTGCGTGGGTAAAGGGATTGAGTGCGCAGATGTCATGAAGCAAGCGCGAGCTTTCAGCCATCTTCCAGAGCGGGTAAAGGGCGGATGAGAGAAAGAACATCGGAAATATAACGAAGTTCATCACCCCGGCGAAATTCTCAAGCTGTTTTATGAAAGACGAAAGCGCCAGACCGAGCGCGCCGAGCATGAGGCCGGCGACCAACAGGGCGGGCAGGGCGAAAAGGTAGCCCTGCCATGGCATCTTGATGCCGAAACCAGCAGCAATCGCCAGGAACACCGCTACCTGCAGGACCGATATGACTGTGCCCGCAAGAAGCTTGCTCAACAAGAGCCACCATCGTGGCAAGGGGCTGGTCAGAAGCAGGCGCATCGATCCCATTTCCCGGTCATACACCAGCGAGAGCGAGGATTGCATGCCGTTGAAAAGCAGGATCATGCCGCACAGGCCCGGAACGATATAGGTCTGGTAAGTGATGTAGGTCTGATAGGGCGGCGTGATCGACAGTCCGAGTGCGGCGCGAAATCCGGCGGCAAAAACCAATAGCCAGACGAGCGGACGGACAAGCGCCGCGATAAGGCGTCCCCGCTGCTGCAAAAACCTCTGAATCTCACGTCGTGTGATGGCGTTGAGCGCAATCAGCCAGGTCATAAATCCGGTGCCGAGGTAATCTGAAGGAAATAGTCGGACAGAGACCGGTCTCCAGTCAACTCCGACATGATGCCGTCGGCGAGAATATGCCCCTGATGCAGGACGACAAGCTGGTCACCGGACTGGACTTCGTCCGTCAGGTGGGTTGCCCACAGGACGGTCAAATCGCTGCTGCCGCACAGATCATGAACGTGAGTTGTCAACGATGCCCGGGATGCCGCGTCCAGCCCCGCCGTCGGCTCGTCCAGCAGCAGCACGGACGGCCCGTGGATGAGGGCGCGGGCGATTTCTGCACGGCGCCTGTGGCCGCCGTTCAGGTCACGGGCGCGTTCATTGGCGCGCTCTCTCATGCCCAGGCAGTCCAGCGCTCTGTCGATCGGCATGCCTGCCTGACGGCCGGACAGGCCGTGCAGCGCGGCAAAATACTGAAGATTGTTTTGTACCGTGAGGTCGAGGTCGAGCGTGGTCTGCTGGAAGACGACACCGATCTCGGCAAGCGCTTTTCTGGGCGCGTCGGCAAGGTCATGACCGGCAACATTGATCCGCCCCACGGGTGTGGTGAACAAGCGGGTCAAAAGCCCGAACAGGGTGGATTTACCCGCGCCGTTGGGCCCCAGAAGCGCACAGAATCGACCTCCTTCGATGCTGAAGCTCACATTGTCCAATGCCCGCTTCGCACCGTAGGAAAAAGAGACGTCTGTTACCGAAAGACCGGTCACTTTATCGAGATCTCCAATCGCTGCGTTTCACCGGTTGAGCCGGGAATCTTGATGTAGTATTCGCCGGGCTTGATCGCGATGAAACCGATTTCCATCGTGCCGGCTTCGTCGAACTCCACGCTGTCCAGTCCAAGGGGCCGGATTTCCAGGCCCTCAATCACGATTTCATCGATCCAGATCGCCCGGAAGAATTCCGGCCCGGCAATGCCCAGTTCCTGGCTGCCGTCCGCCTCGATCGCGATTTCGTAGTAAGTTCCCGATTTCAGTTTCAGCGGCGCTTCGGCAAGCGGTATGCCGGCGGAAAGTGTAATCGGCGGCAGATCCTCCTTGTTGCCGCCCGACAGTAAGCCGGCAAGGCCGAACCTGTTGTCATCGCCGTAAGCCGTGGTGGCGGTCATCAGCAAAGCAGGCAGAGCAGCAAGCAGTTTCCTCATCAATTCCTCCCAAGAATTCACGGACGCAGCGCAGCTCCCCAGGGAAAACGGCCCACCTTGATGGTTTTGACGGCCTCGCGGGCGGCAACGTCCACGACAGTCACGTCTCCGGACACGCCGTTGGTGGTGAAGAGAAGCGTCTTGTCCGGCGAAAACGCCATGTGCCAGACGCGGCG
>JBNLAU010000191.1:0-3837 GCA_050302295.1 Roseibium sp. | reverse complement strand
GATCCTTGCCGTCGCGGATAGGTTCGCCGTCCTGGCCGATCCCCTTGATATAGTCCTCGTTGTGCAAGGTGGCGTTGGAGACGACCACACCGCCGACCGTGATCGGCTCCAGCTTGGCTACTGGCGTGAGCGCTCCAGTGCGCCCGACCTGGATTTCGATGTCGTTGAGGACGGTGAACGCCTGCTCGGCCGGGAACTTGTGCGCAATTGCCCAACGGGGCGAGCGGGACACGAAGCCGAGCCGCTCTTGAAGATCCAGCCGGTCGACCTTGTAAACCACTCCATCAATATCGTAATCGAGTTGCGCCCGGCTTTCCTCAATGCCGTGATAGACGCCAAGCAATTCCTCAACGCTCTCACAGCGTTTCATCAGCGGGTTGACCTGGAAGCCCCAGGCTTCCAGTTGCTTGACCATGCCGAGTTGGGTGTCCTCGGGCAGCTCGCTCATCTCCCCCCAGGCATAGGCGAAAAAGCGCAAGGGGCGGGAGGCGGTGATTTCCTGCTTGAGCTGGCGGAGCGATCCGGCCGCGGCGTTGCGCGGATTGGCAAAGACCTTGCCGCCATTCGCGGCCATGCGCTCGTTCAGCGCCTGAAAATCCTTGTGCGCCATATAGACTTCGCCGCGCACCTCGACCACTTCCGGCACGTTGCCGGCCAGCTTTTCCGGAATGTCCTTGATCGTCCTTGCATTGGCCGTGACGTTTTCGCCGGTGGTGCCGTCACCGCGTGTCGCGGCATAAACCAGCTCACCGTGCTCAAAGCGCAATGACAGCGACAGACCGTCGATCTTCGGTTCCGCCGTCACCGCCAGAACACCCTGCAGCGGATCGAATTTCAAGAACCGGCGTACCCGGCCGACAAAGTCCCGGACGTCTTCGTCATCGAAGGCGTTGTCCAGTGACAGCATCGGCACCCGGTGAGTGATCTTGCCGAACCCGGACGCGGGAGCAGCACCAACTTGCACAGAAGGGCCATCCTGAAGTGCAAGGGCGGGAAACCGCGCCTCGATCGCCGAGTTGCGCCGGCGCAGCGCATCATAGTCGGCATCGGAAATGACCGGCGCATCTTCCTGATGGTAGCGCCGGTCATGTTCGGCGATCTCAGCAGCAAGGCGCTTCAGTTCATCCTGGGCCTGTTCCGGCGTCAGAATATCGACATCGATACCGGCGGTGTCAGCACTGTCGGTCATGTTCGTCCCTATTCCGCTGCCGTCAGAAGTCTGCGTGCGGCGGCCCGCGCCTCTTCGGTGATAACGCTGCCGGCCAGCATGCGCGCGATTTCCTCGCTGCGGTGGTCCTCATCAATCCGTTGCACCCGGGTCGCAACCCGGTCCGGCTTCATCGCTTCCTTGGCAATCAGGAAATGACCTTCCGCCCGGGCTGCCACCTGAGGCGCGTGGGTGACTGTGAGCACCTGGACCGTGCTCGCGAGCCGGGCAAGACGCAGGCCGATCGCCTCGGCGACCGCACCTCCGACACCGGTATCGATTTCATCAAACACCAGCGTGGGCGCAGAGCCCTTGTCCGCCAGCGAGACTTTCAGCGCCAGCAGGAACCTTGAGAGTTCACCGCCGGAAGCAACTTTCATCATCGGGCCAGGCTTTGTCCCCGGGTTGGTCTGGACATGGAATTCAAGCTGATCGATGCCGGAGCGGCTGCGGCTTGCCGGGTCGCTCTGAATTTCAACGATGAATTTCGCGCGTTCGAGCTTCAGGTCCGGCAACTCCCGCTCCACGGCCTTTTCCAGAGCCTTCGCCGTCTTCCGGCGTTTTTCGGAGAGTAGCGCGGCCTTTTTATCGTAGTCCGCACGCGCCTTGGCAGCAGCCTCCACAAGTGCCGCCAACTTGTCCTCACCCGCGTCAAGCTCGGCAAGATCGCCGGACATGCGTTCACACAGCGCCGGCAGGTCATCAACGGGAACGGAATATTTCCGGGATGCCGCCCTCAGCGCGAACAGGCGTTCTTCGACATTTTCGAGTTCACGCGGATCGAACTCCGTCTCCCGAAGCGCGCTTTCAAGCCCGCCGCGAGCCTCTTCCAGGTGATCCAGCGCCTCTGCAAGCGAGCGAACCGGTTGCCCCAGCAACGCCGGCACCTGATCAGCCTTGCGCTCCAGGCGGCGCAGCAGGCTGGCAAGCTCCGGAATGGGGGACGTTGATCCGTTCAGCGTCTCAAAGGCTTCATTGAGGTCACCGGCGATCTTTTCCACCTGCATCATATCGGTTCGGCGGCCCGCGAGTTGCTCCTCTTCTCCCTGTTCCGGCTTCAGCTGAGAGAGTTCATCAACAGAGGCACGCAGATAATCCGCCTCGTTCCGTGCGGCTTCGATCCGGCGCTCATGGTCGATCACGGCTTTTTCCGCACCTCTGAAAGCCGCATGCGCCCTCGCGAGCGCGTCGGCATCCCCGAGCAAACCGCCGAAGACATCGATCAGCGCCCGATGGCTTTCCGGATCGACAAGCGCACGATCATCATGCTGGCCGTGGATTTCAACAAGCAGACTGCCGGCCTGGCGAAGAAGTCCCGCACTTACCGGCTGGTCGTTGACGAAGGCCCGGGTGCGGCCGTCGGCGGTCTGAATGCGGCGCAGAATAATGTCGCCGTCGTCATCGACATCGTTGTCCCTCAAAAAGACGCGAACCGGATGAGTGCCTTCCACATCGAAGACGGCGGTCACCTGTCCCTGCGCCTCGCCGTGGCGGACCAGATCCGCATCACCGCGCGCGCCAAGCGCCAGAGAGAGAGAATCAAGAAGAATGGATTTGCCTGCGCCGGTTTCGCCTGTCAGGACCGACATTCCTGCGGCAAAATCAAGATCAAGTCGGTCAATCAGAACGATGTCACGGATAGACAGCGTGACCAGCATGAACGGAAGCTCCTTAAAGTTCGGCGCGGCCAACCATATAGGATGACCGCGACGTCTTGCCAGAGCCTGTTATGGCATTTCAACCTCATTTGTGAAGCTGAAATCCAATTGCCCGAATTTGCGTGCTAAATGCTCTTGAACGCGCGGCTGATCCAGCTGCCGCTGTTCTCGGACGGCTCATAGCCACCTTTGTTCAGCAGCGAATAGGCATCCTTGTACCACTGCGTATCCGGATAGTTGTGGCCAAGTACGGCAGCGGCTGTCTGTGCTTCGCTGACGACGCCAAGCGCGTAATAGGCTTCCGTCAGACGGAACAGGGCCTCTTCCACGTGACGGGTGGTCTGGAACTCCACCACAACGGTTTTGAAGCGGTTGATTGCGGCAACGTAATTGCGCTTTTTGAGATAGTAGCGGCCGACCTGCATTTCCTTGCCGCCGAGCTGATCTTCCACGACGCGGAGTTTCTTTTCTGCGTCCGGAGCATATTCCGAATCCGGAAACCGCTGGATCAGCTCTGTGAACGCCCCTGCGGCCTTTCTGGTCATGGCCTGGTCGCGGGTGATATCCGGCATCTGGCGGAAATAGCTCTGCCCGGCCAAATAAAGCATATAGGCAGAATCCTCGTCACCCGGATAAAGCGTAATGAACCGCTTCGCCGCCGTCACGGCTTCGGTGTATTTGCCGCGCGAGTAGTTAAGATAAGCCAGGTTGACCAGGGACTTCTTCGAATATTCGGAATAGGGATAGAGCTTGTCCAGCTCTTCGAATTTCTCGGTGGAATCGCGCAACTTGCCTTCGGAACGCAAGGCAAGTCCTTCATTGAAGAGGACTTCCGGTGGCGTTTCGTTCAGCGCCAGTTCGTCCAACTCGTCCTTGCCACCGCACGCCGCAAGGGCAACCGGAAGCGCCAGCACTGCCATCCTGAGGAAGAGTTTCATCCGCTTGGTTCCGTTCTGCGCAGAACCAGTATCC
>JBNLAU010000190.1:0-8318 GCA_050302295.1 Roseibium sp. | reverse complement strand
GGTCTCGATTTTGATCACGGCACCGGCCATGGCGTCGGCGCCTATCTGAGCGTTCACGAGGGCCCGCAACGCATTGCGAAGACGGGGACCACACCCTTGAAGCCCGGCATGATCCTTTCCAACGAGCCCGGCTATTATCCGGCCGGTGAGTACGGTATCCGGTTGGAAAACCTGGAAGTGGTGACCGAGGCGAGGGACATCGCCGGCGGTGAACGTCCGATGCTCGGTTTTGAAACGATCACGCTTGTGCCTATGGACCTGCGAATGGTGCAGGTCTCGCTGCTTTCCGACGCGGAGCGGAACTGGCTGAACCGCTATCACCAAAAGGTTCGCGAGGTTGTCGGGCCCCTTGTCGGAGCCAAAGAGCGTATTTGGCTGGAACAAGCCACAAAAGAAATCTAAAAATCGTGCCGAACCGGTCTCGGCAGAGCCGTTTTGAGAATGAAGTTCGATTTTGATCAGAGGATTGCCCAATGCGTGCGGCGGATGTTCTCAAGATGCCTTTCTACGCGGCGGAACTGGCAACCGGCGCGAAATCTTTCTGCGACAACCCATTGATCGGCAGCCGCCGGCTGAACGAGGCGGGGCTTCACGTCAAGCGGATCAAGCTTGCGCAGGACATGGCGGATGCCCGTCGGCGGCGGCTTGAGCATCTCGTCAGTGAAGAGGACCGCGCCGCGTATATGCGCGACGGCTTCGTCGCCAGGCGCAATCTCTTGTCTGAGTCCGATCTGGCAGGTCTCCGGCAGGAGATCGAAACCACGCGGTTCCATGCCTGGGAGATGCACCAGGGCAATGCGGTGACGCGCTTCATCCCCTTGCCGCCGAAGGTGCTGAAGGACCTTCCCTATTTGAGGGCTCTTGTCTGGAGCAAACCGTTTCAGAACAGTCTGCGCTACCTGGCTTCCACCAATGGCGACCCGCTTGCCTATCTGCACATCGTGATGACAAATCCGGAAAGCAAGCGGATGGCTGATCCGCAAACGGCCTTTCATTCCGACACGTTTCACCAGACCGCCAAATCCTGGTTTTTCCTTTATGACATTGATGATGCGGAGGGGCCTTTCACCTATATTCCGGGGTCGCATCGACTGACCGAGGAGCGTTTGAACTGGGAGCGGGAGCAAAGCCTGGTTGCTGCTGAAAGCAAAAACCGGCTTCATGCCAGAGGATCGTTCAGGTTGCCGGCTGATCAGCTCGGCCGGCTGAATTATCCCGAACCGGTCCGCTTTGCGGTTCCAGGCAACACGCTTGTCGTTGCCGATACGCACGGGTTTCACGCGCGCGCGGCCAGCCAGCGCAAGTCCGTGCGGGTCGGGGTCTACGGATCGCTGCGTCGCAATCCGTTCCTGCCGTGGACGGGACTGGACGTGTTCAGCCTGCCGGGTCTGAAAGGGCGTCAGGCGCAGATTTATATGGCACAGAAGGATCTGGAACAGCGCCTGAAGGGGCGCACATCGCATCGTTATGCGGGCAAGATCCTGGCAACTGAGCCATCCGGGTTCTGAGACCGCTGTCAGTGGTGTTCTTCCTCGGTGGCCTTGATCAGTGCGGAATTGAAATAGCGCAAGGCATTTACGTGACGCGCCGTGCCGACGATGCGGGTCGCATTTCCCGCTTTTACGACCGGTAGCTGGTCTTCGCCGCAGGAATCGAAACTTTTCAGGGCGCTTTCCAGTGAGTCGGTCTCGTGCAGATACGACCCATCTTCGCCAGGTCTGAATACCCGTTCCTCCTTGGCGGCAGGGGGCGGGTCCATGAAGTCGCGTACCTTGACGGTTTCTCCGAGGAAACGATGAATGCCTTCGTTCACGAAATATCCGCGCATGCCGAGCTGCCAGTGAAAATAGGATTTGCCGTGAACGGCCTGGGTCAGGCCGGTGGCGATCGAAACCGTCAGAAGCAGCGCAATCGACAGCGCGTAGCCGCCCGTCAGCTCGAATACGATCATCGTGGTTGAAAATGGCGCGCCCAGAACCGCGGCTGCGACACCGCCCATGCCGAGAATGGCGTATAGGCCTTCGCTCGAGGCCAATTGCGGAAATACGGAGGCTGCAATCAGGCCGAAGGCACCGCCGGTCATGGCGCCGAGGTAGAGCGATGGCGAAAAAATGCCACCGCCGAAACGGGAGGCCAGTGTGATGGCCGTCGCGGCTGTTTTTGCAATCAGGAGGATGAACAGCATGGTCAGCGGCAATTGATCCCGCAGCGCTGCATCGGTCGTTTCGTAGCCGACACCGAGCACGTCCGGAAAGGCGAGTGCTATGACACCGACGGCAAGTCCACCGATGACGGGTCTCGTCCACAGTGGCAAGGAAACGTTCCGGGCGATCCATTCCGTTCCCGTCAAGGCGAACTGAAAAATGATGGCTACGGCGGCCGAGGTCAGGCCCAGAAGCGCAAAGGCCGGGAATTCCCAATAGGAAGTGATCTGGTGTGTAGGCACCACAAAGGCGGCAACGTCGCCGAACCAAAGCCGGGAAAAGACAGTTCCGGTCACCGAGGCAATGGCAATCGGCGAAATCGCTGACATGGCGTAGTGGCCAAGGATCACTTCATGGGCAAAGAGCACTCCTGCAATGGGAGCGTTGAACGATGCCGAAACGGCACTGGCAACGCCGCAGGCCAGGAGAATGCGATGCGCCGAGTCGGGCAGCTGAAGCAAGCGGCCGAATGAGGCTCCGATTGTGGCTCCCAGATGAACGACGGGCCCTTCGCGCCCTGCGCTGGCACCCGAACCAAGGGAAAGCACGGTGATCACGGCCGAGGAAATGCCGGGCCAGAACGGCAGGCCTCTTCCGCCCTTCACGCGGGCTTCGATGACGTCGGCGACGCTGAAACTTCGCTGCATGGGTTGAACATGCTGCAGCAGCAGGCCGACAAGCAGTCCACCAATCATCGGGGCCGCGACGATCACATACCAGGGAAGGGACGATGCCGCACTGGCCACGCGTTCTGTCGTCGTTCCCAGCCAGGGGAGCTGAATCAGGCTGATAGCCTCGCGGAAAATGATTGCCGCCCAGGAAACGAAAGTGCCGATAAGGAGTGCCAGCAGCCAGACGATGTGGCTTTTCTGATGAAGGAATTCCCGGAAATTGAAACTGATGCCGGCCGGAATGGCGGTGAAGCCGGATCGAATGAGGGGAATAAGGCGCGCTGAAAAGTTGGAACGATCTGACATGTGGCCGGTTGCGCTTGCAGAGAGATGAAAGCCAATCTTGCATATCTTACGAGCCAACTCTTCAACTTCACTACCATTTCTGAAAAAAATGGGCTTTCCCCTTGATTTTCGTCTGTGCAGGTTTAAGGAAGAGGCCACCAAATCCAGCAGTTATTCGTCATACCTCCGGTCGTTCAAGCCGGATCCTGACTGCTTCAGAAATCGCCCAAGTTGTTGTTTTTAGACCGTTAATGTTGGCCCTCCATGTCAGTTGTTGATCAGCCGAATAACTCCTCACACTCCAGTGACGAGGCATCTCCCGAAGACAGCGAGCGCATTTTTTCCGTTCCAATGCTGTGCTTTGTCGCGTTCTTTATCGGGATCGTCGCCGCGATCGGGGCGGTTTTCTTTCGGTATCTGATATCGATCGTTCACAACCTTTTCTATTACGGCAAGTTTTCTACGGTCTATGACGCCAATCAGTTTGCCGATGCCAGTCCGCTCGGTGCGCTGGTGGTTCTTGTGCCTGTCGTCGGTGGACTGATCGTCGTCTTTCTGGTCAGAACCTTCGCACCGGAGGCCAAAGGCCATGGTGTGCCGGAGGTCATGTTCGCGGTCTATCACAAGAAGGGAGACGTGCGCGGTGTCGTCGCTCTCGTGAAGTCCTTTGCCTCCGCGATATCCATCGGCAGCGGCGCGTCGGTCGGCCGGGAAGGGCCGATCATTCAGATCGGCGCATCCTTCGGTTCAACGATCGCCCGGGCCCTACGCCTGCCGCGGTGGCAGAAAATCACACTGCTTTCTGCGGGCGCGGGCGCCGGCATTGCGGCAACGTTCAACACGCCTCTCGGCGGTGTGCTTTTCGCGGTCGAAATGCTGTTGCCGGAAGTCAGCAACAGAACTTTCCTGCCTGTCGTTGTCGCCACGGCGACGGCAACCTATGCCGGCCGGATCGCCTTTGGCCTTGATCCGGCGTTCATCGTTCCGATTTCCGCCGAAGAGGCGATCGAGGCAATCGAGCCGATCCAACTCGGCGCCTACGCCCTGCTCGGTGTGCTGGCAGGTGTCGCGTCCTGGGCCTTCATTCGAACCCTGGCCTGGTGCGAGGACGTCTTTCCCAAGCTTCCGGGTAACGACTACACGCAGAACATCATCGGTATGTTTGCAATTGGCTGTCTCAGCTATGCCATGCTGCTCACGACGGGACACTATCATACGGCCGGCGTTGGATATGCGACCATTCAGGACATCCTGAATTCGACCCCCTATACGCTGGTGCTGCTGGCCGTCCTGTTTGTTGCCAAGATCGTGGCCACGTCGATCAGTCTCGGCGCGGGCGCTTCGGGCGGTGTCTTCTCGCCGTCGCTCTTCATCGGGGCAACGCTCGGCGGAATGGTTGGGCTGTTCTGTTCCTATTTGTTCCCGGACAGTGGTTTCACTGTGGTGGAGTTCGCGCTCGTCGGCATGGGTGCGCTGGTGGGAGGCGCGACCGGCGCCTCGATGACCGCCATCGTCATGATCTTCGAGATGACCCGTGACTACAACGTCATCGTGCCGCTTGTTCTCGCGGTGGCGATCGCCGTCGGTATCCGCCGCTGGCTCATCACGGAAAACATCTACACCGTCAAATTGCGTCACCGCGGTCGCCCCATTCCGCTCAACCGGCATACCAACATGTATCTGGTGCAGCCGATCAAGGAAGTGATGGCCACGAATTTCGTGATCCTGCCTGTCGACACGCCGGTTCAGGAAGCCATCGCCGCCGTCGGATCGGAAGGCAGCACACATATTATCGCTTCCGACGGTGCGCGGATTGCCGGCTTTGTCCGGTTTGGCACGATCCCTTATCAGGCCGACCGTTTAGCGGGCCAGACACTGCGCGGGATTCTGTCGAGCGACTTCGTGGTCGCTCCGGCGACAAATATCATGAACTCCGTGATCACACGCATGAACAACCGTAACCGCAGCTGCGCGATCATTGTTTCCAGCGATGGCCTCATTCCCCGGCCGGACGATGTGGTGGGTGTGGTCGATTCCGGAGAAATCGCCGGCGCCGTGGTGGCCAACCACTACGGCTGAGGGGCCGCCGTCACGGTCCGCCGCCGTCAATTCGGTTTCTTGCGGATCTCGATGTGCCGCCCGGCGCGCTCCGGACGCGGCAGGGGGCCGTGGGCTGCGGCCAGTGCCGTGAGGTTTGCAAGGATATCTTCCGGCCAGGGCGCCACCTTGCGGGCTTCCATGTCGACATGAAGGCTCAACTGTTCGGACGTCGCAGACAGCCAACCTTCCTCCGCATGGTGCAGTTCCTGGTAGAAGTGCGCGCGTTTGGCATCGAAGTCGATCAGTTGCAGTGTGACCTTCACCGGCATGCCGGCGCTTAGCTCGCGCAGATAACAGACATGGACTTCGGCGGTGAAAAAGGAGGCGTTGCGGATCTTCACATATTCGGGTCCAAGGCCGATTTGTTCAAACACCTTGTCGACCGCGGTGTCGAAGAGAACGTTGTAATAGGCCATGTTGAGATGACCGTTATAGTCGATCCAGTCGTCCTTGACCGTCATGACCTCGCTCTGGATCGGTTTTGTCTCCCAAGTGATCGTCATCAATACCCCCGGACCGCAGCCCCAACTCTTTGCCGATCAAAGCCGTTTTGGCTTTGACCTTTTGTGTCTGTGCTAACATATTCAGCATTCAGCCGCTGGGCCAAAACCTTATTGCGAATTGAGAAGAGAACTGATCCCGGAAGGACAGAATTCATGCCGGAAGTGGCAAATGTACCTGACGAAGCGCAAGTGTCTGATCTGCAAGGTGAGATTGCCGCTGTCATTGCAAAGCTGAAGGAACGGTTTGGGGACCGTTGTACAACCTCTCGGGCTCTTCGCGAACAGCATGGCCATACGACCACATGGCTGAAGAACCAGCCACCGGATGCCGTCGTTTTTGCGCAATCGACGGAAGAGGTTTCGGAGATAGTGCGCTGTTGCGCGGCACATAAGGTGCCGATCATCCCGTTTGGTGCGGGGTCCTCGCTGGAGGGGCACCTCAACGCACCAAAAGGCGGGATCTCCATCGATCTCTCCGGGATGAACCACATTCTGGAGGTCAATGCCGAAGATCTGGACTGCCGAGTGGAAGCCGGCGTGACGCGCAAGCAACTCAACAGTTACATCAGGGATACGGGCCTGTTCTTCCCGATCGATCCGGGAGCAGATGCCAGTGTTGGCGGCATGGCCGCCACCCGCGCGTCCGGCACCAATGCCGTCCGGTACGGCACGATGAAGGATGCTGTTCTCGGCTTGACGGTCGTCACCGCTGACGGACGGGTCATAAAGACGGGCGGCCGTGCGAAGAAATCCTCGGCCGGTTACGATCTGACGCGCCTTTTTGTCGGGTCCGAAGGAACGCTTGGCGTCATCACGGAACTGACCTTGCGCCTGTATGGTCAACCGGAGGCGATATCGGGCGGAGTTTGCCCCTTCCCGGATGTACAGGCAGCGTGCAACGCAGTCATCATGACTATCCAGATGGGGCTGCCGGTTGCCCGGATCGAGCTTTTGGACAGTCTTCAGGTCAAGGCCTGCAACGCCTATTCAAACCTTGAACTCGCCGAAACGCCGACCCTCTTTCTGGAGCTTCACGGCACGCAGGCAAGCGTGGCCGAACAGTCCGAAGCCTTCTCGGCTATTGCCGAGGAGTTCGGTGGCGGGCCGTTCGAGTGGGCGACCGCTCCGGAGGACCGTTCCAGGCTCTGGGCGGCCCGGCACGATGCCTATTGGGCAGGCAAGGCCCTGAAGCCCGACTCGCAGATCATGGTCACGGACGTCTGCGTACCGATCTCGAAGTTGGCTGACTGCGTTTCGGAGACGGCGAAGGATATTCAGGCGGAAGGTTTTCTCGCGCCAATCGTCGGTCATGTCGGCGACGGCAACTTCCATGTACAGGTCCTGGTCAATGTGGATGACCCGGAGGAAAAGCGCAAAACGGACGCTTTTGTCGAGCGGCTGTCCATCCGCGCCATCGACATGGGCGGGACTTGCACCGGCGAACACGGCATCGGCCAGGGCAAGCAGAAATATCTGCGCAGGGAACACGGCGATGCGCTGGATGTCATGCATGCCATCAAGCAGGCACTTGATCCGGATAATGTGATGAATCCGGGCAAGATCCTGCCCCAGTCATGATATTGTATCGAATCAGTTCAATAGGCTCAGGTAGCGGAACAGATTGAGACTGCGGGGCGATAGCCCTTGGCGAAATCGCCTGCTGCGTTTGCAGTGCAGTACGGATAGATTACATCTACCCGGCAAGGTTTCCGGTGAATTTGGAGAACAAGGAGACAAGGCCTGAACTCCGTTTACATCACTTTGGGAATAACCGTCATTCTGGTGCTCGTGGCAGCACTGGTCGGGCCGTTCTTTATTGACTGGACGAATTACCGTTCCACCTTCGAAACCTATGCGGAGCGGGCGCTCGGCCACAAGGTGACGGTTCTCGGCGAGGCGGACCTGCGCCTTCTGCCTGCACCTTCCATCACATTTTCCGACGTTCGCGTGGGAGAAGCGGAGGATCCGCTTCTGGTGATTTCCCGCTTCAACATGCGTATCGAGCTGCCGCCGCTGCTCAAAGGCGAGATCCGTGTCCTCGACATGGAACTGGACCGGCCGCATCTGGCTCTGTCGCTGGACGAAGAGGGCCGGTTGGACTGGCTGACCGCCATGACGTCCAACGGAGCGATTGCGAAACTGCCGCCGGAAGATGTCGCCTTCGACAAGATCTCGATCCGGGACGGCGCCTTGTCGATCATTGATGCGCGCTCGGGCGAAACCCACCGGATCGACAACGGCAATCTGGCCGTGAGCGCGCGCTCCCTGGAAGGTCCGTTCAAGGCAACCGGCAGTCTGACGCTCAATGGCACTCCCTACAATGTCAGTCTGGCCTCGGGGCGGGCTCAAAAGGACGTCGGCGTCAGGATCAAGGGAGAGGTGACGCCAACCAGCCGGCCGGTGAATTTTGCTTTTGACGGCATGCTCAGCGAAATGAACGCCGCGCCCGCTTTCGAGGGTGAATTCAATATCGCTTCCGTTCCCCTGGAGGAGAACGACCAGAACGTCTGGCTGGCAGACGGTGCATTCAAGGCTGATGTGGCCGAGGTCGAGGT
>JBNLAU010000189.1:0-8352 GCA_050302295.1 Roseibium sp. | reverse complement strand
AACAAGCGATGCTGTCTCCGAATTGTAGGAGAGTCGTTGATGCGAATGAGAGCGCTTCTCGTCCTGGGCATCTGCCTGGGCCTTGCTGCGTGCAGCGGGTATAGGCAGCCGCCAACAGCATTTCATGAAACACTGACCCAGCCTTATCGTTTGGACTCAAGCGATAAGCTGCGCATCATCGTGTTCGGCCAGGACGACCTTTCCAATACCTATGTTGTTGATCAGGCAGGATATATTTCCTTTCCGCTCGTTGGCAGCGTTGCCGCGCGCGGCAAGACGCAGCAGGGCCTCGCCGCCGAAATTGCCGCCAAGTTGCGGCAGGGTTACATCCGCGATCCCGACGTGTCGGTCGAGGTCGACACCTACCGTCCGGTCTTCGTCATGGGCGAAGTGCAAAATGCAGGCCAATATAACTATGTTGCCGGCATGACAGTGCAGAACGCCATCGCCACAGCAGGTGGTTTCTCTTCACGCGCGCAACAATTGAATGTGGATATCACCCGTCAGATCAACGGAGAAATTCTAAACGGCCGTGTGCCCATTTCGGACCCTCTCCGCCCAGGAGATACGATTTACGTTCGGGAACGCTATTTTTGATAGCCCGCCGAGTTAACCGCGGACTCATTTCCTTTTGCTAGTGTGCAATCTCAGGGCTCCACAGGTTCAATAAGAAACCTGGGAGTGGAAACAGGGATATTGCACCATGACAACGACTCCGATGCGGATCGTTCATTGTGTCCGCTCGCCTGTCGGCGGGATTTTTCGCCATATCCGCGATCTGGCGACAGCCCAGGCGGAAGCGGGACATGATGTCGGCCTCATTTGCGACAGCAGCACGGGCAGCGCATTCGACAATAGAGGCGTGGAAGAGCTCAGGCCAAAGCTGACTCTTGGCGTCGCCCGTTTTCCCATGCAGCGGCAGCTTACCTTCCAGGACCTTTCGGCAACCCTGTCTCTATACAGGCACATCCGGGACCTGAAGCCTGACATTTTGCACGGTCACGGCGCGAAAGGCGGTGCCTACGTCCGCATGATCGGCAGTATCCTGAAACTTCGCGGCAAGAAGGTTTCACGGGTTTACTGCCCGCATGGCGGCAGTCTTCACTATGACCCGCACCGGCTTGAGGGCCGTGTCTATCATTCGATCGAGCGTCTATTCGGCCGCCTGACGGACGGGCTGGTCTTTGTATCCGACTACGAGTCGGCGGCATACGAAAGCAAGATCGGCACACCAAGGGCTTTGTCCAGGATTGTCTATAACGGTCTGACGCCGGAGGAGTTTTCTCCGCTCAGTGTCGACGAGACGGCCGATGACTTCCTCTATATCGGCATGCTTCGCGATCTGAAGGGACCGGATCTCTTCATTGAGGCGCTCTACAATATCCGCCTGAAAACGGGAACGGCGCCGCGGGCGCATATCGTCGGTGAAGGCCCGGATGAGGAGCGCTACCGCAACATGGTCAGCAAGCTTGGGCTGGAAAGCGCGGTCACCTTTCATGGTGCCCTGCCCGCCCGTGAAGCCTTCAAGCTTGCCAGAAACGTGGTCGTGCCCTCGCGCGCCGAGGCGATGCCCTACATTATTCTGGAAACGGTGGCAGCCGAACGCCCGCTCATCGCGACACGGGTCGGTGGCATCCCGGAAATTTTCGGCCGTTACGCCCATCGCCTTGTTGAACCCGGCCACATTGGCAAGCTGACGCTCGCCATGGAGGCCGCGCTTGAGGATCCGGGCAGGATGGCGGCCGAGGCGAAGGAACTGCGCAGTTGCCTTGCGGAGACCTTCTCCACCGAGCTGATGTACGACCGGATCACCACCCTTTATCAGGAACTGCAGGGCATCAAACCCGCAGAAGGATCCACACCGGTGTCGGCTGGAAGCGTGTCCAGTGTATCCGGTGCTCAGACTGTTTATGCCAGATCGAGCAATCGCTAATGCGCACTCCTGAATTCAGGCCCGAAAATTCAAAAGCCCCCAAGCCGGACACAAACCCGGATACGGGTCTGGGGCACAGAATGGAAAAGCACTTCCGCCACACTGTTCACGATGTGAGCGGCCCGCCCAATGTTGAACGATTTCCGCCGGCAAATTCGATTCTGACCGGTGAAGCCATGGAAATCGCTCAAAGTCTTGGCGGTAAAGGCGTGTCCGTTCCCGTGCTTACCGGCATGGTGCGGCTGACGGATATTCTTCTGATCGCCGCGTCCTCGATCTGCGCGGCCTTCGCGGCTCCAGAGGCCGCGGGGTTCGGTCTGGCAAATACGGTTGCCACCGGAGCCGCAATTGTCTTTGCCCTGGCGTTTTTTCAGGCGGCGGATGTCTACCAGGTAACAGTGATGCGCCAGGCAGTGGCACAACTCGGGCGCGTTGCCGCAGGGTGGTCACTTGTGTTCGCCGTGTTCGCTCTTTTGCACTCCACCACCGGGATTGGCGGCCAGATTTCCGACGCCGTGATCGGCTTCTGGTTCGTGTTTGGGCTTGCCGGGCTTTGCGTTTCGCGTCTGATCGTCTTCAGACTTGTGCGCAAGTGGATGAATTCCGGCAGTCTGGAACGGCGGGCTATTATCGTCGGCGGTGGCACGGCCGCGCAGGAACTGATTCACGACCTTGAGGCCCAGCCGGACAACGACATCCGTATCTGCGGCATCTTTGACGACAGGTCCAACGAGCGGTCCCCGCCCGTGGTTGCCGGCTATCCGAAACTCGGCAACATCAGCGCCCTGGTCGAATTCGCGCGCCTCGCCCGCATCGACATGCTGATTGTCTGCATTCCCTTGCGTGCGGAAAAACGGGTTCTGGAACTGCTGAAGAAGCTCTGGGTCCTGCCCGTCGACATCCGCCTGTCGGCGCATACCGACAAGGTCAGGTTCCGCAACCGCGGCGCGTCCTTCATTGGCACCGTGCCCTTTGTCGACGTGGTCGAAAAACCCATCGCCGACTGGGACATGGCGGGCAAGCGGGTCTTCGACCTGGTGTTTGCAACTCTTGCCATCATCGCGCTGTTCCCGGTCATGATCGCCGCCGCGATCGCGATCAAACTGGACAGCAAGGGCCCGATCCTCTTCAAACAGAAGCGTTACGGCTTCAACAACGAGGTTATTGAGGTCCTGAAATTCCGCTCCATGTACACGGAAATGTCGGATCCGGACGCCAAAAAGGTTGTGACCAGGGGCGATCCGCGTGTGACCAAAGTGGGCCGTTTCATCCGGAAAACCTCAATCGACGAACTGCCGCAGCTGTTCAACGTTCTGGCTGGCAGCCTGTCACTGGTCGGCCCGCGGCCGCATGCGGTCAATGCCCATACGGACAACAAGACCTGGGACGATGTCGTCGACGGCTATTTCGCCCGTCACAAGGTGAAGCCCGGCGTTACCGGCTGGGCGCAGATCAACGGCTGGCGCGGCGAAGTGGACACGTCGGAAAAAATCCAGAACCGTGTCGAATGCGACGTCTACTATATCGAGAACTGGTCTCTTCTGTTCGATCTGAAGATCCTGTTCCTGACGCCATTCAGTCTGCTGAACACGGAGAATGCCTATTGAGTGCCGCGGCCGGCCCATATGGCGGCGCGCTCATGGCGCGTGCGCCTGCCGGTCTGCCGGCCAAAAGCCTGGGCAACGCCGCCTTGTGGCTTGCAGCATTCCTGTCTGGTTTCGTGATCGAAGAGCCGGCCCCTTATGAACTTTACATGGCGCTGCTTTCGGTCGTCTGGCTTGCCTTCGGTTTGAAACTTCGGGCCGAGTTCGGGCCGCTGATCATCTGCCTGATGCTGTATATTTCCGGAGGCATCGCCTCGATCCCGATGGCCAAGGAATTCGGCGACGCGGTCATGTATATCTCGGTGTCCGGATTTCTGGCGGTCACCGCGATCTTTTATGCCGCCATCATCGCGGATGATCCGGACAGGTTCCGGGTCATTCAGAGCGGCTACACCATCAGCGCGGTCATGGTGGCAACCATCGGCGTCGCAGGTTATTTTCATCTGTTTCCGGGCGCGGACTATTTCACCCTTTACGACAGGGCGCGCGGCACCTTTCAGGACCCGAACGTCTTCGGCCCGTTTCTGGTTCTGCCGACCGTCCTGCTGATCCAGAAGCTTTTGCGTGACTCCGTCCTGAAAAATCTGGCACTGCTGCTTCCGCTCGCCATATTGCTGCTCGGCATTTTCCTGAGCTTTTCTCGCGGCGCATGGGGCGTTCTGGTTGCGGCGGTGCTCCTGATCTATTTCCTGGCCCTGGTGACGGAACAAAACTCCCGCCGCCGCGGACGGCTGGTCCTTTTGGGCATCGCCGGCGTACTGGCCTGCGCCGCACTGATCGCGGCCGCCCTTTCGATCGACACCGTATCCGACATGTTCGCTCAGCGCGCCCGGCTTGTGCAGGACTATGACGGCGCCCGGCTCGGCCGCTTCGCCCGCTATTCCCTTGGCTTCCAGCTGGTGATGGAATACCCCCTCGGGCTCGGACCGCTGGAATTCAACAAGTATTTTCCCGAGGACGAACACAACGTCTACCTGAAGGGCTTTACCACCTATGGCTGGCTCGGCGGCACCGTCTATATCACGATGGCGTTCTGGACCCTGCGCGCGCTGGTTCCGCTGCTGTTCAAGTCCCGGCCCTGGACCGCATTCACACAATGCGTCTTTGCCGTCTTTGCCGCGCATCTGATCCTCTCGGCGATCATCGACACCGACCACTGGCGGCACATGTATATGCTCTACGGTCTTGCCTGGGGCCTGATTGCAACTGACAGGATCGAAATGAAGCGTTTGCGAAGACAAGCGCAGGCGCGGCCTTGAGTAGCTCGGGCAAGACAGGAAAACCTGCACACCGGGCGCAACAAGCCGCTTGCGCTTGGAATGCGAACAAGCTAGTTAGAGGCCGTTCGGGCAGTAGCGCAGCTTGGTAGCGCACTTCACTGGGGGTGAAGGGGTCGTCGGTTCAAATCCGGCCTGCCCGACCAATCATTTCAAATACTTATGTAAATTGACGCGGTTTTGCTGCAATGAAACCGCAAAGAAGCTAGATCTGCTGCTGTTGTAGCGCGCAACTTCGGTTGGCGAAACGCGCAACTTCGACTGGCATCCAGTCTGAGAATTACAGACAACAAAAAATTCGGCCCCAAGCAGATCTTTGCGACGCAGTATCCACATGTCAGCTTTGCGCCCCATTTCGGTCGTTCGCCGGCTCTCGACCTAGTCCTGAAAGTTGCCGTTCGTTGCGCGACGAGCGAAGGCCCCATTGGGGGCGGAAAGCGGTCGATCACTGTGCCTCCCACAATTGACCGGGATGGGGCTGGTAAGTAACTGGCGGGTTTCAAGTAAAAATAGGAGACATCGCAACGAGCCTTTTACGGGCCAATCTGCGTTACCACCTATCCGCACGTCCATGCACCGAGTTGCAAAAGTGGCCGGTTCGCATGGAGAAGACGTTGCACGCGCCTCTCAGGGGCGCTACTTGGGTACGACACTACGCGAGGTGCGCGAGGGCGGCGATGATCAACATCAAAAATTTCCTGGAGATCGCCGTTCCGCCCTCAAAAGCGAATGCAGCTTGGCTGGAGGGAGCGGAGGCGGCGGTCGACTATTTAGTCAGCAATGGACGCGCGGACGAGGTCATCCTTTTCAGCAACGTGGGTCAGACCTACATCAACGCCGTCCTCATACCTCTAACTAACCTAACCTCCGAAGCGGTCGAACAGCTCGAGCACGCTTACATCGATCCCATGGCACAATGGGCGCTCAGCCACGTCTCCGGTGGGGGCCAGCCCGACCGCATGTATCTCTCCGATCCGCTGGATGACCGCTGTCAAGCCTTGGATGGTGGAGAGCAGCTCGTCTTCCAGCGGCACTTTACAGGCGTAGACAAGGGGCCACCGCGAACTGAGCTGTCGCAACGGCTGGTGCAAGCTCTCAATCTCTACTTCATGGAGGAGCACAATGCGTATTGCCGCCTCGACAGCCACGGCGATGTCGAACCCATCATCAAGCTGCATGACCTCAGCGGGTCCGCCGCGCAGCCGAGCGCTATGCTTGTGACGATCGAGGCCGAGCAGCTACATCGCTACATGGCGGTTACCGAAACCGCGCTCGCTGTTAAGTTCGACTTTACGCGCTACAGACCGAACGGGGGCTTCACCGGATGGCACGAGCCCGACCGCGGACGGCACATCGGCGAGAACATCAGCTATCATACCGGCGCGGAGGCGGGAGCGAGCTTCGCGAACGGCGCATTGATCGTGAGGCCTGTCCTCACCAAGGAAATGATAATCGCCCGCTACCGGCGCGAGTGGGATCGCACAGACAAACAGTATGCCACCTTCAAGGCACACGACTGGAAGAACAATCGAAACGCCGAGGTATCGTGCGCTCCTACAGCACTTGCAAGCTACTTTGACAAGGACTCGCCTTTGCCGTTCCAGACTACGCCGGCATTCTTCCGACCCGAGGTCCTGCTGAAGTATAAGTCCGACCCGGATAAATACACGTTGGAGCACCGCTCAATTTCAGCACGCGGAGGCTGGTATTTGCAGTCCTATGACGTGAACGAGGAGGGGCAGGTTCACGCCTACCTTTATGACCTTGCCTCCCTTCCTTACAGTGAACAGCTCTACTGGCAGTCCTTCAACGAATGGCCCAAGGCTGGCATCTCGAAACGGGCATTCGAAACGGACTTCGAGGGTAACTTCAGCACGATGCCAGACCCGTTGCTAGATCTCAAATCTGAGGTCGCCAAGTTGGACAAGCTGGCCCCCGACTGGTGGAGGCCCCGGGGTGAAGCCGCAGCCCAGGCGGTGCACTATCCCGTGACGGCATCACCAGAAGAATGGTCGAACGCCATACTTGCCCTCGATCAGCTCGTTGTGGAAGGTTTTGTTGTGAAGGCTTTGCGGATGAAGCTGCAGGCTCAGGGACGAAAGCCGGACGTCTCCTGGGGGTCGGTCCGTCTTCTTCAGGAGTGGCTGGAGCAAGCGGGTCTCGACGCCGAGGATGCCGCTGCAACGGTAGAACCGCTCAAGCGCACGCATTTCCTACGCTCCAAGGCGAAAGGTCACTTGGCCGAAACCGAGAAGCAGGCGCTCATCAAATCGGCGAGAACGGAGCACGGCTCCCTAGCAGCCCACTTCCGTAATCTCGTTGCGGAAGTTCATGTCTCGTTCGACCGTGTCATCGAGAAGCTTTGATGGTCGGCAACTTCCTAACCTGCTTTATTAAAATAGCAGAGAAGCTTCGTCTCGGTCATCTCAACGATTGTGGAATAGACAGACCCAAGTAGATTTTTCTGATCCAAACTCATCGCTGTTCCGTCGACGCCGGGTTGAGCGATTGCAAACTCAAACTCTACTTCAGAGTATTTTAAAGCTTTCGCGATTTCTTCTATTTCGCTGTCGTCACCATGGTAAAAGCGCTTCCCTTTCAGAACTCCTGCACCGTTCCGTCTTTGCATGTGACGGAGAAGCTCCTCCGGTTTCCATTTGTACCTTAGCGAGACGATGGCCTGGCCACACACCTCATACAAATCTGATTTTCTATTGCCCACTGTCACTTTTGAATATTTGCAGTGAACGAGCTCAAATCGGACTTTGTCTCGTTCTACGAAAACCGCCACAATGTCGGCTGTCTCACCGCTGTTGTCGTCATTAAAAACAACTCGGGCGCCCCGCTCCACGAGGTTTTTCATCATATGTTCTTGTATTGAGTTGGGTCGTACCGTTCCACCTTTGAACATTGATTCAGTGGTTAGGTCGACACCATCCCAGCCAAGGATTTTGATCCGGTCGCCGGGGATCTGAACCTCGAACACCTCTCCGTAGTCGGTATGGATGCAGCCGGAGATCGTACAGCTGTTGAGTAGGAAAAGGGTGGGAGGGTTTTCAGCAAAGAACTGCGTGAGACCCAGAGGTTTTGATTTCAAACCTTCAATCGTAGCATTCACCTTCTCCAGGCCATGAATACTATGACCTTGCTCGCCACCTAACTTGATGCTGAACGGATAGGTGTCGTCCATCACGATGAGATCAAAATTGGCCGTATCACTGGCGGATCCACGATAGAGAATAGAGCATTCCGAAAGCATGAATGAATTTCGTCCGGATCTTTCTAGGGTGAGCTTGTGCATCCGGTCATAAAGCTGTTCTGACCAGTCCGTTGCTAGTACGATTAGGTCGTCCGGATATTTGGTTATCTCAACTCTCTCGGCCGAATTCTCGAGAAGCTGGTTTGAGTTGATAGACTCGTCTGTCAGCATTCGTCCAATCTCGAGGCACCAACGCTTCCATTCTTTCAGATCGCCTGCTCTCGCTGGGCTCCAGACCTTACCTTTGACAGAAGCGCCGATGCTAACAGGGAAGCCGTC
>JBNLAU010000188.1:0-4094 GCA_050302295.1 Roseibium sp. | reverse complement strand
TGAGGACGTAATGCAAAAACGGAAATCTCTGCCTTTTGTTCGCCGGACTGCCACGAAAATGGTTTCGGAACCAATGGTCAAATTGCGCAAGGCTGTCCAGATCGGACTGATCAGCGTGCCGCTTGGGTTGGCCCTATCCGGACAACATGTTCTCGCAGCGCCATCTGAGGACACAGGGCGCCGGGTTGCGCTTGTGATCGGCAATCAGGACTACCGCTATGTGGAACCGCTGGACAATCCGATCAACGACACCGAGGAAATCTCGAAGGTCCTGCGTGAAGCTGATTTCGACGTCACCATCGGCAAGAACCTCGGCAAGAAGGAACTGGAGCATGTCGTTCGCCGCTTTCTGCGTGAGCTGAACGACGGCGATACGGCGCTGTTCTACTATTCCGGACATGCACTTCAGGTTGGCGAGGCCAATTTCATTCTGCCCGTCGATGCGAAACTGTCGTCAGAGTACGATCTGGAGTTTGAAAGCCTCAAGGTCTCGAATCTTCTCGATTACATGAAAGCCGCCTCCAGCCTTCAGATCGTGATGCTGGACGCATGCCGGAACAATCCGTTCGAAATCAGCAGTTTGTTCTGGGGCGAAGAGAAATATTCCGTCGGCAAGACGCGCGGGCTGCGGCGCATCCCGAACAAGCTCGGCGCCTTCATTTCCTATGCGACCCGTCCAGGGCAGGTGGCCTACGACGGCGACGGACCGATGAGCCCGTTTACATCCTCCGTCGTCAGCAATGCCCTTAATCCGTCGTTGGAGATCAAGGACCTGATGACGAAGGTGCGCGATGAAGTCGTGAAGATGACCGGCGGTCAGCAGATCCCGTATGAGGATTCGACGCTGGTCACCAACTTCTACTTTGTTCCGCCGAAACCCAATCCGATTGTGACCGCCCATCACAGGGTAACAGTGTCTACCGGCAGTGAGGCCATAGCGCTGAACATTCCCGAACCCGTACAGCCGGAAGGCGGCAAGCTTGAAGCGACGCTGACCCTGGCGCCGGAAAAGGGCGAATTGCGGTTGCCCGGCGGCAAAACCATTGCGGAAGGCGATGTGCTCGGTGTTTCCGAGCTGGCCAGCCTGGAATTCGTTCCGGCCGGCTCGGAGGCGGGCGATGTTGAATTGATCAGCTATGAGGTCAAGGACGAGTGGGGCGGAAGCGCCAGCGCGATCGCTTCCATTACGATTGCCCAGACGGCCGAGCCTATTGAAGACAGCGGACAGGAAGAACAGCGGAAAGAGCAACTGGATGCACTGCTTGCCTGGCTGTCGGACCGTGCAGCATCCGGTGCTGTCGATGCGGATATCGGTGTCGGACCGGTTCCTGTCTACGCCGACGCTCCGGCGGATGGTCTGCCGGCGACCAGCGACTGGATGAAAGTCGCCTCGGTCGACGCGGACCTGCAGCTTTCTTCGGACGACCGGCTTCTTCAGGCGGGGGACCGTTTCCCGGTCACGGCTCTATCATCTCTGACGGTTCGTCCGCAGATTGGCAGCGAAACGCAGGCAAGAAAATTCTCGCTAGAACTTCCCGCAAAGGACGGCCAGGCGGCTCAGACTGTCACCCAGCTCGTACAGCCGCGCGTGACCCAGTGCGATCAGCTGGCAACACAGCCATTCGATCTCCAGGCGGTGACGGAAGGCCGACTGGCCAATGAGCTTGACCCGCAAGCGGTCGACAAGGCCTGCGCGGAAGCAATGGCCGCCTATCCGGAAATCGGACGCTTCGTATTTCAGCGGGGACGCGGCGCCTTTGCCGCCGGCGACCTCGATCAGACGATTGCCTATTTGGAGCAGGCCTATCAGATGGGGCATGTCCGCGCGGGGCAGGTGCTCGGGCGCATGTACTATCTGGGCGCTGGAATTGACCGGGACAAGAAGAAGGCGGTGGAGCTTTACCGCGCCGCTGCCGAACGCGGCGATGCCTATGCGCTGCACTCCCTGGGCCTGGCGGAAATCAAGGGCGAAGGCACAACGCAGAACGAAAAGGACGGGTTGGAAAAGCTGCTGCAATCGGTCGAAGCCGGCCACACGTTTTCCTTTAACGCGATTGGCGGCTTTTACCTCAACGGCCAGCATGTTGACGAGAATGTCGACAGGGCTGTCTATTATTACAACCGCTCGGCTGCCCGGGACGACATCTATGGCTACTTGAACATGGGAACGCTCTACCGCGATGGGAAAGGCGTTCCGCAGGACTACGAAGCTGCGCTTGGCTGGTTCATGAAGGCCCATGAGGGCGGCCATCCGGCAGCCGGCACCGCAATCGGTCTTCTCTATTACAATGGTCAAGGTGTCGAAAAGAACCCGGACGAGGCAACCAAATGGTTCCGAGAAAGCGCTCAGCGCGGCGATGCCTGGGGCGCCTTCAACACGGCATTCATGCTCGCCAACCAGTCAGGCGAAGCTGCGGGCCGCGATCGCATCCGGATGCTGGCCATGGCCGTTGCGGTCGATCCATCTTCGCCGGCAGCCGAGAAGGCGAAAGCGGAATTGCAGACAGCCGACGGGGGGCTGAAAGCCAAAGTTCTGCAGCAGGCGCTAACGGATCTTGGATTTGCACCGGGGCCGGTCGACGGACGCCCGGGCGGCAAAACCCGCCAGGCCTTGTCGGCCTTTTTCGAGGAGAGCGGGAGAAAGCCTGTCCAGGGAGACGAAGCCTTGGTTTCGCTGGTCAAACATCAATGGGAACAGAACCGTCCACGATACGATCTGTTCTAGGAAAATGGCCTTCCCGGAGCACGGCAAAGGGAAGGTTGGCGATTTTATGAATTGGAGCATCCAGTCCAGTTTTGACTGAATGAAAGAGCATCCAGGGGCTAAGGAGAAAGACCATGAAATTACGTCTGCAGGTGTTGCCGGTAGCCGGTTTGGCGGCTCTGTTTCTGACGGGATGTCAGACACAGCAAAATTCAAACCCTTTTCCCGCACCTCAAACGAAAACCGTTCAAAAGCCAACTGTTCAAACAACCACCACGAAGACGACAGCTGCGAAGCCCAAAATTGACCCCATCAATGACCCAGCCCTCCGCGATTCCGGCAGTAGTGGCGGCGGCGGCGGCGGCGGTGGTGGCAGCCCTGGGGGCGGTGGCGGCGGCTCCTGGAACTAACGGGAACGCATCTTAAAGAAGCATCGGCATGATTATTCGATCTCGACAACTGGGGCGAAGGGCCTTGCGATACGTGGCTCACGGCCTGCTGTATCTGCTGTGTCTTTCTGCCCAGGCGAATGCGGGTGAATGGCGCGCGCTGGTTATCGGGATCGATGCCTATCAGCACGTGGCTCCGCTGAAGGGCGCGGTCAACGACGCAAAGGATATTGCCGGCACGCTTCATGCGGCCGGTGTTGACGACCTGACAACCCTTTACGACGGCAAGGCCACCCGGTCCGGGATCCTTGAGGCATGGCAAGATCTGATTGCCCGATCCGCTCCGGACGACGTTCTCGTGTTGTCCTATGCGGGCCACGGCGCACAGGAAAAGGAATGGGTGAAAGGCTCGGAGGAAGACGGCCTTGACGAGGTCTTCCTTCTGGCTGGTTTCGATTTCTCCGCACCTGCAAACGGCGAACGCCTCCGGGATGACGATATCGCCTCAATGCTGCGCGCCGCGGGTGAGCGCAACGTTCTGTTTCTGGCGGACAGCTGTCATTCTGGTACCATGACCCGGTCAGTCGATCCGCGCATCCACCGCCTTGGTACCCGGCTTGTGGGACTGCCACCGCTCGAAAACGATGTTCTGCGGTCTGCGCCGGTCCACCCGATGTTGGCACAGTCGACCGCCAGTGGCGAAGATCTGCAGGAACTGCCGAACGTTATCTATGTCGGTGCGACTGTTGACGGCCAGGTCATCCCGGAACTGATGATTGCGGGGCAACCGCGGGGCGCTTTGAGCTGGGCCTTCGCACGCGGTGTTGAAGGGCGGGCGGATCTGGACCGGGACGGCGGCATTTCCATGGACGAGCTCAGCCGCTTCCTGAAAGAGACGGTGCGGGTGGCAACCGAAGGGCGGCAATCACCGAGCCTGAGCGTCGGCGGCGAGAGCCGCGCTGCGGTGTTGCCGCGCGTGGAGGATACATTTCGCGAAGGCA
>JBNLAU010000187.1:0-13615 GCA_050302295.1 Roseibium sp. | reverse complement strand
AAGCTGGCCATGATGACGGCCACACGGAACATCATTTCGATCACCATTATTTGCAGCTAGCGACACCGCTGGCTGTGGCCGTTCCCTCTTGGCAAAATTTCCCCTGAGACGGATCGCCCGGTCAGCCGGCCAGGAGACCGTTTGACATGAGCGCCGCTGAGACTGAGAAATCCGGCTCTTTCAAGGGCTTGAAGCTCACCAACACATTGACCCGCGCGAAGGAGGACTTCCGCGCGATCGATGATGACAACGTGCGCCTCTATGTCTGCGGACCGACAGTCTACGACTTCGCCCATATCGGCAACGCCCGCCCGGTGATTGTCTTCGACGTCCTTTTCCGTCTGCTGCGCCAGCTCTATGGCGCGGAGCACGTGACCTATGTGCGCAACATCACCGACGTTGACGACAAGATCAACGCGCGCGCCCTGCGCGACTTTCCGGACCTGCCGCTGAACGAGGCCATCGCGAGAGTGACCCGAAAGACCGCGGACCAGTTCCACAAGGACATCAAATCCCTGGGTGTGCTTGAGCCGACCTTCGAGCCGCGGGCGACCCAGCATATCGGCGGCATGGTCGAGATGATCGGGACGCTGATCGAAAAGGGGCATGCCTATGAGGCGGGCGGGGAGGTGCTGTTCGACACGGCCTCCATGTCCGACTATGGCGGGCTTTCCAAGCGCAAGCTGGACGAGCAGCTTGCCGGAGCGCGGATCGCGGTTGAGGAGCACAAGAAAAATCCGGGCGATTTCGTGCTCTGGAAACTGTCCTCCGAGGACGAGCCCGGCTGGGACAGTCCGTGGGGCCGCGGCCGTCCGGGCTGGCATATCGAGTGCTCGGTGATGAGCGAACAGCACCTCGGCAAGGTGTTCGACATTCATGGCGGCGGCTTGGACCTGATCTTCCCGCACCATGAAAACGAGATCGCGCAATCCCGTTGCGCGCATGGCACCGAGGCGATGGCCAATTACTGGATGCACAACGGGTTGCTGCAGGTGGAAGGCAGGAAGATGTCCAAGTCGGAGGGCAACTTCTTCACCATTCAGGAGCTGTTGGAAACGGAAAGTTTCGGCGGCCGCAAGTGGCCCGGAGAAGTTCTGCGTCTTGCCATGCTGATGACCAACTACCGCGAACCGATAGACTTCTCCCTGCGCAAGCTGGAAGAAGCGGAAAATCTTCTGTCCAGGTGGCCGGAGCCGGTCGAGACCGAGGTGGCGCCTTCGCCGGAGGTATTGGAAGCACTTCTAGACGATCTCAACACGTCGTCCGCGGTCCAGTCGCTTCATGCGCTGGCAGTCGAGGCCGCGAAAGATCCCTCGAAACTCGAGGTCTATTCCGCGTCCGCAGCCCTGCTGGGCGTCTCGCCGGTGAAGGTCGATCTCAGCGGCGTCGACGAAACAGCCATATTGGCGGCGGTCAACCGGCGTCTTGAAGCGCTAAAGACCAAGAACTGGGCCGAGGCAGACGAAATCCGCAATGAACTGACATCTCAGGGGATCCTTCTAAAAGATTCAAAAGACTCAGAAACCGGTGAGCGGGTAACGTCATGGGAGGTCAAGCGGTGACACTTGTTGTCGCGGATAGGCGGGATACCCCCCTCTGTCCCTTGCAGGGACATCTCCCCCGCAAGGAGGGAGAGGGGAATGTTCTGCAATCGCTCAGGCACAAATACGCAATAGGTGCCCGGCATCGCTTCACTGGCAACCACTGGCGGATGATGGTGTCCAGTTGTGAAAACACCACCTTGCGACGGGCGCCCCTCTCCCCCCTTGCGGGGGAGATGTCCGCTTTGGCGGACAGAGGGGGGTATACAGCGCCTGTTGCAATTACCGAGCACGGAGCCCGCCAATTGCCGCACCGCAAGGTTTCAAATCGCCTCAGACAAAACGCCAGAAAACTCCGGTCCGATATGACGGATGCGGAAAAGAAGCTCTGGCAAGCCTTGAGAGCGCATAGGCTAGAAGGCATTGCCTTCCGCCGGCAAATGCCGATTGAGGGGTATATCGTCGATTTCGCCGCCCCGGCTTGCCGTCTGATCGTGGAACTGGATGGATCTCAGCATGCAGAGGATGCGGGCCTTCAACGCGACAGCAAACGCGATGCCGCACTCAAAGCCTTTGGCTGGACCGTTTTACGCTTCTGGAACAGCGAGGTTCTGACAGACCTTGATGGCGTTTGACGGAAAATTCTCGACGTCTGCGGAAAGGAGCATTTCTGATGGATGAAACGGTCAAACCGCTTACCGGCGGGTGCCAGTGCGGGGCGGTGCGATATCGGGTGACCGGGGAAGTCGGGTATCCGCATCTGTGCCATTGCCGCATGTGCCAGAAGGCGTCGGGCAATTTCTTCCTGCCCTTGATCGGCGCGGAGCAACCGGATTTCGAGTGGACGCGCGGAGAGCCGGCCTGGTTCCACTCGTCTGAACCGGTGCGTCGCGGTTTCTGCAGGGATTGCGGCACGCCGCTGGCTTTCGAGACCGTGGGCGATACCCACATCGCCTTCACACATGGAAGCCTGGATGATGTGGCGGCGGTGACCCCGGTGGAACAGTCCGGAGTTGAGGGGCGCGTGCCGTTCTATGCCGATCTGTTCACATTGAAGGAAACCCGGTCCAGCCGGGACGATTTGCCCGGTGGCATCAGCGACGTGGCATCGACCAATTGCCAGCATCCAGATCACGACACCGAGACCTGGCCGCTGGCCCGGCCCGGAGCAACCGACAACGATTAGAACCAGGCCATAGCGCCCGGCAGGAAACACCATGACCAAGGAACGCCTCTACCTTTTTGACACCACCCTGCGAGACGGGGCCCAGACCAGCGGCATCGACTTTTCGGTCAACGAAAAGATTGTCATTGCCGACCTTCTGGAACGTCTTGGCGTGGATTACGTCGAAGGCGGGTATCCGGGAGCCAATCCGGCGGACACTGAGTTCTTTGCAGAAAGACGCACGGAAAATGCCGCGTTTACGGCCTTTGGCATGACCAAGCGGGCAGGGCGCTCTGCCGCAAACGACCCGGGTCTGCAACAGGTTCTCTCGGCCAAATCGGATGCCTGCTGCTTCGTCGCCAAGGCCTGGGACTACCATGTCCGCGTCGCGCTGGGCTGCACCAATGAGGAAAATCTGGAGTCGATCCACGAAACGGTGACCGCAACGATCGCCGCCGGCAAGGAAGCGATGATCGACTGCGAGCATTTCTTCGACGGGTTCAAGGCCAATCCGGATTATGCCATAGACTGCGCCCGCACCGCCTATCTCGCAGGCGCTCGTTGGATAGTGCTCTGCGATACCAACGGCGGTTCGCTGCCGGACGAAATCCATGACATCGTCACCAGGGTTCAGGAAGTTGTTCCCGGGTCTCACCTGGGCATCCACACCCATGACGATACCGGCCACGCGGTTGCCAATTCCCTGGCGGCGGTCGATGCCGGCGTGCGGCAGATCCAGGGCACGCTGAACGGGCTTGGAGAACGCTGCGGCAATGCCAACCTGATCACACTGATCCCGACCCTGAAATTGAAACCGGCCTTCGCCGACAGGTTCGAACTGGGGATCGGTGATGAACAGCTTCAGGAAATCACCGCGATTTCCCATGCTTTTGACGAAATCCTGAACCGGTCGCCGGACCGGCATGCACCTTATGTGGGCGAGACCGCGTTTGCGACCAAGGCCGGCATTCATGCATCCGCGATCCTGAAGGATCCGCAGACCTATGAACACATTGCACCGGAAAGCGTCGGCAACCGGCGCCGGGTTCTGGTGTCCGACCAGGCGGGCAAAAGCAATCTGCTCGGCGAACTGAGCCGGCTTGGAATAGAAGTCGACAAGAGCGATGCGAGGCTCGATCGGTTGCTGGCTTTGGTCAAGGAACGCGAAGCAGACGGCTACGCCTACGAGGCGGCCGATGCGTCGTTTGAACTGCTTGCCAGGCGGGAGCTCGGCGACGTTCCACGCTTTTTCGACGTCAATTCGTTCCGTGTGATGGTGGAGCGACGCTTCAACGCCATCGGGGATCTGGTCACAGTTTCCGAAGCCGTGGTTAAAGTGGATGTGGATGGGGAAACGCGCATGTCCGTGGCGGAGGGCAACGGTCCGGTGAATGCGCTGGACATGGCGCTGCGAAAGGACCTCGGCAAATACCAGTCAGACATCGAAGGCCTGGAACTGATTGACTATAAGGTGCGAATCCTTAATGGAGGTACAGGCGCCGTTACTCGCGTCCTGATTGAGAGTCACGACACCAGAACCCACCGCCGGTGGTTCACGATCGGGGTCTCTTCCAATATCGTCGACGCCTCGTTCCAGGCATTGGTCGACTCCATCACATTTGCGCTGCTGAAGGCCAGCGAGGCCTGAGGAAAACCACGCGCCAGAAAGGCTAATTCATGTCGCAGAAGGTGTCTGGCGCCGAGACGGATGCCGAATTCCGTCAAGGTCTTCTGTTCGCGCTGGCTGCCTACGGCATGTGGGGGTTCTTTCCGGCCTACTACAAGCTGACGGCCACTGTTCCCTCTGACATCGTGGTTGCCCACCGGATCCTCTGGTCGGTGCTCTTCGTCGGCGTGTTTCTTTATCTGCGCGGCCGCTGGCCGGAAGTCCGCGAGGTATTCCGGCAGCCGAGAGTGTTGATGGGTCTGACCGCGTCCGCCGGTTTCATCGGGGTCAACTGGCTGGTCTTCGTCTGGGCGATCTCCAACGATCAGGTGCTAGACGTTTCGCTCGGCTATTTCATCAATCCCCTTGTGAGTATTCTGGTCGGACTGGTTGTTCTGCGCGAGCGCTTGTCGATAGGGCAAGGCGTTGCAATCTCGATTGCCGCCGCAGCTGTGATCCTGCAAGCGGTGCTTGCCGGCGGTCTGCCTTGGGTGTCCCTGGTATTGGCCTTTTCGTTCGCCGGGTATGGCTATGTGCGCAAGGTGACACCTGTGAAGGCAACTCCCGGCCTTTTCGTGGAAACCTTGCTTCTGTTTCCGCTGGCATCCCTCTACGTGCTCTGGAACCTGAGCCAGGGCGTCGATGCGTTTGTCCTCAATGATCCGCTTGTTCTGGCGGCACTCGCAGGAACAGGTATTGTTACCGCGCTGCCCCTGATCTGTTTTTCCGCCTCAGCCCGCCGTCTGCCTCTGTTCATGCTCGGCCTGATGCAATATCTGGCTCCGTCCATGCACTTTCTGATAGCGGTCTACATCTGGGGCGAGCCGCTTGAACTGAGTAAGCTGATGGCCTTCTCAATGATCTGGCTTGCGCTGATGGTATTCACCTTCGACAGTTGGAGGCGCTACCGAACGGTGCGCTGATCAAACCGCCATTATCCTGTTGCCACCAACTGGCCCCGGCCGATCCGTTTGGCGGCATAAAGCCTCAGGTCGGCGGTTTTCAGAGCTTGGCCGAATTTGCCGTTTTCAAGTGCAGCCAGACCGATACTGGTCTGCATCGTGTGTTCTTCGCCATCATGCTTTACAGGCGACGTCTTGATGGTTTCCAGAAGAGTTTCGAGGCTCTGCACGACATCGTCCTCGGTCCGGTCACAAAAAACGATGCAGAACTCATCGCCGCCAAGCCGGGAAACGATGTCGTTTCCCCTGGTCAGCTTCAAAAGGTGCCGTGAAAAACTGGTCAGAACCGCATCGCCAAAATCGTGGCCGAGCGTATCATTGACGGACTTGAAGGAATCCAGATCCATGAGCGCGAGCCAGTGCTGTCGACCTTCCGACAGCGGCCAGGTCTTCATGGCCTTGGTGGTGTCACCAAGCAGATGGCGCCGGTTGTAGAGCCCGGTCAGCGCGTCTCGCATCGCCATGTTGTTCAGTTCTTCGATGCGATAGATGTAGTCCAGGTTCTGCGACACCCTGAGGAGCAGCTCTTCCGGAGGACAGTTCTTGTCCACGAAATCTCCCGCACCGTATTTCAAAAAACGTACCCGGTTGTCTGGATTGGCAAAGGATGACATGCCGATGACGCCGACCTGTTCAGGAGTGTAGAGGCGCCGGCAGGCTTTGAGAAAAGTGAACCCGTCCTTTCCGGGCAAAAAATAATCGGCAAGGACGAGTTTGATATCCTTGTTTTCATCCAGGCATGCCAAAGCCTCATCCACCGAACCGGCTTGGTAGACTTTGTAAAGGTGCTTGGAGACGATCCTTGAAATCGCCTCCCTCTCAACGGCTGAATCGTCGAGCACCAGGATACCGATTTTCGGATTCTGGGCCAGCTTGCGGATCAGGTCCGCGACATAGTTCAGGCTGCCGGGCGAGTCTTTCAGCACATAATCAATGACGCCCTTTTCCAGCATTTTGGCGCGTGTCTTGGGGTCGAAGCGGCTGGTGAAGACGATCGTCGGAATGTTCCACTTGTCGCAGAGATCGACGATTTCGCCATCGGGCGCGTCCGGCAGGGTCAGATCAACGAGGGCGAGATCCGGTTCGCCGATGGGCAGATTGAGGCAGCTTTCCGCTTCCGCGTAATCGCGCGCGACCATGATCTGATGGCGGCCCACCTCATGCAATTTCTTGACGATCGCCTTTTCAAAGAACGAAGCGTCTTCAACCAATAGGGTCGTTTGCATGGAAGAAACCATTCTGTCGTTCATCAAACGACGGTACTATCCAATGACCGCAACATCAATTTGCGTAGCGGTAAATTCTGTCGAAATCCAAGACAGATACCAAAGGTGTCGATGAGTCTCTAAAGCTCCCTGACGTCAGCCAGGTCTTTCGAGGTATCGAGCGGTTCTCCGCAAATCTTTTTGCGTAGCATGGGAAGAATATCCTCGACCTTTTTGGCGACCATAAAGGGCACTTCAGTGTCTGGACGGATATAGCTCTGGGCACGCATGTGATCGAACAGTTCCAGGAGCGGTGACCAGAAACCGTTGATATTTGCCAGCACCACCGGTTTGCGGTGCTGGCCGAGCTGAGCCCAGGTCATCATTTCCACCGCTTCTTCCAGCGTGCCGATGCCGCCGGGAAGGGCGATGAAAGCGTCCGATTTCTCAAACATCAGATGTTTGCGTTCGTGCATGCCGTTGGTGATGATGAGGTCTTCCAGAGACTCAAGCATCACCTCGCGTTTTTCCAGAAAACGCGGAATGACACCGGTCACCTTGCCGCCCGCTTCCAGGGCGGAGGTCGCGACCGTACCCATCAGGCCGACGGATCCGCCGCCATAGACGAGACGGAGCCCCGATTCGGCGATGAGCTGGCCGAGCCGGGTTGCCGATGCTTCGTGAGATGGGTCCGAGCCAAAACTGGAACCGCAGTAAACGCAAACGCTTTTAAGCTGATTTTGAGACACCGTATTCATGACGTAAAGATGTGGCACTGTGATCGCCATAAGGTCAAGCATTCTGTTTGAAAGGCCTTGGTTTTGAAGCGGGTTTCCTTGCCGCGTCCCGAAAAGAGGGCTATGCATGGAAGCTGATTGCAATTTGTGACAGCGGCAGACGCTGCAAAGCCTTGAGGGACAGATACAGAAAAGCAAAGGATCGCCATCCGCTTTTCTGACAGGATTAAAAATGAACAAGCAGACATTGATCTGGACTTTGATTGTGGCCGTGCCAGTCGCGCTGGCCGCAGTGGCAGCAGGATACATTTACAGCGATACCGGCCGTCTGCCTTTCCAGGGCTCCGCCGAGACCTCGCCGGCTCCGGCAACCTCCTCAAATACAGCGGACAAAGGGAATGCCGCGGACGCGACAACGTCGTCCACCGGGAAGGACAGTTCGGTAGAGACCGCCGAAACCGAAGACAGCGGCAGCGCCACGGATGAAAAGCCGGTTAAAGGCCCGCAATTCGACGTTGTCGGCGTTGAGCCGACGGGAGAAACAGTTGTCGCCGGCCGTTCGGACGCGGGCGCGATTGTCGCTCTGACGGCGAATGGCAAGGTTGTCGGCACAAGCATTGCCAACAAGGCCGGGGAATGGACGATCATTCTCGACGAGCCGCTGAAACCGGGCGACTATGATGTTGGCCTGGAAGTGCGTGACGAAAAGGGAGCGTCCCTTGAAACGTCCGAACAGCATCTGGCGGTGTCGGTGCCGAAAGACGGCAAGGAAAAGCCGCTTGTGGTGCTGAATTCGCCGGACGGCCCGTCCGACATTCTGCAGAAGCCGGAGAGCGGAGCCGAGATGCAGGTCGCTGCGTCTTCCGACACTGCGCCGGTTGAGGAGACCCGGACTTCCGCTGCATCGGGTGAAGGCGAGCCGCAGGCGGCCGAAACTGCAACGGCCGAAGCACTGACCGCAGACGAACCGGCGGATGCCGGGCAGCAGCAGGCAGGCGGAACATCGGCGGCGGATCAATCGAAAACGCAAGAAGCGCAGGTGGCGGCCACGTCCCCTGAAACGGCAGACGAAGCGCCGTCGGGAACATCTCAGACCGCTGCGGCGAGCCAGGAAAGCGAAGCTGAGCAAACTGCCGCGGCCCTGGAGAGCAGCGACGAAACGTCGGGAGACGCAGCTCCGACGGTGACGGTCGAGGCGGTCGAGTCTGAAAAAGACAAGGTCTATATCGCCGGTACCGGAGAACCCGGTTCCTCCGTACGTGTTTATGTGGGCGATGAGTACCAGGGAGAAGCCAAGGTCAATCCCAGCGGCAAATGGCTTGTTCAGGGCGACAAGAACCTGTCGGAAGGCAACGTGGAAATCCGCGCCGACCTGATTGGCGGTGACGGCGATGAGGTCGATGCCCGTGCCGCCGTGACCTTTGACAAGGAACAGGATCAGCAGATCGTGTTGACCAAGGTTGTGGCGACCGGTGTCAGCGACGGATCGGAGGGGCAGGGAGCGGAAGTCAAGAAATCCCTTCCTGTGGTCATCATCCGCAAGGGCGACAATCTCTGGCGCATTTCCCGCCGGCTCTACGGCGAAGGATTCCGGTACACCACGATCTACCAGGCCAACCAGGATCAGATCCGCGATCCCGATCTCATCTATCCGGGGCAGGTTTTCCTGACGCCAGAGGGGGATCTCAACTGGCCGGCTCCTCCTAAGGACGACGACCGCAACGGCTGAAGCCCCGGATCACTGGAAATCGAAGACAAGGCAGGAAACAGAAAACGGTTTCCTGCCTTTTTTCATGCCCCTCTTGTTATTTTAATAAATCATCGCATATTCACGATGAAACACGGAAACGTGAGCAAGGAACATGCTCCATGAGCGGAAAGACTTCATCGCCTGACGCTTGCTGCGAGGCCGCAAGGGGCTGTCTGGCAAGCTGCGAAGACCTTGCGTCGACCTTTCGTGCGCTCGGCCATCCCGCGCGGCTTGCGATCGTCAAGCAGCTTGCAAGCCAAAGCGAGGCCTGTTGCGGCGAAATCGTCAATCATTTGCCGCTTGCCCAATCCACCGTATCCCAGCATCTGCAGGTGCTGAAAGATGCGGGACTTCTGACCTGCGACCCCCGGGGGCGCAATTGCCACTACCTGTTGAACTGGGAAAAGCTGCGTCAGGCCGAACTTCTGTCGAATGATTTCTGGTCCCGCCTGAATGCGGTCCGGCCGGTGGAAACGAAGCCGGGTGAAATCATTGCCTCAGAGGCTTCCGAATAAATCGCGAATGGCCGCCCCGAGCGGTCAGGAGAATTTTGAGTGACCGATCAATCAGCCACCTCGCCGCACAAACCAGCAGGTGCCGCGGCAGGCAGCCCGTCCAGTCAGCCCCACATCGGCAAAACCGTCAGCGCCGACGAAGGCAATACGATGACGACCCTGGCCAATCTGTGGCCCTACATCTGGCCGTCCGACCGTCCGGACTTGAAAAAGCGGGTGATGCTGGCGGTGGTTGCGCTTGTCATCGCAAAATTCGTCACGGTTCTGTCTCCCTATTTCTTCGCCTGGGCGACTGATGCGCTCACCGGCGAGGGCAACAATCTGCCCGCCTTTATAGTCGCGCCTGTCATGCTGGTGTTGGCCTACAACGCGGCGCGCGTACTTGCGGTGGCCTTCAACCAACTGCGTGATGCGCTCTTTGCCCGTGTCGGACAACATGCCGTACGACAGCTTGCGTTCCTGACCTTTCAGCATCTACACCGGCTTTCACTGCGCTTTCACCTTGCCCGCCGCACGGGCGGCCTCAGCCGAGTGATCGAGCGCGGCGTCAAAGGCATTGAATCCATTGTCCGATTTACGATCCTCAACGGTATTCCGACGATTCTGGAATTCGCCATCATGGCGGCCGTGATCTGGTACCAGTTCGGCTTCTTTTACGTAATTGTCGTGGCGGTGATGATTGTTGCCTATGTCTGGTTCACGATCAAATGCTCCAACTGGCGCATCGCTATCCGCCGCGAAATGAATGACAACGACACGGAGGCCAACTCAAAGGCCATAGACAGTCTGCTGAACTTCGAGACCGTCAAGTATTTCGGCAACGAGAGAATGGAAGCCGAGCGCTTCGATGCCTCCATGTCGAAGTACGAGTCGGCGGCAACCAAAACCTGGACATCGCTTGCCTGGCTCAATTTCGGTCAGACCGTCATTCTCGGCATTGGCATGGCCATCTGCATGGCGCTCTCCGCCCGGGCCGTAATGGCAGGGGAGCAGAATATCGGCGATTTCGTGCTGATCAACGCGCTGTTGATGCAGATTTCCATTCCACTGAATTTCATCGGCTTCCTGTACCGCGAAATCCGGCAAGGCCTGGCGGACATCGAATCCATGTTCGACCTTTTGCTGGTCCCCGCGGAAATCAAGGATAAGCCTGATGCAGTTTCCTTGAAGACAGTGGAAGGCCGGATTGCCTTCAATGATGTGCGGTTTCACTACGATCCGGACAGGCCGATCCTGAAAGGTATCGATTTTGAAGTTCCCGCAGGCCGGACAATTGCGATTGTCGGCCCGTCCGGTGCTGGCAAATCCACGATTTCCCGCCTGCTGTTCCGCTTTTACGACGTTACGGGAGGTGACGTTGAAATCGATGGCCAGGAAGTGCGTGACGTCACCCAGGAAAGCGTCCGCCAAGCGATCGGAATGGTGCCGCAGGATACGGTGCTCTTTAATGACACGATCGCCTACAACATCCGCTATGGCCGTCCGGATGCCAGCGAAGAGGAAGTGCGTGAAGCTGCACGCATGGCGCAGATTCACGACTTTATCGACAAACTGCCCAAGGGCTATGAGACGGAGGTCGGCGAACGGGGCCTGAAACTGTCCGGCGGTGAAAAGCAGCGCGTCGCCATTGCGCGGACAATTCTGAAGTCGCCGCCGATCCTGATCCTGGACGAGGCAACCTCGGCCCTCGACACCCACACGGAACGGGAAATCCAGTCCGCTCTGGATCAGGTTTCGAAAAACCGCACCACGCTGGTCATTGCCCACCGTCTGTCGACCGTAGTGAATGCCGACCAGATCATTGTCCTTGATGCGGGCACGATCGCCGAACGGGGAACACATATGGAACTGCTCGGCAGAAACGGGCTCTATGCGTCCATGTGGGCCCGTCAGCGCGAAGCGGACGAGGCGGAAGAACGCCTGCGCGCTGCCAGGGAAAACGACGAACTCGGCATCATCACCCGCGGGCAGACCGCGGATTACATTCCGGCAAAGTGAACCGGATTTCAGGCCGCGCAGCCGTCAGGCTGCGCGGGTGGTTTCTGTGTTGTGGTCGTTCGCCCCCGTCATATTGTCGAATGAGACCGTGGCGGTTGCCGGTGGTGATCTAAACAGGAAGCCGGAAATTGCTCTGGAAATCCGGCGCAGTTCGTGAATGCGGGCAGCGCGGGCGCGGGTCTCGTGAATATCGCCTGTATGCAACATCTGTAGCTCCTTTGTTTGAAGTGCCCCTTTGTCTCATGTTGCGTGAATTCGAAGAATTGGGCTAATTTCAAAGATACCTTTCGAAAGATTCGAATAATGCGGCTGGACGATCTGGAATTCTTCAAACGGGTGGCGGAACTGGGCAGCCTGTCGGCGGCCGGACGGGAATTCGGCTTGTCTCCCTCGGCCTCAAGCAGCCGCTTGAGCAATCTGGAAAAGGAACTCGGCACGCAACTGGTTGCCCGGACGACCCGGCGGACGAGCCTGACGGAAGCAGGGCGGGTGCTTTTGCAGCACGCCAGCGCGGCTCTGGCGGAAATGGCTCAGGCCAGGTCATCGATCGATGCGTCCGAAGAAGCCCCGCGAGGAGTGCTGAAGATATCCTCCAACGTATTTTTCGGCAGAAAACATATCCTCCCGTTCATGTCGGAGTACCGGCAGCTCTATCCGGACCTGCGCCTTGAGATCGACATGAGCGACCGGATCGTTGATCTTGTCGAGGAGGGCTACGACGTGGCGATCCGCGGCGCCCCGCTGCCGGATTCCAGTCTTATGGCGCGCAAGCTGGGCGGAAATCAGCGGGTTTTGTGCGCAAGTCCGGACTACATCGAGCGAAGGGGCGCACCCGAGGCCCCGGAAGACCTGAGAAATCACGACTGTATCGGCTTCGATTCCATGCCGGTCTGGTATTTCAGCGGTCCGGACGGGGAAGTCGCCCACCATGTCGAGGATCCGGTCGTCTCGGGTGACAGCGGGGATTTTGCCTATGATGCGGCGATTTACGGCCTGGGGCTGACGGTCAAATCTGTGGCGCATGTCTGGGAAGATCTCCGCGACCGGCGGCTTGTTGCTGTGATGGAAAAATACCCGATATCGCGGACGGGAAACATCTACGCCGTCTATGCCCCGGCCACCTTCGTGCCGCCGAAAATCACCGCCTTCGTCGATTTTCTGATCTCCAAATACGGGCGGCCGCCTTATTGGGATACCGACTACCGCCAGGCACGCAAAGACAATGCTTGTTGAGAGCCTGGCGAAAAGCGATTGAAATTTGACAAAGCCAGTTCTCTTCCGGCGAAAAAGTCTCTAGAAGCGGGGAAACTAGAAGCGCATCAGGTGCGTATCCGGCTGACCGACGGTTGGAGCGAAGACCGCCCGGATACGCGGTGCTCTGAATTTTGAAGCGGAAAGAAAATGTCGATTGTTGATTCCGTCACCAAGTCCGTGGTTCCAATCCACCGGGAAGGCTGGCCATTTGTTGCAATTGCGCTGGTTGCCACGCTCGTTGTCGGCTGGTTCATTGCTCCCCTGTTCTGGATTGGCCTCTTTTTCACGGGCTGGGTCTGTTATTTCTTCCGTGATCCGCAACGGGTAACGCCGGTGGGCGAGGGGCTGGTGATTTCTCCGGCCGACGGCGTGGTCAGCCATGTCGGTCTTGTCCAGCCGCCGGTCGAACTGGAACTCGGCACCGAACCGCTGATGCGCGTTTCGATCTTCATGAATGTCTTTAACTGTCATGTGAACCGTGCGCCGGTCGGCGGCCGGATCATCCGCGTGGCGTACCGGGCAGGCAAGTTCCTGAATGCGGAACTCGACAAGGCCAGCGAGGACAATGAGCGCAACGGCATGGTGATTGAAACCGGGGACACCCGGATCGGCGTTGTCCAGATCGCCGGGCTCGTCGCCCGCAGGATTGTCTGCTTTGTCCGTGAGGGCGAGCAGATCGACGCCGGCAACCGCTTCGGCCTTATCCGCTTCGGGTCCCGGCTCGATGTCTATTTTCCCGCCGGCACCCAGCCGAAAGTGGCCCTTGGCCAGACCATGATCGCCGGTGAAACGGTTCTGGCCGATCTGAGTGGGCCGCAGGCT
>JBNLAU010000186.1:0-3377 GCA_050302295.1 Roseibium sp. | reverse complement strand
GTCCGCGCCGCAGGCTGGACATCTGTTCGGCAACATAGCGGCGGACTTCCACCTCCACCATATCCACCAGCCGAAGTAGGAACGAGTCATAGATATCCACCTGCTCATCGGAGCAGCGGTCTGACGTCAGGGCGAACAGGGTTGCCACATGGCGGGCAAGTTCCGCCCGGCGTGCGCTGCCAGCTTCACCGGTCAGCTCCGAGAAGTTCACCAGTTCTGTTTTCAACGCTTCAGTCATTCTTCGATACCAATTCTCAATTTGTGCCGGATCGGCGTCGGTATCGAAAATGAAGCTGAGACTTAAAGAAGTGAAAAACGCGATTTCCGGGAATGTAATCGTCTTTGACTTAAACTTGGGAAAAATTCTAATTACATTGTGTGCATACACTGCAACGTTCTGAAATCACCGAACATTCACTCTCTTCGACCGCAGAAATTCCTGCTCGTCGACCCCAAAAAACACCAAAACTTTTCTGAAGAAAAACTCTCGTCCCGGACTCCCAGCCGGGCGGAAACCGAAAATTCCGGCACCGCCCGTACCCGGGTCACTGTCATCGCGATTCTACTCTGCAGCGGCCAGAAAGACCTTCGAGCTGTCCGCATCGTCGCTGCCGCCATCGTTGGTCTTGTTCAGCTGATCCAGCAGCTTTTTGCGTTTTTCGGCAGCCTTTTTCAGATTGGTTGCCTTCACCCCACCGAACCCGCGCACGAGGTCGGGAATCCGCGCCAGTTCCACCAGCAGGCCGTACTGGCTATCCGGCAGCCGGTTCAGGATTTCCGCAATGTCCTGTTCATACCGGAGGATCAGCGCCCGCTCGGCCTTGCGCTCCGGTGTGCGGGCGAAGGGATCGTACCACTTGCCGCGGACGCCCTTGAATCTGGCCAGAAGCTTGAAGACACCGAAAACCCACGGGCCGAAGGCGATTTTTGCCGGATGCCCGGTTTTCGGGTCCTTGCGGTGCGCCAGAAAAGGCGGCGCCAGATGAACCTTTATTTTTTTCGGATTCTCGAACCGCTGCATGATCTTCCGCTTGAAAGCCGGATCGGAATAGAGACGCGCGACTTCGTATTCGTCCTTGTAGGCCATCACCTTGAACAGCAGGTCGGCGACGGTTTGCGTCAGCCGTAACGTGCCCGGCCCGTGAGTTTCGTCCGCCTGCTTCACCTTGGCCACCAGATCCCGATATCGGCCTGCATAAGCCTCGTCCTGGTAAGCGCTCAGTTCCTTTGCGTTGAAGGCGATTTTTTCATCGAGCGTGAACTGCGGCACGGTGACCTCCGCCGGCAGAGCTTTCAGCAGCCTTTCGGCATCAGCGGCCAGAACCCGGCCGGCGCGGAAGGCCTTGATGTTGTTGGCAACGGCAGCTCCGTTCAACTCCAGTGCCGTTTCGATTGCATAGTCGGAGATCGGCAGCGAGCCGCTCTGGTAGGCCATACCGACCAGGATCATATTGGCGAATATAGCGTCCCCCAGCAGCTTTTCGGCGATATCCGCCGCGTTGAGCGGAAGGTAGGCGCCGGAGGCCTCGCGCAGAGCGCTGTCCATACGTTGTTCGTCAAAGGACAAGGTCTGCTTCAGGACGAACTCCGCCGTCGGCGCCACCTTCGTGTTGGCAACGGTCACGGTGTGTCCGCGATGGGCGAGCGCCAGTTGCTCCGCATTGGTGGCCACCACCATGTCGCTGGCGATCAGCAGGTCCAGGCTTGCCGGCGGCACGCGCGGCCCTTCGATGGCGCGTTCACCGGAGGCAAAGCGCACGTGTGAGGTTACCGGACCACCCTTCTGGGCGAGTCCCGTCATATCCAGCGTGGAGGCCTGTTTGCCGTCCACATGAGCGGCCATGGCCAGAACGGCGCTGATGGTCGTCACGCCCATACCGCCGATGCCGGCGACCAGCGCATTGTGCGTGCGTTCGAGCGGCACCAGTTGGGGCTGAGGCAGCTCCGCCACCAGCGCGTCTATGTCGATTTCCGCCTTTTTCGGCTGTCTCAGGGCCGCGCCGTCGATCTCTACGAACGACGGGCAGAAGCCCTTGATGCAGGAATAGTCCTTGTTGCAGCTCGACTGGTTGATCACCCGCTTTTCACCGAACGGCGTCGGCAGCGGTTCGACAGACAGGCAGTTGGACTGAACCGAACAGTCGCCGCAGCCTTCACAGACCCGGTCGTTGATGAAAAGCCGCTTGTCCGGATCGGGGAACTTGCCGCGTTTGCGCCGGCGGCGTTTTTCAGCCGCGCAGGTCTGGTCGTACACGATCACGGACACGCCCTTGAAGGACTGCATTTCCTCCTGCACATCCATCAGCTCATCCCGGTGATGAACCTTGGTGCCCGGTGCAATTGGTGACCAGGACCCATAGCTTTCCGGATTCTCGGAAACGACCGCGATCCGCTCGACGCCTTCCGCCTCAAGCTGGCGGGTAATCTGCGGCACGGACAGCTGTCCGTCCACCTTCTGGCCGCCGGTCATGGCAACGGCGTCGTTGTAGAGAATCTTGTAAGTGATCGGCACATTCGAGGCGAGCGCCTGACGGATCGCCAGAATGCCGGAATGGAAATAGGTTCCATCGCCCATATTGGCAAACACGTGGCTGTCGCCCGAAAACGGCTGCTGACCGACCCACAGAATGCCTTCGCCGCCCATGGCGATCTGACCCTCTGTCGTACGGCCCGCCATTTCGGTCATGGCATGACAGCCAATGCCCGGCATGGAGCGTGACCCTTCCGGCGTTATCGTGGATGTGGAGTGCGGGCAGCCGGAGCAAAAGTACGGTATGCGAGCAGCACGTTCGGCATGCCCCTGGGCCCACATGGCCTGACGCGTCATCCGGCTGGCAACCGCCCGCATGTCGTCGGAGATCACCTCGCTTGGCAGCCACTTCATCAGGCCTTCGATAAGCTCGGCGACCGACAATTCCAGAACGTCGGAGAGGAATGGTGCTCCGTTCGGGCGGCGCTTGCCCCAGATCTCCGGCCGGCTCATCTCCGGCCAGTGGTAGGAAATTTCCTTGATCTGGGTTTCCATGAAGGCGCGCTTGTGCTCGACGACGAGCAGGCGTTCGGCACCGCGCGCGAACTCCCGCAGCGCCAGCGGTTCCAGCGGCCATGTCATCGCGACCTTGTAAACGGCAAGGCCCAGCGCCTTGGCCATTTCCTCGCTCACGCCCATCAGATCCAGCGCCTGAAGCAGGTCCCGGTAGGCCTTGCCGGACGCGACGATACCGAGCTTCACTTGCCCGCGTGTGCCGAAGGTGACCCGGTCGAGGCCGTTTGTCCGAACGTAATTCTGCGCCGCCGGAATTCTGAGATCGCGTACAAGACGTTCGGTCTCCGGGCGGTTGCCGAGCAGCAAGTCGCGGTTCTGGTGATAGTCCTTG
>JBNLAU010000185.1:0-21257 GCA_050302295.1 Roseibium sp. | reverse complement strand
TGACGATCAATCTCGGTTCGATTGTCCAGGCGACGGATTATGACGGCGACACGGCAACGGTCGCGGACGGTGCGGTCGTGATCACGGTTGATGACGACATTCCGGTTGCGGTGCTCAATGTCGATACTGACGTTGTCGTTGAAATCGACGAGACCGAGGGGCTGCAAAACGGTTCCGGTGACCGGGCAGCAACGGGTGAAACCGCCGATGCGGACAACGACGATGCGCCTGGAAGCACGAGCTTTAACGGCGGGACGCTGTCCAGCGTGCTTGATTCCTATGCCACTACAGTGACGTTGCGGGGAGGCACGCAATATGCCCTCAGCATGTCAGCGGTGGTCATGATCGCGGCAGCTACAAGCGCAGGTGCAGATGGCTTAGCTGGCCAGACACTGGAACTTGGGCTAAACGGCACCACTTTCGATGCAACACTTGGCGGCGGTACCGTCCAGGCGATTGATAGCGGTTTGACTGCGACGAGCGGTGAAGCCATCTATCTGGTCAACGACAATGGCGTCATTGTCGGATATCTCGCCGACACTTCCGGCGGTGGAGATCCGCTTCTTGGCGACAGCGTCTTTGCGGTTGCAGTGGATGAGACGACGGGTCAGATCGGCGTTGCGCAGTTTGCGGCGATCGATAATGGCGACACAACGCTCTATGACGAGGAAGTTAACCTCGATGGCTTTGTCAACGCTGTCCTGACCGTCACTGATGGTGACGGCGACACGTCGACTGCGACGCAGGAGATCGGCGGTCAGATCCAGTTTCAGGATGACGGACCGACAATCGGCTACATCCAAGATGCTGTCATGCCGAATATCATCGACACCATCGCGAATGGCACTTGGACGCCGGATTTTGGCTCGGATGGCATCAAAGCGATCCTTGCTGATCTCGGCTCGGCTCCGACGGGCTATTCCTATGGCTCAACCATCATCGGCCAGGATGCCGACGGAAATGACGTCACCCAAGTGGTTGTTACGGATACCGGTACGGCGTCCACTTACTTTACCTTCTGGTATGTTGCCGACTCCGGCTCTCCTGCAATAACGACGGCTTACACAGAGGCACCGGTTGATTCTGGAGGCGGAGTTCTCGACTTCTCCGGAGCGCAGGAACTCTTCGTTCTGACAATGAATGCCGACGGAACTTACACATTTGAACTCCTCGCAAATGAGTTCGCTCAAGCGACGAACTTTGACTTGTCGTCAATTCCGTCCGGTAACACGGATTATTACGAGATTGTCGACGGCGTGGCATATAAGGCCGGGAGTGAACCAGGCGGCGGCTTTGACGTGCGTATCGATACTCAGTCCGTTTTGACGAGTTCGCTAACCCCGGGCGATGGCGATCTGATTTCTCTGATTTTGGATAACAATGAACCAACGGACAGCACCGTCAACACATCCACATTGGGCATTGGATCGGGATCTGCCATCCTTGAAGCGGGAACGAGTACTTTGTTCGCCTTTTCGGAATTGCAGTCCTTTGTATCCGTTGAACTGACACGCTGGGGTGGCTCCGATAACTTTGTCAATCTTCGGCTGATTCTTGACGATGGGGCTGGTGGAAATGCTCCGTTAACAGTGGACGTGCCCACGATTGCCGAACCGGGTTCAGGTTCCCTGGTACTTGTCATCGATGAGGCCACGATCAATGCCATCGCAGGACCCAATAGCTTCTTCGAGTTCACGGAAGTGTCGATCGAAAATGTAAGTGGAGCCAAGCTTTCGCTGCGTGATCTGGTTTTCAATCAGGAAACCACCATCTCTGACTTCCAGTTCAATTTCGATGTCACGATTACCGATGGTGACGATGACACCTATACCGATCCAGATGAACTCAGCGTTACGCTTGTCGGTGACGGCAGCGGAGGTGTAACCCTCACTGGCCAGGATGGCAGTCCGGATGTTCTCGTTTCCGGAGAATTCGGCGACACAATAGACGGAGGTACTGGTGGCAACGACACGGTCGATTACTCGAATTCGACCTCAGGCGTTACAGTTGATCTAACTAACAATGCCACCAACGCTGGCGGGTATGCGCAAGGCGACACTCTGACTGAAATCGAAAACGTTATAGGTTCTGCTCAGGCCGACTCGTTGACTGGCGATGCTAACGACAACATTCTTGATGGCCTTGCCGGAGACGATACTCTGATAGGCAATGGCGGCGAGGACACGCTTGCCGGAGGTCTTGGTGTCGATACCCTATGGGGTGGTGACGGTACCGGTGCCGGAGATCTCGCAACCGACACCTTCGTCCTCGATGACGCCACTGCCGCCGACATCATTGAGGACTTCGAAGCCGGTGTTGACGAGATCGATCTGACTGCTCTGTTAACGCTTTCGGCCGGATCCAAAGTCGAATCGGATGATGGGGGAGTGGCAGATTATGTCCACTACAACTCCGGCACAGGGGAATTGACTGTCGACCAGGCGGGCAATGCTGACAGCGGTGGCGGCGACGTTGTTGCAACGCTGGACACAGGCCTTGCCAACGAGTCGATCAAGATCCTCTTCGACGACGGCGCAGGTGGAACCGGTTCGGACACCGTCTGATCCAAACCCCGTCCAAACAAACCGCCGGCGCATGTGGGAAACCTGCATGCGCCGGCGGTGTTTTGCTGAATCTGTTGTGAAAGAGCCACAGCTGCGAAATTCCGCATGGGGATCACTCCAATACGGTGGCAGGTGACGGTACGTTCGATTGACCGGCAAAGTTACTTGAGGTTACAAATTTGAAGGCCAAGTTTGAGGAAATGTCATGAAGAAATTTTTGGGCGCACTCGCATTGCTGTCCCTTACGGTACAAGGGGCTAACGCTGCGGATCTTTACGGTGGGTATTGCCAGCTTGTGCAGCCATCCCAGCTTCTGACCATCGACAACAACAAGCAACTGACCGACGAAGTCGTCCGGATGATGTCCGAGGCGGTGAATGTTGCTGATGATGACAAGTGGATCGACAATACGAGCCCGACCTTCACCTGGGCGTCCGAAGCCAAGGTGGCTTGCGGGATTGCCTATGGCTACTTGCGCACAAGCACCCGGGACGAGGATTCCCTGAACAGGTGTGAGTGCTTCCATCAGCGGATGGTCAGCTACATGTACTGATGATGGACAATGGAAACGGCACAATCCATCGATGATCCAGTGCCTTTTCATTGGTGCCGTCTTCTACCGTAAATCTTGTGGCCTGCAAGTTGATGTGCGTCCAGCAGGCTTGCAAGATGTTGCGATTCTAATGGACGTTTGCCGAAGGGCGGCTTTTGGCGGTTCTAAGGGTAGGGGGCTTGTGTCCGTTGGCGCTGTTGGTCCGGTCTTTTTGCGGCGCGCCCTTGGCGCGCAAGTAATCTCGTCAACAGTCCTGGGGCAGGTTGAACAATCTCCAAGCAATGCTATTGGTATGTGGTAACTCAGCGCACTGGTGTGGATGCCAGAAGCCGCGTGGCACATGCGCCCTGGAATTTGCCTGCAGCCACATGGCACGTTGGCAAATTGCCTGCCAACGCCTTGCATGGACCAAGGGCAAGATTTGAGAGCTCCATGATTTCTTCTTCAGGCGTAACCGGTTAGAAACAAACTTCATGAAAAACCATATCCGCCCGACGTCGATAGTCCTGTGCCTTTTGTGGTTGTGCTCCTGCCAGTATGCGGGGGAAACGACGGTAAACGAGGTCGAGGACGTCGGCCCACCCATCAGCGCGGAAGTTGTCGGGTCCGGCGAGACAACGCTCGCTATGCCGCTTCCGTTTGCCGGCAGCGAAAGCCAGGTTGCCAAACAGGTTCGGAATGGGGCCTTGCTGGCCCAGGAAATGCTGTCGGACGGCAAGCTGATCCTTGCTATCGAGAATGGCACCAATCCCGACTACAAGTCCCTGACAAATCTGGCGCTGGTTGCCGCTTATGCGCCGAACGGCAAGCTGGCATCGCCGCCGCCGAAGAAGGCGATTACCATCAACATCGGTGAGCGCCCGCTTCAGAAGGACGGCTTTTCGCTTGTCGCCAGCGATCTGGACAGCCTTGCTGCCGGGCTGCGGTATGCCGCGCCCTCGGGAGCGCGGGTCGTCATTCTTTCTCCGGAAAGCGTGTCCGATGGCGAACTGCAGGAGCTTGCCAAATCGACCGGTGGCAATGTTGAAATCGTGACGTATAAATCCGGCGCCACCAGCAAGGAACTGGTCGAACTGCTCAGTAATGCGGGTGAATTTGCGGCTGTGGGCTTCATCGAAAGCGACCGGAAGGTGCCCGAAGTGGCTGCGGCGCTTAAGCAGAAAAAAGTTACTCCCCTGGTCGTCGGTCATACCGGATGGGGGACGAGCCTTGTCCAGGATCCGAAGCTGGAAGGGGCAATTATCGCCCGGCCGGACAGTTCCAGCCACGCTGTTATCGCACAGCGATATGAAGCCAAATTCGGCGGAGCTCCCACCGAAATGAGCCTTTACGGCTTTGATGTTGCCGCGGTTGCCTCGGGTCTGGTTCGCCAGCATGGCAAGAACGGGATCACACGAAAGCGCCTGATGACCCCTCAGGGCTTTAAAGGCGCGACAGGCGCATTCCGCTTCCGGAAAGACGGCACCGTCGAACGTCTCTACGAGATCGACAAGATCGTCGCCGGCAAACTGAAGGTCATTCAGTCGGCTCCTGCCGGATTTTAAGGCGTTTGCTGACAGCGCAAGGGCAGCAAAAGGCCCCGCAGCGGAAGGTTTCGCCATAGGGCGAATTGACTTTCGTGCTCTCGGCTTTGGTGGCAATAAAAGTTTGCTTTCAGCACGATCTTGTCCTTGGTATATGCGTGCCAAAGAATTAGCGGAAACTGGCATTTGTCGGCTAAATTGGGACGTCTTTGATGTCCTGAGACCGCAAAATGCTCCGAAATGCACGGCAAATCCATGAAGCGCGCACTCTATAAGCCGTTGGAACACAACAGCAAACCGGAGGTCTCCGAAAGCCTCCCCGGTGCACGGTTTGCCGTTGCCCCGATGATGGAATGGACCGACCGTCACTGCCGGGCGTTTCATCGGCAGCTGACATGGCATGCGCTGCTTTATACCGAGATGGTCACCACCGGGGCGGTGATCCATGGGGATCGGGACCACCTGATCGGCTTTTCCGACATCGAGCATCCGATTGCCTGCCAGCTGGGCGGTTCAGATCCGAAGGAGATGGCCGAGGCGGCAAGGATTATTGCGGATTTCGGCTATGACGAGGTCAACATCAATGTTGGCTGTCCGTCCGACCGGGTGCAGTCCGGCCGGTTCGGCGCCTGTCTGATGCATGAGCCGGGGCTTGTCGCCGAGTGCGTCGCGGCGATAAAGGACACGGCGGAACTTCCGGTGACCGTCAAGTGCCGCATCGGCGTCGACGATCAGGATCCGGAAGAAGCGCTGGACAAAATGGCGGATGCGGTTTTTGCCGCGGAGGCCGATGCGCTTTGGGTGCATGCCCGCAAGGCCTGGCTGCAGGGGCTCAGCCCGAAGGAAAACCGCGATGTGCCGCCACTCGATTATGACCGGGTCCTGCGGTTGAAACTGCGGTTGCCGGAGAAGTTCATTGGCCTGAACGGCGGCCTGCAGTCCCTAGACCAGGCCGAACCGTTTCTCGAAACGCTTGATGGCCTGATGTTTGGCCGGGTGGCCTACCACACACCGCAGATCATGGGAGAGGTCGATCGCCGGCTTTACGGTGCGGGTACAGCGGATGTGTCTCCCTGGGATGCCGTGAAGGCCCATATGACCTATCTGGAGGATCAGCTTTCAAAGGGTGTGAAGCTGGCCCATATGACCCGGCACATGCTTGGCCTGTTTCATGGCCGTCCGGGGGCAAGGTCATGGCGCAGGATCCTCACGGTCGAGGCGATCAAACCCGGGGCAGGGCTGGACGTGGTCGAAAAGGCACTGGCTGCAGTCAGCCCCGCCGGGGCAGGTGCTGAAGCGGCGGAATAGACGGGGCTTAAATGTCTGGTCCCCGTTAAGGGGTCATGATCAGTTTGTCGCCCTCGATCCGCCAGCTTTGCAGGCGGTCGAGCGCCGTCATGCCGAAAAGGCTGGCCTCAAGGCTTCCGTCCTGTGCAACAAAGCCACGGATATTTCGCAAGGTATGTTCGCCGATGGCGATGGTATTGATCTGAATCGGTGCCACCAGAGTGCGACCGTTTGCCGTGGACACGGGAACGGTGAACGAGAGGTCCTGTGCCCTGTATCCCGCGTGGTGCGCATCGTCATAGCTGAGCACAACGGCGCTGGCGCCCGTATCAAGCAGGAACTCGGTCCGCACGCCGTTGATGCGGCCGTCGAGAACAAAATGGCCGCTGGCATCCCGCACGATAAGGATCGTGCCGTCCGGCTGGGTGACCGCGAGGCCCGGGGCCAGGGCGCCGAGAACCCTGTAGCCAGCGTGGACCAGATCCGTGCGGAAGGTGTATCCCACGACCAGAAGCGCGCATAGCCCGCCCCAGAACAGGGTGCCCTGCAGGATCTCGCGGAATTTGGGCTGGCCGAAGATGAAGCTGGCAATAAACACGAAAGCAAGCGCGGAAAGGGCAACAAGGCGCGGTCCGCTATCGTCGAAATTGACGTTTGTCGGGTCCGTGGGATCGCCAAAAAACGCGTAAAACACGAAGGCGGCCAGAGCGACAATCAGAAGTGCGATGGCCAGGCCGCGGAGTTGCCCAGGATTCCCCATTATCGTCCTCCCTGCATATGACCGGACGACCGGCGCCTGCCGAGATCGGACAGGATTTCATTGCGTTTGGCTTCACTATAGCTCGCCCATTCGGCGATTTCATCAAGCGTTCGCAGGCAACCTGAGCAAAGGCCGCTTTCCTGATCGATTTGGCAGATGTTGATGCAAGGTGACTTCATGAGGGGGATATGACGGTTGATTGTGACTTTGCCAAGACAGTTATGGCACGATTCCGGTCAAGGCACAGAGGTTTACAGACCTCCGGAAGTAGCAGTGAAAGGTGCTGTTATCACTCGGATCGGCAGAGCCACGGTATCGCCCACAAGACTGCCCAGGTCGTTTCCCGTTCCAGGATGGCCGCTCATGTCGGAAGCGGCTGTCAAACCAGACAGGCCAAGCGTTCTGCGTAATTCGGGGCTGAGCCGGGCAAGCTGCGCGAATTTGGAGTGGTTGGCTGAATCCTGCGACTCCAGCTCTGTAACGTCGACCACGATCGCGCCGAGTTTCGTAAGCTCCTGGTCCTTGGAATATGCGCCGACACGCTCTTTCCCGCCGGCAATCTTGCGCGACAATTTGAGTGCCTTGTCATCCCGCGAAACTATAACGAAATAGGGATTTCTGGGCGGGCCGATTTTCTTCAGCTGGGCCTTGAACAGATCGACATCGATATCCGGCGCGGCAAGGATCACATGGTCAATTTTGCGCGCCAGCTTGCGCCGGGATTGAGGTGAGGCCTGCACCGCCATCTCCATGAGCAGCCAGTTTCCCATGGAATGCGCCAGAATGGTCACCTTTTCCGCTTTCGTGCCGGCAAGCTGAACAAGCGCTTGCTCCAGGGCCTGCCGGGCAATGGCAGCGCTGTTCAGGTCATAGACATAGTCCTGCAACTTGCCTCTCGACGCCCAGGAAAACATCACCGGAACTCCCGGAAAATCCGAGTCGTGCACGACCTGGGCGAACCGGAAAAGCGCTTCCGGAAAACGGTTGTTGTAACCGTGAATGAACACAAAGATTTCTCGCTCGCCACGTGGCAGCTTTGCAAGCCTGCGGTTCACGTCATTCGTGAAGGAAGCCTTGCCGGATATGTAACCGGCCTTGCGGGTGACGAAATCCGTGTCAGGATTCCCCGGCAGAGAATCGGGCCATTCCACCTGTCCGGCTTCATGGGCGGCAGGAACGGATATCGTGGCTTCCGCATAGTTGATTGATTTGCTGCGCTCGCCGTTGAAGTAGGTGTCCGGGTGGTCGTCCTTCGCCCGGGTGGTGACGATCAGAATGTCATGCGCCTCTGCGTCTGGTGCGGGGGCTGTATTCAGCGCAAGAGCGCCGAATTCCGGTCGGCTTCCACATGCAGCAAGGCTGAAGCACAGCAGCAATAGAACGAGCGATTGGAAAAACCGCGCCGGGTGGCGGCATTCACGCTCCTCGCAACGCTCGATAACCATTACGTGTTTTCGCCCAGATGTTTCTACCTCAAGGCAGCATAAGCATCCCCGTTAAAAAACCAAGTCCGCTGAGTTGCTGAACCGCGCCGAGAACATCGCCGGTGACGCCGCCGATCTTCTTTCGGGCCAGCCTTCCAGTTCCAAAAGCAGCTGCCGCCGCCAGGAGCAAGGCGAGCGAAAGGGCTGGCACAGATAGCAGGAGAGCCGCCGGGATCAGAAACGGAAGGCACGCCAGAAAGGATTGCTGCACGGCGGATGTCCGCGGCTTGCCGAAACGGGCGGCGAGACCTTCCGGGCGGGCGAGCGGATGTTGCTGCCACTGCCAGACCAGCAGTGCCCGGCTAAGGGCTTCGCCGGAAAGAAACAACAGTGCTGCGTCCGCCGGACTGAAACGCTGCCACAGCGCCGCCAGAAGAACGATCCGCAGGACAACGGAAACGATGAGCGCGAGTGCGCCGAAGGCGCCAATTCGGCTGTCTTTCATGATCTCAAGCCGCTTGTCACGGTTTCCCGCACCGAAAAATCCATCGGCAACGTCGCTGAGACCGTCTTCGTGCAGAGCCCCGGTAGTCGCAGCCAGCAGTCCCGCAACAAGCGCAGCCGTGGCCAGCGCCGGAAGTTGCGTGAAACCGAGGATCGTGCCGAGCCCGGCAGCCGGCAGAGCAATCACGCAACCCGCCAGAGGCGCGGCGCGGCTGATCAGCGTAAAGTCCGGAGCCGCGGCAGGGTCATCCTGCCGATTGACCTTCGTCAGCGGCAGGCGCGAGAAGAAGCGCACACAGGCGGCCGTATCAGCGGCAAGTGCGGACAGGCGGCTTAGCAGCTGCCCAGGTTGATCCCAAGATTTGTCTGAGTCGGGTTTGGCCTCTGAATCAGCGTGTTGGTCGGTTTCAGGGCTCATCAGGGCGGTCCTGCGCTTGAGTTTATATGTGCGCCGTTATAGATCAGCAGCTTAGCGAGACCAAGAGGCAGGCGACTTGCCTGTCAACAATCCGGAACCTGAACCCATGTCCCTTTCCGAGACCGCTCTTCCCTTTGAAGACATCCGCAATTTGGTGAAATCCATGCCTGGGCCCGACGAGGAAGCCCTGCAGAAGGTCAAGGAGCGGGACGCGCAGCTGACCAAACCGGCGGGCTCGCTTGGCCGGCTGGAAGAAATTGCTGAATGGCTGGCGGCATGGTCCGGCAATGCGCCGCCAAAGATCACGCGGCCGCTTGTGGCAATTTTCGCAACTGCCCATGGCGTAGCCGACGAGGGGGTTTCGGCGTTCCCGAGCGCGGTTAACCGTCAGATGGTGGACAATTTCTCCGCAGGCGGGGCTGCCATCAATCAGATCTGCAGTGCCTATGGTATCGGGCTGAAGGTGTTCGATCTTGCTGTCGACATGCCGACACCGAGCATCACGCAGGAAGATGCCATGGATGAGGCCAACTGCGCGGCGACCATGGCCTATGGCATGGAAGCACTTGCCGGCGGCATCGACCTTATCTGCCTGGGCGAGATGGGGATCGGCAACACCACCGTCGCCGCAGCGGTCATCAACGGTGTCTTCGGCGGCAAGGCGGAAGACTGGATCGGCCGTGGTACGGGAGTTGACGACGAAGGCCTCGCCCGTAAACGCGAAGCGGTAGACAAGGCCGTCGCGCGTTTGGGCGGCGAGAAGGACCCGCTTGAAGTTTTGCGCAGGGTTGGAGGCCGCGAAATCGCGGCCATGGCCGGCCTTATCATTGCCGCCCGCCTTCAGCGCGTTCCGGTGATTGTCGACGGCTTCGTCACGACCGCAGCGGCTGCTGTTGTTTATGCCATGGACCCGGCGGGGCTGGATCACTGTCTCTTCGCTCACGTCTCTGCGGAGCAGGCCCATGCGAAGGTCCTGGAGCATATGGGCAAGGATGCGCTTTTGAATTTCGGCATGCGTCTGGGAGAAGGGTCTGGAGCGGCGCTTGCGGCCGGTATCGCCAAGGCCGCCGCGGACATGCATTCCGGCATGGCAACCTTTGCGGATGCTGGCGTATCTGAAAAGTCGGACTAGGGCCCGGCTGACGCGGGCGGTCAGGCGGTCCTGGCGTCGATGTCTTCGTCTTCTGAATCGGCCCAGACGACATCCGGCGAATAATTCATGATCCTGGCCCGGGGCAGGGTCACGGTCACTTCCGTGCCGTCTCCGGGGTTGGACTTCAGAGAAAACGTGCCGTCATGCATACCTATCAGCGCCTGGACGATTGAAAGGCCGAGCCCGGTTCCCGGTTCCGCGCTTTTGATGGCATGTGATCCCTGTCCGAATGCCTCCAGAACGGTTGGGACTTCCTCCTCCGGAATGCCCGGGCCGTCGTCCTTGATCGAAACATATTGGCCGCCGTCCGACGTCGGACCGACCATGATCCGGACTTCACCACCGACCGGGGTGAATTTGACGGCGTTGGACAGGAGGTTCAAAACCACCTGCCGCAAGGCTCGCTCATCCGCCCACACACGCGGCAGGTCCGGTTCGTGTGTATGATGCAGCGAGATCGACTTGGCCTTGGCGCGGACTTTCATCATCGTGCCGCACTCTTCAACAACATCGTCCAGAAACAGCGGTTCTTCGTGCAGCTCATGGCGGCCCGCCTCGATGCGTGACAGGTCGAGGATTTCGTTGATCAGATTGAGCAGGTGCTGCCCGGATCCGTGAATGTCTTCCGCATAGGACCGGTAGTTCTTGTTGTGCATCTTGCCGAGCACTTCATCCTTCATGATTTCAGAAAACCCGAGGATGGCGTTGAGCGGAGTGCGCAGTTCGTGGCTCATGGTGGCCAGGAAGCGGGACTTTGCAACGTTGGCAGCTTCCGCACGCCGGCGTGCCTCGTCCGACATGGCGTTCGCGGTTTCCAGTTCGGCGATCAGATGGTCCTTGTCCGCCCGGTATTCCAGCATTGTGTTCGCGTTTTTCAGAAGCTGGTTGCCCAGGATCAGGAAAAAGCCCTGGGCGCCGATGGCCATTGCCGCAAGCGTGTAGTGGATGGGGTCCACTTCCTGCAGAAAACTGATCGTGACGACAAGCGTCATCGGCAGTGTGCTGGCAAGCAGGCATTTGGGCAGGGTTGCCGATTGCATGGTGTTCATGGCAACGACGATCAGGAGGGCGGCGAAATGGAAAATCACAAAGCCGTCGCCGACGTCGCTGTCTTTCGGCAGAATGAAAAACAGCGCCCAACTGCAGCCATACAGGAGTTCGCCGAGCGTGAAGCGTCTGCGCCAGTGGATCCGAACCTTCTGATCCGACGGCGCCTTTTCATAGGAGTGGCTGGTGACCACCATCATGAAATGGGTGCACAGCATGACGACGAACCATGCGCCGACATAAATGGTGCTGGACCAAAGTGCGGAGATGGCAGCAACAATCAGCGCCAGCAACGGCACCGCATAGGCGGCATTGATCCGTGTGTCCGCGAAAAGGTGCTGGCGTTCCAGGTCGAATGACGTGTGGCGGCCTGCCGGAGTGCCAAGCCGGCTGCGCACATCCTGCATTGTGCGCGCCATCTCGCGCCGGCGTTCGGCCCGCTCCTGATTGATGGCGAGTTTTTCTTCGCCGTTTTCTGGCGCAAGGGTTCCCATAAGCCGCCCACACGGTTTTGATTTGGTTATTGTGTTGCTGCGTGTTTATTCAAGGTGACTCACCATTCCTTAAGGCCGTCCTCATGATCGTGGTAAGGAATGCGTTAACCCGCTGTGCCAAGGTGCAACTCATTGTCAGACCAGAAAGCTTCCGAGGACCTGAATACCCTCGAACGCGAAATTCGAGCCTGTCGTTTGTGCATTGAAAATCCAGAGAAAACGCCGCTGCCGCACGACCCGCGGCCTGTGTTGCAAGTATCGTCTTCAGCAAGGCTGTGCGTTTGTGGTCAGGCTCCCGGAACGCGCGTTCATCAGAGCGGCCGTCCGTTCACCGACCCGTCTGGTGACCGGTTGAGAGACTGGATGGGCATCGGCGAAGACATCTTCTATGATCCCGCGCGTCTTGCCATCGTTCCGATGGGGTTCTGTTTTCCCGGACTGGACGCCAAAGGGGGAGATCTTCCTCCCCGTGCCGAATGCCGGAAGGCTTGGCATGACCGGCTGTTTGCCATCATGCCCCGGATTGAGCTCGTCCTCGTGATCGGTCAATACGCGCAGGCTTATCATTTGGGGCCGAAGCGCCGGAAATCCCTGACAGAGACCGTGCAGAACTGGCAGAGTTATTTCGATGATGGTGTGGAGACACGCGGACCCAGGGTTTTGCCGTTGCCGCATCCTTCGTGGCGCAACAATGCCTGGCTGAAGAAGAACCCCTGGTTCGAGGACGATTTGCTGCCGGTTCTCAGGCACGAAGTGGCACGTCTGGTCTGACCGGTGACGCGGTGTCCGGAATTCGAATATAATTCTCAAAACGCTGTGAATTGACAAAACTCTTGAAAATCCGTTACGAGTTTCCAGCTCTGTGTAAAATCATTTCCCAAGATCGTGGTTGATCTTGGAGACATTGAAAGCGGGTTATTGAAGCAATGATTGACCGCATTGACCGCCGCATTCTGTCTATCCTGCAGGAAGACTGCACCGTGCCCGTGGCCGAGATCGGCCGGCGGGTCGGACTGTCGACGACGCCTTGCTGGCGGCGGATCCAGAAGATGGAGGAAGACGGTGTCATCACCGGACGGGTTGCGCTCCTGGAGCCCGCCAAGGTCAACGCGAAAGTGACGGCCTTTGTGGCCATTACGACAAATCAGCACTCGGAAGACTGGCTCAGGAAATTCGCCGATGTGATCAAGGAGTTTCCTGAAGTTGTGGAATTCTACCGGATGGCCGGGCAGGTGGATTACCTTCTGCGCGTCGCGGTGCCGGACATTGAGGCTTATGACACGTTTTACAAGAAGCTGATTTCCAAGATCGACATCTCCGACGTATCAACCACCTTTGCGATGGAGCAGATCAAGAACACAACGGCGCTGCCGCTTGGCTATGTCGCGCCGGAAAAGCCCAAGCCGGAAAAGTGAATTGCTTTCGTTGAACTGACGGATCCGGAAGAAATTCGCAGCCACAGAAACCGGTGCCGATGCCGTGAAGCCGCAATGACTGGGGGCTTCAGTGCGCTTCGACAGGGTGCCGCGAAAGAAAACGGGCCCATTCGGCTTCAGAGACCGGTTGGCCGCAGAAAATCTCCGCGTAATAGGGCATACGTTTGAGGCGCTGCGCCAGCGGTTCCGACGGACCGTCCTTCATCATCGAAATGTAGCCGATCTGGGTCTGGTACACCGTACTGGCCCGGATGTTGGCGTAATCCGGCTCAAAACCAAACCGTTCGAACATGATCTGCAAGGCACCCAGGCGAACCGTATCAGCTTCCTCGAGCATTTTGGCGAGACTTGCATCGGCATGCGCCCAGTTGCGCACAGCGAATTCCAGCCGGGAATCGAACAAATCCTGCAGAATCCACAGATCGAATACGTTCAAAATGGCTTCGGTGATCGTCTCCGCATAGTCTTCAGACCGCTTGATCAAATTGCCGGTGTTCTTGGATTGCCACAGGGTAATCAACGCCCCCAAAAGATCGTCGCGGTCTGAGAAGTGACCGTAAAAACTGGTGCGTGACAAACCGAGCCTTTCGGCGAGCGGCATCACCTTGACGCAGTCAATGCCGCTTTCGATCAATGTCTGATAGGCAGCTTCGATCCAGATCTCGCGTGTGCCGCGCCAACCAGACGTTTTTTCGATCAAAGGCTCGCTCATGGTGTTTCGATAGCAGAGAAAAATGGCGGCAACAAACGAAATTGACACATGTGTCATCAAAAGCGACATGAATGTCGTGTTTGTGACTTTTCAAGCTTGGGGTGCTGAAACTAGTGTCGTTTCAGATGAGAGTTCCGCTACGCGGGCAGAGGTTTGAAGAGGGAACGCATGTCGAAAGATCCGTTGCTGCAACCGTATCAGCTCAAACACCTGACTTTGAAAAACAGGATCATGATCACGTCGCATGAGCCGGCCTATGCAGAGGACGGTATGCCCAAGGACCGGTATCGGGCCTATCACGAGGCGCGAGCAAAAGCCGGTGTTGCGCTGACCATGACGGCAGGCTCCGCCGCGGTTTCCAAAAACTCACCTCCAGTGTTCAACAACATCCTGGCCTACAAGGACGAGGTCGTGCCGTGGATCAAACGGCTGACCGATGCATGCCACGACCACGGCTGCGCCGTAATGATCCAGCTCACGCATCTTGGCCGCCGGACGCACTGGAACAAAGGTGACTGGCTGCCGGCCGTTTCGCCTAGCCACGAGCGCGAAGCTGCTCACCGTGCCTTTCCGAAAAAGTTGGAAGACTGGGACATCGCCCGGATCATCCAGGACTATGCCGACGCTGCTGAGCGGATGAAAGAAGGCGGCATGGACGGGATTGAGCTGCAGGCTTACGGCCACCTCATGGACCAGTTCTGGTCACCCCTGACCAACACGTTGGAAGGCCCCTACGGCGGGTCACTCGAAAACCGAATGCGCTTTGCGATGGAAGTGATCGACGCAATCCGCAAACGGGTGGGCGACGAATTCATTTTGGGAATGCGGTACACGGCCGACGAAACTCTTGAAGGCGGTATTACGCCGGAAGAGGGGCTGGAAATCTCGAAATTGCTCAAGAATTCCGGTCAGGTCGATTTTCTCAATGTCATCCGCGGGCACATCGATACCGACGCAGGGCTTACCAACGTGATCCCGGTTCAGGGTATGCGCAATGCGCCACATCTGGATTTTGCCGCCACCGTCAAGAAGGAAGTCGGCATGCCGACCTTCCATGCAGCCAAGATTCCCGATGTGGCTACTGCCCGTTACGCGATTGCCGAGGGCTTGCTGGACATGGTCGGCATGACGCGAGCGCATATGGCCGACCCGATGGTCGTGAAAAAGATCGCGGAGAAACGGGAAGGCGATATCCGTCCCTGCGTCGGCGCGACGTATTGCCTGGACCGCATCTACCAGGCTGGCGATGCGCTGTGCATTCATAATGCGGCCACCGGGCGCGAGCTGACGATGCCGCATGAAATTCCGCTGGCGGATGAGAAGAAGAAGGTGGTCATCGTAGGCGCCGGCCCGGCCGGAATGGAGGCGGCACGTGTCGCTGCCGAGCGCGGCCACGATGTGACTGTGTTCGAAGCGGCGCCCAGTGCCGGTGGCCAGATCCGTCTCACCGCACAGTCTGAACGCCGCCGGGAGATGATCTCGATCATCGATTGGCGCATGGAACAGTGTGTTGCAAGGGGCGTAAGATTTCACTTCAATACATTCGCAGAAGCCATAGATGTCACAAAGGAAAGCCCGGATGTGGTCATCGTCGCCACTGGCGGTCTGCCGCACACCGATGTGCTCAGCGATGGCAATGATCTGGTCGTTTCGTCCTGGGATATTATCTCCGGAGATGTGAAGCCGGGAAAACGGGTGCTCGTTTATGACGATGCCGGCGACCACGCGGCCCTGCAGGCGGCGGAAATGATTGCAAAATCCGGAGCTCATGCGGAGATCATGACCCCCGACCGGTCTTTCGCGCCGGACGTCATGGCCTTGAACCTGGTGCCCTATATGCGCGCATTGCAGGACAAGGACGTGCGGTTCACCGTCACTTACCGGCTGAAAGCGGCCAAGCGGTCTGGCAACATGATCACCGCAGTGATCGGTACCGACTATTCAGCGCACACGGAAGAAAGAGAGTTCGACCAGATCGTCGTCAATCACGGAACAATCCCGCTGGACGAGCTTTATTTCGATCTGAAGCCGCGGTCCAAAAACCTTGGAAGTATCGATCAGGAGGCGCTGATCTTCGGACGTCCCCAGCCGCTTGATGCCAATCCGGATGGTGCATTTGCACTCTACCGGATCGGAGACGCTGTTTCGGCCCGAAACACGCACGCGGCGGTCTATGACGCCCTGCGGTTGGTCAAGGATCTCTGACAGCTTCTGAGCCGTGTGCACATAGTATAAGCGGCGTCTCACATGAATAACCGGATGCCGCTTTTGCGCTACGGTGATGGTGTGTGTGTGCCTAATTACTCGAGCAGTGATCGGCCGGCAGACTCGGCCGGAAAAGGACGTGTCATCATGCTCAGCGAAGCAGATATTCTCTCTTTACTGATGGGCCGCCGCGCAGGCTATTCCCTGCCGCAGGCCTTTTACACAGACGCTGATGTTTTTCAGGCTGACCTGAAAAATATCTGGCAGAAGGAGTGGATTTTCGCCATTCCTGCGGCCGAAGTCCCGAAATCGGGCAACTACGTCACGCTGGAGATCGGCGATTATTCAGTGATCATCGTGCGCGGCGCGGACGGCGTTATCCGGGCGTTTCACAATTCGTGCCGCCACCGTGGCAGCCGCATCTGTGCCGCATCCAAGGGATCGGCGCCAAAGCTTGTGTGTCCCTACCATCAGTGGACCTATGAGCTGGACGGCAAGCTGCTCTGGGCGCGCGAAATGGGGCCGGAATTCAATCCGGCAAACCATGGCCTGAAGACCGTTCATTGCATCGATGTTTCCGGCATGGTGTTCATCTGCCTCGCGGCGGATGCACCTGACACGACTGATCTGGTCAAACAGGCTGCACGCTATCTCGGGCCGCATGACCTGTCGAACCTCAAGGTTGCTCACCAGTCATCGATCATCGAAAAGGGCAACTGGAAGCTGGTGCTGGAGAATAACCGCGAGTGCTACCATTGCTCCGGTTCTCATCCATCGCTGTGCCGGACGTTCCCGGACGATCCAAATCTTATCGGCGGCGATGATTCGACGACGTCCAGCGCCGGCAAGGCGCACGTGGACATGTGTGAAACTGCGGGCCTTCCGGCGAAATACCACATCTCTCCGTCGGAGCAGTGGCGTTTCGTGCGTATCCCGTTTTTGGGCGATGCCGTGAGCTACACCATGGACGGAAAGGCGGCTGTCGCAAAGCGGGTCGGTACTGTTCCCATGGACAATGCGGGATCCTGCCTGTTCTTCCATTACCCCAACACCTGGAACCATTTCCTGTCCGATCAGGTGCTGACGTTCCGCGTGGTTCCTGTCGGGCCGACGGAAACGGAAGTAACAACCACCTGGCTTGTCCATAAGGATGCCCAGGAAGGCGTCGACTACGACCTGAAGCGGTTGACCGAGGTCTGGATCCACACCAATGATGAGGATCGCCAGATCGTTGAAGAAAACCAGGCTGGCATCAAATCACCGGCCTATGAGCCCGGGCCGTATTCCACGGTTCAGGAGACCGGTGTCATTCAGTTCATCGACTGGTACGCAAAGACCCTTGAAAACGGCCTCATTGGCCGGTTCCGAGTAGCGGCGGAGTAATACCATGATCCCGATGCCAGGACGCGACACACCGGTCTGGAGTGACGCTGAATTGCTGGAGTGCGTGCTGGTGGTGCCGGAAGCGCCGAATGTAAAGACATTCTCCTTCCGTCCGCCGTCGGGCGCGACCTTCGTGTACAGGGCCGGCCAGTTCATTACGCTTGATCTTCCCGTCCCCGGGGGCAATGTCCAGCGCACCTATACTTTGTCTTCGTCGCCGGTTTCGAGCGCCTATATCTCCGTCACGGTCAAGGCGCAGGAAGGTAGCATCGGTACGCGCTGGATGCTGGATCACCTGAAGCCGGGCATGCGCCTGAAGGCCTTTGGCCCCGCAGGCTTGTTCCATCTGCCTCCAAATCCGGACGGCAAATACCTGTTCATCTCGGCCGGCTCCGGCGTGACGCCGATGATGTCCATGGCTCAGACCCTGTTTGAGCGTGGCGAAGACCCTGATATCTGCTTCATTCAGTGCGCCAACCGTCCTGTCGAGCTGATCTTCCGGCAGAAGCTGGAATATATGGCCAGCCGTGTCACCGGACTGCAGCTGCACTTCGTGGTGAACCACAGCGATCCTTATGAAGTCTGGACGGGATACCGGGGACATTTCAACCAGTTGATGCTGGGTCTGATGTGCAATGACTACCTGGAGCGCGACGTTTACTGCTGCGGTCCTGAAGGGTTCATGGATGCGGTCCGCGAAATCCTCATTTCGCTCGGTTACGACATGGACCGGTACCATCAGGAAAGCTTCCAGGCTCCTGCGGAAACCAAGGAAGAACTCACCGAATTCGACGATGTCGTGCTGCAAGAGGACACGCAGGCACAGATCGTTTTTGCCAACTCAAACGTATCGGCCTGGTGTTCGCAGACCGATACCGTTCTGACCGTTGCCAAGGACGCAGGCCTCAACATTCCCTCCGGCTGTACGTTCGGTGTCTGCGGCACTTGCAAGGTCAAGAAGAAATCCGGCGAAGTGCATATGGTTCATTCCGGCGGTATCAGCGACGAGGATGTCGAAGCCGGTTACATTCTGGCCTGCTGTTCGAATCCGATCGGCACCGTGGAAGTCGACGTCTAAAGAACCCGGAGGCGGAACGGAACCCCGCGTCACAGAAATTGCAGAGGCCGGTTCGGCCTCTGACAATATCTTCGGGAGCCGGCCGCGCTCAGTCTCATCCGGAAGCAGCCGCAGTCACAACGGGCTTGCTGCAAATCTTGTCCTAAGCAGGCTCCCTGCAAGGACCGCAACTCTTCCGCATCTTCTGCGTTTGCACAAGGATTGGGGCCCGGCAATCTATAAGCGGAACTATGCTTTCTCGGCGAATTCCAGACGGGCAATCAGGCTGGACGTATCCCAGCGTTTGCCGCCCATGGCCTGAACTTCGGCGTAAAACTGATCGACCAGAGCCGTGACGGGCAGGCGGGCGCCGGTTTCATTGGCAGTTTTCAGGCAGATGCCGAGGTCCTTGCGCATCCAGTCGACGGCAAAACCGTAGTCGAACTTGCCCGCATTCATGGTTTGCCAGCGGTTTTCCATTTGCCAGGACTGTGCCGCGCCACCGCTGATTGCGGAAATAACCTTTTCGACATCCAGATCAGCCTTCTTGGCGAAATGAATGGCTTCAGACAGGCCCTGAACCAGGCCAGCAATGCAGATCTGGTTGACCATCTTGGTTAGCTGGCCCGCGCCGCTGTCTCCCATCAGGCCGACCGATTTCGCAAAACATCCTATAACCGGCTTGGCTTTGTCGAAGGACGCCTGATCACCACCGCACATGACGGTCAGCACGCCGTTTTCAGCTCCCGCCTGACCGCCTGATACTGGCGCATCGATAAAACTGCAGCCCTTTTCACTGGCCGCGGCATACAGCTCCCGGACGACTTCGGCGGAGGTGGTGGTATTGTCTATGAAAATGGCGCCCTGTTTCAGGCCGTGAAACGCACCGTTCTCTCCGGTGGTGATGGAACGCAGATCGTCGTCGTTGCCGACACAGGAGAAAATGAAGTCGCAGCCTTCAGCGGTTTCCTTCGGGGTTTCAGCAAAGGCACCGCCATATTCGGCGGCCCATTTTTCTGCCTTCGCGGTGGTCCGGTTGTAGACCGTGACGTCATGCCCGCCTTTGGTTTTCAGAAATCCGGCCATCGGATAGCCCATGACGCCGAGACCAATGAATGCAACCTTTGCCATAGTGGCGCTCCCTTCGCAGACAAAGGCCCGGTGGTGAGCCGGGCCTTCAGATAATAATGGTTCTTCATGGTTTTAGGGCATTTGCGGTGGGCTGTCAGCTTAGATCCGGATTAAGGGGCCGCGCCTTAGAGCCAGTAGGGCCGGCGCAGCCACAGGCGGGCGTGCCTTTCCCGCTTTGCGCTCTGTTCATCCAGATGACGATTGGGGCGCTGGTCGGCGTGGCTGACGGGCGAAGAGCGGGTTGCTTCCAGGAAGCTGCGTGCGTAAATATTCAACATGGACTTACATTCCTTCTGTGTGCGTCTGAAGAGAATGTGGCTGTGTATTGGGATGAATGCCAGTCAGGAAGAATTTTCAAATGTAAGGTGAGATTACATATGGATTGGCGATCACTGCCTTCACTAAACAGCCTAAAGACCTTTGCCGCTGTAGCGGAAGCCCGAAGCCTGTCGGCAGCAGGGCGGGACCTGAACGTGACCCATGCAGCCGTCAGCCAACAGGTCCGGAGCCTTGAAAGTTTTCTCGGATTGCAGCTGGTGGTGCGGGAAGGGAGAGGCGTAGCTCTCACTCCGGAAGGGGAAATCCTGTTCGAAGGGCTGAGCAGCGGTTTCGGCAAGATCCTGGAAACGGTCGAAGCCCTCATGAACGAGGATGCAGGCCGTCCGCTCAATATCACTATGACGCCGTCCTTCGCCATCAGCTGGCTGATGCCGAGGATCAGCGATTTCAGGCACAGGCACCCCGATTTCGAATTGATGCTCAACCCGACGGCGGAAGTGGTGGAACTGAAACCGGGAGGCGTCGATCTGGCCATCCGGTTCGGCAAAGGAGATTGGCCGGGTCTGGAGGCGGAGCTGCTAATTCCCACCAATTTCGCGATTGTCGCGGCGAGCTGTCTCATCGGCGACCGGAAAATCGAAAAGCCCGAGGATATTCTGGAATTCCCGTGGCTTCAGGAATACGGCACCAACGAACTGACGATGTGGGTAGAAAGCCAGGGTGTATTTCCCAAGGGCAAACTGAACATCACCCATCTGCCGGGATACATGGTGCTTGAAGGTCTACGGAGAGGAGATGGTATTTCGGCGACCGCAAAAACGTTCATCGAAGCCGATGTTGCGGCCGGGAATCTTCAGGTTCTTTTCGAGGAGGGCGTCTATCCCGGGACGGGCTATTACCTTGTAACACGCCCCGGGGTCAAACGCCCTCCGCTGAAGGCGTTCTTAAGTTGGATGCGCAGCATGCGCGCGGAACAGACTGGTGATTGAGATTGGCCCGCGTTAACTCCGGTCGGGTCAGATTGCCGACAGGGCCTGATCGAAATCCGAGATCAGATCGTCGGCATGTTCAATGCCGATGGAAAGCCGAAGCAGGTTTTCCGGAATGCCGGAATTTTCTCCCTCGATCGTGAACCGGTGCTCGACCAGGCTTTCCGTTCCGCCGAGCGAGGTTGCCCGCTGAAAGAGTTCCAGAGCGCCGGCCACCTTCAGGGCCTCGTCCCTGCCGCCTTTGACGAGAACGGACATCAGCGACCCGAAGCCGCGTTGCATCATTGACTTTGCAAGCTCATGCCGGGGATGGCTGACAAGGCCCGGGTAAAGAACGG
>JBNLAU010000184.1:0-15500 GCA_050302295.1 Roseibium sp. | reverse complement strand
GCAACCACGACCGGGCGCCTGTCCTCTTCCGAGCCGAACCTGCAGAATATTCCGGTCAGGACCGAAGCCGGCCGCAAGATCCGCCAGGCGTTCGTTTCGGATAAGGGCCACAAGCTGGTGTCCGCCGACTACAGCCAGATCGAACTCCGGGTGTTGGCGCATATGGCCGACATCCCGCAGCTCAAGCAGGCGTTCGAGGACGGGCTGGACATTCATGCCATGACGGCGAGCGAGATGTTCGGCACGCCTATCGAGGGCATGGATCCGATGGTCCGCCGGCAGGCCAAGGCGATCAATTTCGGCATCATCTACGGCATTTCCGCCTTCGGTCTTGCCAATCAGCTCGGCATCGCGCGCAGCGAGGCAAGCGACTACATCAAGACCTATTTCGAGCGGTTTCCCGGCATCCGGGACTACATGGAAGAGACCAAGAAAAAGGTGCATGCGGACGGTTTCGTCACCACGATCTTCGGCCGCAAGGCCCATTATCCGGAGGTGAACACCAAGAACCCGAACCACCGCGCCTTCTATGAACGCGCGGCGATCAACGCCCCCATCCAGGGATCGGCCGCCGACATCCTGCGCCGGGCCATGGTGCGCATGGAGGAGAAACTGCAGTCGTCAAAACTGGACGCCCTGATGCTGCTGCAGGTGCACGACGAACTGATCTTCGAAGTGCCGGACAATCAGGTCGACGACACCATCCCGGTGATCCGTGACGTCATGGAAAACGCCTGCGACCCGACCCTGAAACTCTCTGTCCCGCTGCAGGTCGACGCCCGGGCGGCGGACAATTGGGACGATGCGCACTAGGAGCTCATCGGAAGAGGTCCTGCGGTTCTCGCTTCGCCGTCAAACCACCCGCAAATCCGGCTGCGCCTTGCCTGCCAGGGCCGAGCCGGGGGCGATGGCGTTTTGCAGGAAAGTTGCGAGGTGTTCTCCCAGATAGTCGACAATCGGCGACTGGGTTTTTGACGGCGTGTAGATGGCCAGCTGGCTGGCCGGTAGCTCGGGAAAACCGTCCGCTTCCTTCAGGATCTTGATGCCGTCGACAATCGCACCGGCGGGCAGGCAGCTCAGCCCCGCGCCGGAGCGGACCGCGACCTGCGCGGTGGCGACACTGGTTGTGGTGATGCGTTCGTACCATTGCCGCCCGGCCCGCGCCAAAGCGCTGAAAGCGGTTTCGCGGAACGGGCAGGGGTCGGGAAACAGGATCAGCGGCAGCGGATCGGTAAGCGGGCAGCTTTCGCCGACGGCCCAGTAAAGCGGCTCTTCGACAAATCCGTCCGGACGGGGCTTTGCTGGCGAGACGAGGGCGATTGCCAGGTTGATCTCATTGTTGGACAGCATCTCATGCAGGGTCGCGCTGTCGGCAACCGTCATGTCCAGTTTCACGCTGGGGTGAATGCGCACGAAGTTGCAGAAAATCGATTGCAGCTGGCCCGTCGCAAACCATTCCGGCAGGCCCACATGCACGGTTCCGGTAAGTTCCGGGGCCGACAGGCGCAGCCGCGCCTCTTCGTGAGATCGCAGGATTTCAGTCGCATGGTTATAGAGGATCCGCCCGGCCGGGGTCAGGTTCATGGTGCGGGCTGTGCGTTCGATCAGGGGTTTGCCGACACGCTCTTCCAGTCGGCGCAATTGCGTACTGACGCAGGGTTGCGTGCGGTTCAATTTGGATCCGGCATGAGTAACGTTTCCGGCCTCCGCAACGGCAACAAAAGCTTCCAGCAACTCGATGTTAAAACGGCCGATGGTCATTCCACTGCCTCCGTTTTTACTCGCGTGCCGTGGTTCCAAGACCCGGCGGACGGTATCCGGCAATCATAACGTTCTATTATGGAGTTGTTCAATTATAAATTTAGAGAGTGAATCAAAATCCCGTAATTCGGGAGTTGATACTATCAAAATGGGTATTCGCCATGACCATTGCTTTTTCTATCAATCAACCAGACCCGCGGGCCGATAGACGGCCGGATTTTTCGAATTCGGGCGAGCATTTCCTTTCGCTGCAGCACAGGGTGCACAGGACCATCGCGTCGCACACGGAATTCGGTCGTGAACGCATTCTGACGCAAGACAACCGCGTCAAATACACCAATGCCGGAAGCAGCGAGACCAAGACGGACTACCTTGAAGAAGTGTTTCAGCTGATGCGGCAATTAAACGAAGCCGGGATCGGGTCCGATGACCTCGGCAAACTCAGCGGGGAAGGCGCCTCCTTCAAAAGGGCTCTGCTGCAATGCCTGGAACGGATTGCAGCGGAATACGAGGGCAGGCGGCTTGTCTATGTCGAACTGGGTCCGGAACCCGTCAAGACCGGGTTCATTCTGAAAACATTGAAAGATCATGGGGTTATCATCGATCGTTACGTCGCCGTCGATATCAACCCGATGTCGGCGGCGCCCATGCGCTCCGCGCTTAAGGATATCCTGCCCGATACGCCGCTTCACTTCGTCACCGCCCCGTTCGAGGCGTTTCGCCTTGACGAATTTCTCGAAGTCGGTGCGCCGCCGGCGCTGATCACCATGCTCGGCTTTCAGGAAGGCAATGACGATCCGCTTGTCGTCAACGACTGGCTGCGGTCAATTGCCCGGCATGGAGACCTCCTGTTGTCGGAGAGCCAGCTTTATACCGACGGGCAGATCGAAAGGATCCCGGGTTTCTACGCCCATCCGGCCATGCAGAGGTTTTCACGCATTGCATTCGAGCGGGCGGTGGACCGCACGCTGCCGAGCCTGAACCGGTTTTTCCTGCTGCCGGTTTCGTTTCAGGACGGCCAGACCGCCCATGTCGCCATCCTCGGGGAGGAGTTTTCGAATGCAATCAGTGGAAGAACCTTGCATGTTTCCAACTTCTGCCTGAAACTCACGCTCGACCAGTACCGCCATTATCGAAAGCTCGGCGGGTATTTCGAAATCGCCGGTGAGACCTTGACTGATGACGAAACACTTCATTTCCAGCTCTCCCGCCGGGTTTGAGGTAACCGCAGCAAAGACCCGCAGCCTGACGGCCGCGGGTCTTGCCATTGTTGGGGTCACATACGGACTGGCGCGTTACTGTTTCGGCCTGTTTCTGCCCGATATCCGGCAGGAATTTAATCTGTCGCCAGAAATGATCGGGCTGATCGCGGGCATGTCCTATATGGGCTATCTCGCGGCGACCTTCGCCGGGTCATGGTTGTCGACCACCGTCGAGCCCCGGCTGCCGATCCTGCTCGGCGGCATCGCGGCCGCCACCGGCATGACCATGATCGCCCTGTCGCCGGATCCCTGGATCCTGGCCATCGGCGTGTTTGTGGCCGGCACCAGTCCGGGTCTGGCCTACCCGCCCTTTTCCGATGTGATCGTCCGGCATACGGAAACCAGCCGTCAGAACACGGTTTATGCGTGGATCAATTCCGGCACTGGTTTCGGCGTTGCCTTTGCCGGGCCGCTGGCGCTTTATGCCGGCGAGGACTGGCGGCTTGCCTGGCTCATCTTCGCCGGAATGGCGCTGACCATAACCGTCTGGAACATGCTCGCCCTGCCCAAACAGCGTGTGCGCCCGGGCCGGACCGCGGCGGTCGTTTCTGTGAGGCTGCTTGCCGAAAGAACCGCCCGCCCGCTCTTCGTGGCCGCTTTCCTGTTCGGCATCATCACCGCCGTTTACTGGACCTATGCGGTTGAACTTCTGCTGCTGCTGACCAGCAATCCGCGCGACGCCATCCTGTTCTGGATCGTGCTCGGCATCGCCGGCGTGAGCGGCTGTTTCGCGGGCGGACTGGTCAACCGGTGGGGCCTGCGCAACACCTATCTGACCCTGTCGCTCGTGGTCGGTTTGGCGGTTGGCACACTGCCGCTCGTCATCGGAACACCGTTTGGCATATTTGCCTCGGCGGCGTGCTTCGGGGCCGGGTTCATCGTGATGACGGCGCTATTCGGCATGTGGAGCATGCGTATCTTTCGGGAAATGCCATCCATCGGCTTCGGCTTCACGTTCTTTCTGATATCGCTCGGTCAGGGCGTCGGTCCGGTGGTGAGCGGCTTTCTGATCCCCGTAACGGGCCACTCCCTTTTGTTCATGGCGTCAGGGCTTTTGTGTTGCGGGCTTGCCGTCTTTACCGCGCACGAATGAGTGAGGCTGCCAGCCCCCCATAACACATCGTTATGGCTTGGTTTGCGGGCATAACTGCTATGTGCTGGCAAATCCTTAAGATTGCATGCATTATTTAAACACGTTAGAATTGACAATACTAAAAAGCTAGAATTGTGATTGGGGCGATGATTGTGACTACAACAACATCCAGCACGCGGCTTGAGATGGAAGTGTGCCGGGCTATGTTTGAAAGGGATCCGGACAGGTTGCTCGAACTTGTTTCGGAGTGGCTGGAAACCAACCGGATGACCCCAGAGGACGATTTCTGCGTGCCGCCGTATCTTGAGCAGATCCTGGCCGGCGCCCAAAGATCCGTCGGTCACCGGACCAGCTGGCGGGCGATGGTTTGCTGATCGCCCGCGCATAGCTGTTCTTCCTTTGTTCTTGAATGCTGTCCAAATTTATGCTTCGGTACTCCGCACTTTAAAGTAGAGGGCGGGAAATGGTCAGCCGGGTAAAAACGGTCGCGTTTCAGGGTATCGAAGCGGTGCCGGTGGATGTGCAGGTTCATGTAGGACCGGGTGCGGTGATGTTCAACGTTGTCGGCCTGCCCGACAAGGCGGTCGGCGAAAGCCGGGAGCGTGTCCGCGCCGCCCTTTCCGCCTCGGGTCTCGCCCTGCCGGCCAAGCGCGTCACCGTCAATCTGGCACCTGCGGACCTTCCCAAGGAAGGCTCCCATTACGACCTTCCGATCGCCCTTGGCATCATGGCCGCAATCGGTGCCATCCCGGCCGAATTTCTGGAAGGTTATGTGGTTCTCGGGGAGCTCGGGCTCGACGGCACGCTGGCGCCCGTCAACGGGGTTCTGCCCGCGGCCATGGGGGCAAACGCGCTCGGCAAGGGCCTGATCTGCCCGGAGGTGAGCGGCAGTGAAGCGGCCTGGGCCGACAAGGATATGGATGTTCTGGCGCCCCGGTCGCTCATCCAGCTTGCCAATCATTTCAAGGGCACGCAGGTGCTGTCCCGCCCCGTGGCCAAGCTGCACGGCAATGCCGGTCCCCTGCCCGATCTTTCCGAGGTCAAGGGTCAGGAGAGTGCCCGGCGCGCACTGGAAATCGCCGCAGCCGGTGGCCACAACCTGCTTATGACCGGCCCTCCCGGCTCGGGCAAATCCATGCTGGCAAGCCGCCTGCCGTCAATCCTGCCGCCGCTGACCCCGCGCGAGCTGCTGGAGGTCTCCATGATCGCCTCGCTGGCGGGTGAACTGGCGGAAGGCAAACTCACCGACCGCCGCCCTTTCCGGGCCCCGCATCATTCGGCTTCGATGGCTGCCCTTGTCGGCGGCGGCATGCGCGCCAGGCCGGGAGAAGTCTCCCTGGCGCATAACGGTGTTCTGTTTCTGGACGAGTTGCCGGAATTCAATCCGCAGGTGCTCGACAGTCTGCGCCAGCCGCTGGAATCCGGTGAAGCGGTGATTGCGCGGGCGAACCATAGGGTCACCTATCCGGCCCGCATCCAGATGGTTGCCGCCATGAACCCGTGCCGCTGCGGCCATGCGGGTGAGCCCGGCCACCAGTGCCGGCGGGGCGAGCGTTGCGTCACCGACTATCAGGCCCGCGTCAGCGGACCCTTGCTCGACCGGATTGATCTGAGGATCGAGGTTCCGGCCGTCACCGCCGTGGATCTGATTGGCCCGGCCGCGAGCGAAAGTTCCGCGGTGGTTGCGGCGCGGGTCGCGGAAGCGCGCAAAATCCAGGAGCAGCGTTTTTTCGATCTCGGCCTCGCCTGCCGCACCAACGCCCAGGCCCCCGCCTCGATCGTCGAAACCATGGCCCGGCCCGACACCAACGGACTGGCCTTCCTGCACGACATCGCCGAACGTCTGCAGCTCAGCGCCCGCGGTTATCACCGCGTCCTGAAACTGGCGCGCACGCTGGCGGATCTGGACGGCGTACCCGAAGTCAGCCGCATCCATCTGGCGGAAGCCTTGAGTTATCGCGGGCAGGACATGTCACGGCGGGCGGCTTGAGGCGATTGGACCGGTTTGCCGTTCTTTTGGGACGCTAGAACCGCGTCACCACCGTCGCCCCGACGGACTTGAACCCATCCATGGCCGTCAGCGCCTCGATGGACTGTTCCAGGGAAATCTGTTCACCCACGAGACGGTCCGGGCTCAGTTTGCCGGTGGCCACCATGTCCAGCATGGCGCCATAGCGGTGGGCCTGCATGCCGTGACTGCCGAAGATTTCCAGCTCCTGTCCGATCACCTTGGCCATCGGGATTTCCGGCGTGCTGTGGCCGGCGAGCATCAGGCCGATCTGTACGTGCCTGCCGCGCCGTCTGAGGTTCTGGATCGAGTTGAAACAGGTAACCGGATGGCCGAGTGCGTCAACCGAGACATGCGCCCCGCCTTTGGTGATGTCCTCCACGGCTTCCACCACATTTGTCTGCGAAGCCGCGTTCACCGTGGCGACAGCGCCGAGATCGCGTGCCAGAGCAAGTTTTTCGTCTGAAATGTCGACGGCAACCACATTGGCGCCGACCGCATTGGCGATCATGATCGCCGAGAGCCCGACACCGCCGCAGCCGTGAACCGCCACCCATTCGCCGGCGGACGTCCTGCCCTGATCGACAACCGCGCGGAACGACGTCGCAAAGCGGCAGCCCAGGCTGGCGGCGGTGGCAAAGTCCATGGTCTGCGGCAGCTTCACCAGGTTCAGGTCCGCCTGATGGATCGAGACATATTCCGCGAACGACCCCCAATGGGTGAAACCGGGCTGAAACTGGTTTTCACAAACCTGCTGGTGTCCGGCATGGCACTCCGGGCAGGCGCCGCAGCCGCCGACAAATGGCACGGTTACCCGGTCGCCGGGCTGCCAGCGGGTCACGTTCCGGCCTACGGCGACAACAGTCCCGGCCAATTCGTGACCCGGCACATGCGGCAGGTCTATGTCCGGATCGTGCCCCATCCAGCCGTGCCAGTCGCTGCGGCAGACGCCGGTTGCTTCCACCTTGAGAACCGCGCCATGAATTTCCGGGTCCGGATCGGGAACGTTCATCAGTTTCGGGGCCTGTGCAAAGGTCTCGTAAAGAACGGCTTTCATGGGGGGCTCTTTCAAAGGAAGTTCGAATCGATGCGCGGCAGACTACCCGTTCGGGCTGAAAGAACATTGCCAAAACATCTTCCGTTTCCGATTTTTGAGGCATATTCTGCTCAGAAGGTGGGGCATGAAGGTAGAGTCTTTTAAGATGATGAAGATCGATAGGGTGGATGCCGAGATACTGACCCGGTTGCAAAGTGACGGCAGATTGTCCAACGCCAAATTGGCGGAACAGGTTTCCCTGAGTGAGACACCTTGCTGGCGGCGCCTCAAACGCCTGGAAGAAGGCGGCGTGATCGAAGGCTATCAGGCGGTTATCAGCCGGCGCGCGCTGGGGCTCGGCGTGCTGGCCTTTGTCCAGCTCACCTGTTCGGAACATGACGAGGAAACGACCGCGGCCTTTCAAAAGGCAATCGAGGCGAGCCCCCATGTGATGTCGTGCCATAACACAACGGGAGACGCGGATTTTCTGCTCCAGGTCGTCGCGCGGGATCTGGACGATTACAGCCGTTTCGTGGAAAAAGTTATTCGGCGGCTGCCGGGCGTCACCAGCATCAAGTCGAGCCTGTCGCTGCGCGAACTGAAATCATCGAACCGCCTTCCCGTCCGGGAAGCCACGGCTCACTTCTGACATGACTGCCGTTACCGACTGGATATGACCCATGAGCAGGTTCTGGAGCCCTATCGTCAACACGCTGGTGCCCTATGTGCCGGGAGAGCAGCCGAAGGACGGCAGTTTCATCAAGCTCAACACCAATGAGAATCCCTTCGGGCCGTCTCCCATTGCGCTCGGCGCCATTCGCGCGGCCACCGATGACGGCCTGCGGCTCTATCCCGACCCCACCGCCCTGGCGCTGAGGGAAACGCTTGCCGCCAGCTTCGGTCTGACCGTAGATCACATTTTTGCCGGCAATGGTTCCGACGAGATCCTGGCCCATGCCTTTCACGCCTTTTTCAGCGGCAAGGCCCCGGTGCTGTTTCCCGATGTCACCTACAGTTTCTACCGGACCTATTGCGGACTTTATGAGATCGACTACCGCACCGTGCCGCTTGATGATGATTTTTGTGTGGACCCGGAAGCCCTGAAGGGGCCCTGCGGCGGTGTGGTGCTGGCAAATCCGAATGCGCCGACCGGGATCGCGCTGGATCTGGCCGCCATCGAGACGGTGCTCCAGCAGAACCCGGATGCCGTCGTTCTGGTTGACGAGGCCTATGTCGATTTCGGGGCGCAAAGCGCCGCCCGGCTGGTGCCGGATTATGATAACCTTCTGGTCGTGCAGACCTTTTCCAAGTCCCGCAGTCTGGCCGGACTGCGCGTCGGGTTTGCCGTTGCGCAGCCGCACCTGATCGAGGGTCTGCAGCGGATCAAGGACAGCTTCAATTCCTATCCGCTCGACCGTCTGGCACTGGCCGGTGCGCATGCCGCCTGGGATGACCGGGACTGGTTTGAGGAAACGCGGCGTCTGGTGATTGGTGAAAGGGACCGGATGACGGCAGGCCTGCGCGAGCTCGGGTTCACCGTGCTGCCGTCGTCGGCCAATTTCATCTTCGCGTCCCATGAAACCAAAGCGGCGGCTGACCTCATGTCGGGTCTTCGGGCCGAGGGCATTCTCGTCCGTCACTTCACGCAGGACCGTATCAGCAACTGGCTGCGCATCACTGTCGGCACGGCCGAGGAGTGCGACGCCTTTCTGCAGGCGGCCGGCCGGCTGGTATAAGCCAAACAAGGAGAACGCATATGCTTGTCACCACCACGAACACCATTCAGGGCAAGGACCTCGATTACAAGGGCCTGGTGACGGGAGAAGCGATCCTGGGAGCCAACCTTTTCAAGGATCTGTTTGCCGGTATCCGTGACATCGTCGGCGGCAGTTCGGGCGCCTACGAGGAAGAACTCGCCAAGGCGCGCAAGATTGCCATCAACGAGATGTGCGGTCAGGCGCAGGCAATGGGCGCCAACGCCGTAATCGGCGTGGATCTGGATTATGAAACCGTCGGCCAGAACGGCTCCATGCTGATGGTCAGCGCCACGGGCACAGCTGTTACCGTGCGTTAGAGCGCTATCCGATCATATTGAACATGTGATGAGGTAAGACCGGACAAGCGCATTAGAAAGTGAATGTGCTTGTCCGGCCGTCAGTTGCAGGCAGCGCTGTGATCAGAGGCCTTCGAACAGCGCCGTCGACAGATACCGCTCGGCAAAGGACGGGATGATCACGACGATGTTCTTGCCGGCCATTTCGTCCCGCTGGCCAACGCGGATGGCGGCGGTCAGGGCCGCGCCGGAGGAAATGCCGACGGGCACGCCCTCGGTTTTGGCAACTTCGCGAGCCATGGCAAAGGCGTCCTCGTTGGAAACCTGCTGCACTTCGTCGTAGGCGGAGGTGTCGAGCACGCCCGGCACGAAACCGGCGCCAATGCCCTGGATCTTGTGCGGGCCCGGCTCGCCGCCGGAGAGGATCGGGCTGTCGGCAGGCTCCACGGCCACAATGCGCAAGTCCGGCTTGCGCGGCTTCAGCACCTGGGAAACACCGGTGATGGTGCCGCCCGTGCCGATGCCGGAAACAAAGACATCGATGCCGCCATCGGTATCGTTCCAGATTTCCTCCGCCGTGGTGTTGCGGTGAATTTCCGGGTTCGCGGGGTTTTCGAACTGCTGCGGCATCACGGCACCGTCGATGTCCTTCAAGAGCTCCTCGGCGCGGGCGATGGCGCCCTTCATGCCTTTCGGGCCTTCGGTCAGTTCCAGCTCGGCACCCAGGATCTTGAACATCTTGCGCCGCTCGACCGACATGGTCTCTGGCATCACCAGGATCAGCCGGTAGCCCTTGGCGGCGGCGACAAAGGCAAGGGCGATGCCGGTGTTGCCGGAGGTCGGTTCAACCAGCGTGGTTTTGCCCGGCTCGATCTTGCCGTCCTGTTCCATCGCCTCGATCATGGCAACGCCGATACGGTCCTTGACGCTGCCGATCGGGTTGAAGAATTCCAGCTTCGCAAGCAGGTTGGCTTTGACCCCATGTGCCCCGGCAAGCCGGTCCAGCCGGACGATCGGCGTATCGCCGATGGTATCGGTAATCGAAGAATAGATTTTCCCGCGCCCGCTGGTCTTCATTGTCATGGCAATCTCCCAAATTGGCCGGGCCGTCATCGTGCCGGCAATTGTCGTAACGTCTTGTGTGGTGCGCAAAGATAGTATGCACTCAGTTCAGTTATAAGGGGTGCAAAGCGCCGATGCACCACGATCTGTAAAACCGTTTTCTAGGAAAAACTCAGCTGTTGGAAAACACAAGCCCCGGCAGGTCCGCCATCCGCTCGAACAGCACTGCTCCTGCCGCCCGCAAGGCGTCCCGGTCGCAGGCCGGATCCTCAACAAAGGCGTAGGCGCGCATGCCGGCGGCCCGTGCCGCCCTGACGCCCGGAACGCTGTCCTCAATGACGGCGCAGGTTTCCGGTGGGTGCCCCATCTTGCGGGCAGCCAGCAGGAAAATGTCCGGCCACGGCTTGGCGTGTTCACAGTCCTGCGCCGAAAAAAGCAGGCCCTCCAGCCGGGGCAGCAGGCCCGAACTGCCAAGGGTCGTGCGCATTTTCTCGTATTTTCCGGAGGACCCGACGCAATAGGGAACGCCGCGCCGGTCCAGATCGTCCAGCACCGCTTCGATGCCCCTGATCGCGGGAACGCCCGCCTTGAAACGCTTAAGGTCGCTCAGGCGAACCTGGTCCGGCCAGTCGCAGGGCAGGCAATGGCCGGTCAGGTCCTCGATCATCTCTTTCACGTTCTCAAGCGACCGGCCCATGAACCGGCGCTGGCAGTCCCTCGCCGATATCTCGTATCCGAGCGCGGTGACCATTTCCGCCAGGGTCTCATTGGCAAGGCGTTCCGTGTCGACAAGCACGCCGTCGCAATCGAAGATGATGAGACTTGGGATCATGCCGGTTCCGATGTTTGCCGTCAGCTGCGGCCGGTTGAGCCGAAACCGCCCGCTCCGCGTTCCGTGTCGGACAAGGTGTCCACTTCGCGGATCTCCGCCTGGAGAACGGGCGCGATGATCATTTGCGCGATCCGCTCCCCGCGCGCGATCTCGAACGGCTCCTGGCCGAGATTGATCAATATGACCTTCACCTCGCCCCGATAGTCCGCATCAATGGTGCCGGGCGTGTTCAAAACCGTGACGCCGTGTTTTGCCGCAAGGCCCGAGCGGGGCCGGACTTGCGCTTCGAAGCCGGCCGGAAGGGCCATGGCAAGGCCGGTCGGAACCAGCATGCGCTCACCGGGCGCAAGCGTCACCGGCCTGTCGACCGCGGCATGCAGGTCCAGCCCTGCGGCCAGCTCGGATTGATAGGCGGGCAGGGGAAGGTCCTTGCCGTGGTCCAGGCGTTTCAGTTCCAGCGTGACAGACATGAAAAATTTCCGGATGTGAATTTGCCTTGAGGGACGATATTCGGCCGCCCCTGTCAAGACTGCCGAAAACCCGCTTCCCGGCGAAAACGACACTATCGGCTTGAAGTTGTGAAATTATCCTGAAACAATCTGCCGCAGCGGAAGGTTGTTCGGAGTCCGGTGTCGGGCCGCACCTTGCGCCTGGTTGAGGGGGTAGCAGCATGAGACGTTTGTATTTTGCATTTGCGGCCGGCGTATTGCTGATGTCGGCGCCTGCCGCCGTCGCGCAGACGGTTGGCTTTGCCGATGCCATCAAGATTTTGGCCGCCAGCTGCGGCAAGGATATCGACAAATACTGCAAGACCGCCACCCTGGCGAACAACGGTATCGGCAAATGCCTGATCAAGAACCGGGCGAATGTGTCCGCCAAATGCAACGCCGACTTTGCCGTGGTGACTTCCCTGATCAAAGAGCGGCTGGCGGCGCAGGCAGCGGTGTCGAAGATCTGTGATCGCGATGCGGCGCAATTCTGCAAGGGGGTCAAGCCCGGTGCCGGCCATATCCTGCGCTGTCTTTTGAAGGCGCAGCCTTCGGTCGGCAAAAAATGCAACACCGCCATCGACATGGCTGGCTACCGTTAAGCACCGGATTGGGGGATTACCAATGAAAAAGCTTCTTATGGCCGGTGTTTCGGCAGCATTTGCCGCTGTCGCCCTCTCCGGCGCTTCCGCACAGACAGACCTGAGCCGCAATCAGATTATCAATTCGCTCCAGGGCGCCCAGCAGAAAGTGGAGGTCACGGCGGACGCTCTTCAAAGGGCCGCTTTGGAGAACATCAAGAAATATCCCGGCGCCAACTCGCCCCATGGCATTCCGTTGTGGGACAAGCTGGCCTCGCTGCGCCAGTTCAACGTCGAAATCAGCTTCGACTTCGATTCAGCCCGCATCCGCCCGGAATCCTATGAAACCGTCGGCCTTATCGCGGACGCGCTGCACACGCCCTATCTGCAGGGACAGAGTTTTTTCATCGTCGGCCACACCGATGCCAAGGGCGCCCGCGAATATAATCTGGAACTGTCGGTCAAACGGGCAAAAGCTGTGCGCGACGCGCTGGTGACGACCTTCCAGGTACCCGGCAATTACCTCTTCGCCGTCGGCGTGGGCGAGGAACAACTCCGCGACCCGTCCAATCCGGACGCCGCCGTCAACCGGCGCGTTCAGTTGATCAATATCGGGTATAGGTGAGGGCTCCGGAGCCGGGGGGAGCGGTGCTGGTTTGAGCGGGAAGTCAGGTGCGCCTGATGTTTCGGTCATAAACGTCGTGGAACCGGCCGGGACAACCGCTGGCCTCGCGCTACGCAACAGTCTGTTGCGGGCAAACAGGTTTACGCATGACAATATATGTGGACCGGTCGAAACCGGCATGCGCGCCTTCGCCGATCTTCACAAAGCCCAGCCGGTGAAACGTTTCGTGGTTCTCGTGGAGTTCGATCCGGGTCTCGAGCTCAAGGAAGGCAAGCGCGCGTGATTGCGCCCGCCGCTCCGCCAGTTCGATCAGCTTCCTTGCGCACCCCTGCCCGCGCTGGTCGCTTCTTACCGCAAGTTTTCCAACATAAAGACAGTCGGCCTTTTCGGTCAGAAAAACGCAGGCATATGGCTGCTCACCGATGGCCCAGACTTCTCCGGATGAACACTTTTCTCTGAGGGATTCGACGGTCAACCGATACATGGAAGACGGAGGGTCGATCCGCGATTCCATGTATGAGAACTCCTGGCGAATGAGCTCAAGTACGCAGGGGATCTGGGCACTGCGTTCGGTCAGCTGATACGGAGAAGAAAATTTCATCAGGATCCTCGTCGCCTGTGCTTCACTCATCCAATGCACCTTTTTACAGAGCAACTCAATCAGGAAGGGCTCGAAGCTATTTTCTCCGCGTTCACATCGAACGCCGGAAACCCGCCTTCAAGCCCACCGCTTCGCCAGCAAGCGAGTGAAACTCGACATTGTCGTTTGTTATGGTCGGAACGAATGGCCGGAAAGAGGCGGGAAAGAGACGTTCGTTGCGGCTCGAACGAATGACCGGTTTAGTGCTGAGCGGGACTGTCGGGCTCTTCAGGACTTGGCAATCAAAGCGGACATTTTCAAATCGTTCCGAAATTTGCGACTTCAATTTGATTTTACGAATAGCACCCAAGCTCGATGCATTGGTTGACAAAGTACCTAATCCCTTTGCTCGAATAGCGCTCCGATTCTCTTAGATATCTGATCGTCAGTTGTAGAAATTAATTGTACGTGATGCTTATTGCAATCAGAGTGAGGTGTATAAGCGAATCTGGTTACTTGGGCGAATCCGTAGAGAGAACCAAAGCAGCACATGGCGCACTACAGCATAAACTTTGCACCGCTGTCAGTCGGCGGGGAGACAACCGTATTGATCGGGCGGCAACCTTACGATGATGAGCATCTGCGCGAACTTCGCCAGGAATTCTCGCACACGCACGTATTCAGGCGTGATCAGGATACAATAATAGATATCCCGATCACGGGCGACCGTGAACCACTAGGCAATTTACGCGAAGAGATTGACCTAGCAAAAGACAGGCTGCTGTTACCTTCCCTTTTCTCTTCAGCACTGCTGCGCGTGTTTAGCGGTCAACGGCAACTCCTATCCGATAGGCCTGTGAGCGTGCTCGGCGATGCGTCGCGCGGAATGATTAGCCACCCTGCCTTGCCGTCTTGGATACAAAAACGAACGATGCTTCGTTTCGACACAAGGCCGATCTTTACCAAGCACCGAATTCTCGGCGTTGTCTGCGAAGCGAGATCGAAAAACCTCGTTCTTGGAACCTGCGCTGACTTGCTCTCGAAAGGCGTTTCATTGGAAGGCAGATATGTCCAGATCGATGTGCCACACTACGATTCACGCCTCATGACGAGGCGGCGACTAATCGGAAAAGTGAAGGCGGTGCAAGGCGATGACCTTCTGCTCGAAGACCATGCCGAAGGGTTTGAAACGATTGCCGCAAAGGATGCGTTTCTAGAAGGGCGCCGAGAGACGTTGAACAATTGCGTCAGACAAATCCTCGGCAGGGACGCTGAACAGGTTCTCGCGCAAGCGGAGGCGCTCGAAGCTGAATTTCATTCAGGTCCGAAACGGAAGGAGCAGATTGAAAGCGCCCTTGATTACCTGAGGAAGAAGGATCTCGAAGCTGTCCCAGGTGCAAAGATATCAATTGGCGAGACGCTATCTTCGGCAGCCGCGGGTTTTCCGAGCACCGAAACCATACCGAAGCCGTTTCTCGTTTTTGATCCCAGCGGCTCGCGAAAAGATGACTGGGCGGAACGTGGAATTAAGAAAAACGGGCCATATGATCAAAGGACATTTAGCCCCAAACAACTCAATATCGCTGTCATTTGCCAAGCGCATTATGAGGGACAAGTTGATCGCTTTGTCGCAAAGTTTCTCGAAGGGATGCCTGACGCAGTAAGTGGCAACAACATTGCGCGGTATGGTGACGGTTTTCTGCGTCGATATCAGTTGGAACGCCCCAATCTGGAATTCTTCACAGCTCGCAGTTCTTCGACAGATGACTATCAAGCTGCAAGCCATCGCGCCTTGTCAAAGGCAAGTGATGAGGGCTTCAAATGGGATCTTGCTCTCGTTCAAGTCGAAGAGGAGTTCAAATCCTTAGATGACGGGAGCAACCCATATTTCGCGACGAAGTCGACATTTTTGAAGCGAGACGTTCCCGTGCAGAGCGTACTTCTTGAAACGATGGCACAACCTGAAAGTAAGCTCGTTTTCTCCTTAAATCATATGAGCCTTGCTACATACGCTAAACTTGGCGGAACACCGTGGCTGCTGGCCTCACCGCAAACTGTAGCCCATGAACTTGTGATCGGTCTTGGTTCGCACTCGGTTTCGACAAGTCGCATCGGCGCA
>JBNLAU010000183.1:0-25034 GCA_050302295.1 Roseibium sp. | reverse complement strand
ACGCACTCGGCCCCGAAGGCCGCAGCGTCAAATGCGCCAAATGCGGAAGCCGCTGGTTTGTCTCTCCCGAGGACGAAGAAGTGGGCACCATCGATCTCGGCGGCACGGATGAAGACGCAGCCGCCGAGGACGACGCAGGCCCAGTCACCGAAGACAAGGACGAGGCCGAATGGACAGCGGACGCGGAAGAGGAATCCGGGAACCTTGCCGAGGATGACGAGCCGGATACGATGTCCGAGCCCGAAGACGATCCGGACGATGTCGCGCCGCCCCGGGAAGCCGCCCGCGCCGAAGAGAAAAAATTCGCCGCAGACCAGGCAGAAGACGGCGACGCAGCGGACAACGGGCCAAAAACCGACATCGAGAGCCAAGCGAAGCGCCCGAAGATTATCGTGAACCCGGACAAGTTCCGCCGCGACCATATCAGCGCGGCGTTCAACTGGCTGCGGAAGCGGAATTTCCGCCGCCTCGGGGGCATTGCCCTGTTTGGCGGCGCCCTGGTGGCCTGCTCCATTTTTGTGGTCATGCGTAGCGACATCGTCAAACAATCACCCGACCTCGCCAGCCTGTTCCGCTTGATCGGTCTGGAGGTGAACCTGCGCGGCCTCGAATTCCGCAATCTCAGAACCTTCACCGAATCCGATAATGGCAAACAGGTTCTGGTGGTGGAGGGCTCGATCCGAAATCTTCTTGACGAAACAAACGCCGTACCGGCGGTCAGACTGTCAATCCGCAGCGCCGACCAGCAGGAAATCTACGCCTGGACGGTCGAACCGCGCACGCGGACCTTGAACGGACTGGACGAAACCCGGTTCAGGACGATATTGGCTGACCCTCCCCAGGGCGCGTCAAACATCCAGGTCCGGTTTGTTGATCGCGGCAAACGCCAGATAGTTCTTGAGTGACCATGACCACACATATTCACACACTGTTCGATGAAAACGCCATTGCATTGAGAGTTGCCGCGCTCGCGGAGGAAATAGCCGAAGGACAGCCAAAGAATCTGCTCGTCGTGGCCGTATTGAAGGGCAGTTTCATCTTTGCCGCCGATCTTGTGCGGGCGATGCACCGGACGGGACTTGAACCGGAAATGGAGTTTATCCATCTGTCGTCCTATGGCGCGGGCACGGAAGGCTCCGACACAATCCGTATTTTACGCGATGTCGAGAGTGACGTTAACGACCGCGATATTATTTTGGTAGATGATATCCTGGAATCCGGCCGGACGCTCGCCTTTGCGCGCGAGCGGCTCAAAAAGCGGGGTGCCCGTTCTGTAAAGATCGCTGCCTTGCTCGATAAGCCGGAGCGCCGTAAAGCTGCCATATCTGCCGATTATGTAGGATTTGCCTGTCCTGATAAGTTTGTCGTCGGATATGGTATGGATATGGGCCACGCGTGGCGGCAGTTGCCCTATATTGGATACGTTGCTGCGCCCGAAGAGGCAGCGGCTGACGGCAAAACAGGAGAGTGAGCATGGCTCGCATTCTGCTTACCGAAGATGATGAAGCTGTCCGCAGCTTTGTAAAACGCGCGCTTGAGCTGGACGGGCATGCCGTTGAAGTGGCGGAAGACGGCGGCGAAGCGGTCGAAATTCTGTCCCGCGAAAAGGGCGGTTACGAGCTGCTGCTATCCGACATCAAGATGCCGGTGATGGACGGCATCGCACTCGCTTTGCACACGGCACGCGACTTTCCCGACATGCCCATTTTGCTGATGACCGGCTTCGCCGACCAGCGCGAACGCGCCAACGGTCTCGATTCGCTGGTGCATGACGTTGTCACCAAACCGTTTTCGCTCGCCGATATCCGCAAGGCGGTGCGCAAGGCGATTTCCGGCGAACTGCCGCAGGAAACCCGCCGTTACGCCTGAAGAAGCAGCACCGGCGATAAAATCCAGCACCGAAACAGCCAAACCCCGCTTCCTGCGGGGTTTCTTTTTTACGGCTGTGAGATTTCAGTGGCCTGTCCGACAAGAACCTGCGCCGGATGCTCTGCCTCATCCTTGGAGAGGCCCGTAGCGGCCTGACGGCCCCCATGCCCCATGGGGTGGTCCGCACCCTAGTATCGCTTCAGCAACCGCTCCAGATAGTCCAGCTCCAGCTTCGGACGGGAAGGATCGGAGAAGCGCCGGCGGAGTTCTTCCAGAATGCGCCGCGCACGCTGAACGTCGATCTCATCCGGAATCTGAACCCGATTGTTGAAATCCGGGCCTTCCGTCCGGCGCGGACGCCCGAGCGGGTCTTCGTCCATGGGAGACGGTCCGGCGGGCGTTCCGGCACCTTCCCCCTGACCCATCATCTGCTCCGTCAGCCCCTGTGCGCCGCGCCGCAGGGCATCAAGCGCATCGCTCTGCTGGCCGAGCGCCTGCTGCCCCTGGCCCTCGCCCAGGGATTGCTGGGCATCGCCCATGGATTCGCCTGCATCGCCCAGAGCTTCGTTCTGGCCCATGCCGTTCTGGTTCAGTTGCTCCATAAGCTCCTGCAGTTGCTGCGCCAGCTTTCCCTGGCCCTCCTGCAGTTGCTTGAGCATCTGTTCCAGCTGCTCCTGGGTCAATTGCTGCCCCTGGCCCTGCTGGTCTTGTTGCCCTTGCTGCTGCTGTTGACCACGGCGCTGCTTCTGCTGATCCTGGTTGAAGCGGTGCGTGTCATCCATCAGTTGCTGCTGGCGCTGAATCATTTCACCAAGCTGGTTGAGCATTTCCATCATTTCGCTGGACATGCTGTTCGGCATCATCTGCGGCCGGCCCGCCTGCAGGTTCTCCAGCATCTGCTGCATCTGGGCGAGAAGTTCCCGGGCCGCATCGCGGGAACCTGTGCGGGCCAACTCCTCGATCCTGTCCAGCATGTCGCTCAGCTCCTGCTGGCTGAGCGTTTGCTGGTTGCCGTCGAAAGGCTGCATTGCCTGGGGGTTCTGGCGCATCTGTTCGGCCAGCGCCTGCATATATTCGTTCAGCGCTTCACGAAGCTGCTGGGTGAGCTTGGCGATTTCCTCTTCGCTCGCCCCTTCCTCCAGCGCCTTGCGCAGGGCCTCCTGGGCGTCCCGAAGTTTGCGTTCGGCGGCGGACAGGTCCCCGTCCTCGATCGACAGGGCCAGATCCCACAGCAGAGGCAGCAGCGCTTTCAGGTCTTCATCGTTCTCGGCGTGGACAAGCTCGCCGTAGGCAAAGCGCATGCCGAGATAGTTGCGCGGTTTGAAGTCGAAATGCTGAGGCGCCAACATCAGGGCATCCAGGGCGATGATCACCTGAGAGTGGTTCTGGGCATCAAGCGCAAGACTGCGGCGCTGCTCGACAATCGCCCGTGCCAAGGGCTTGCCGAAACGGCGTTGCGGCATCGTGATGCGATAGGCGGGAGATATCCCTTCCTGTCCGGCCTGATCCCGCGCCATCAGCGTCAGGTCAACCTCGGAGCCTGCCCATGGGTGAGAGGTCAGATCCCGCATCGTTTCGCCGGTTTTGGCCGTTCCGGCGCGGGGCGGCAGGGACAGGGGAAACTGCGGAGCTTCCACCAGCGGCCGCGGCGCACGGCCGCCGTTGTCCGGATCGGGCAGCGGCGCGATACGCGCTTCGGCGGCAATCACGCCATAGTCGTCCTTGACCAGATAGGAGAATTTCAGTGCCCCGCTGAGCTGTTCCTCCGGATCGTCGGTGAGGCGTATTTCCGGGCTATCATCGGCACGAACGGCGAAGACGAAACTCAGGAGCGGTTCCTCACCGTTCTTCAGTTCCACAACGCCGGTCTTTTCCAATTCGATACGGCGCTCGACCGGCAGCAGCTTTTGCAGGTCCGGGTCCGCGTTTTCCGCGGCGCCTTCCGGTTCTATGATCTGCGGTTCGTCTTCATCGGCGCCGGCAAAGGTCATCACGAGACCAGGCGCACCCTGGGTCCGGACCACCAGCACGGAGCCTTCCGGCACGGAGACGGGCGCACCCGGGTCGCGCAGTTGGGCACTTTCCCCGGTCAGATAGATCGGCGGTTCGCTGGTATAAAGCGGAGGTGTAACCCAGGCATCCAGCCTGCTCGGCGGCACGACAGTCTGAAAGGGGTTCCGAAAGGCGGAAGCCAGCCGGCCGGCATAATCGCCATTGGCGGTGGCAAGTCCGATCAGCACAAGGCTGGCCGCCAGAACGCGAAGGGCCCACGGGTCGCGGCGAAAAGCCTGCGGATCGGGAGCCTTGGAGCGGATCGCTCCCACGGCTGCCGCGGTCCGCCGCTGATGTAGCGCCCAAATCGCCTGACTGTCGGGATTGTCCGCGCCGATCGACAGATCATCTTCCAGGGCGGTCAACGGCCTGTGCTGGTAGCCGGAGGATTTCTCAACGCGCGCAAGAGCGTCTTCACGGCTCGGCAAGCGCAGACGGGACAGATCCCTGGCGGACCAGATCGCAGCGGCGGCAAAGCCGATCACGCCGAGCGGCCCCATCCAGAGAGGCAGAGCCAGCCAAAGACCGAGCCACGACAGACCGACAAACAACCCGGCAACGACCAGAAGTGGCAGCAGAGCACGCCATAGCCGTTCGACAAACAGAGCCCACCGGCTCTGACCGACAAGCCGGTTCAGCCGTGCGCGGACGATGTTCCGACATACGAAATGCTCCGGATAGACCGGCCGGCCGGATTCCTGGTTGCTGTCGTTCGGACTCAAAGGCACCTCCGGTTCATATCCCGCAAGGCTCCTTTTTCATAAGCTGCAGCCCGCAGAACCCGCCCATCACCTAGGTACGGGCTAAAACCACTTCGACCTCATTCATGAGCCCGTACCCTAATAAGGTGAGGCAAAGGAGACCGTCCGGCAACCTGTCGGAACAACTAATTGTCAGCCGATTGTGTCACGACCCCTTGAGCCAATCGGGGATTTGGTCGAGTCCGATCAGATCTTCGAAGGTGGTCCTTGGCCGGATGACCGCAAACTGGTCAGAATTTACGAGGACTTCCGGGACAAGCAGACGAGAATTATAGGTACACGACTGAACGGCACCGTAGGCCCCTGCTGAATAAACGGCCAACATATCCCCAGCATTCACGGCTGCCATATCGCGGTTTTGCGCCAGAAAGTCACCGGTTTCACACACGGGCCCGACAATATCGGCCTTGATTCGCGCTGCATCGCCGCTGGCCTGCCGCACCGGACCGACTTCGTGATAGGCCTCGTAGAGGGTCGGCCGGATGAGATCGTTCATGCCCCCGTCAACAATCACGAAGGTCTTGTCAGCACCCTCTTTCACATAGATCACGCTGGTCACGAGGATGCCGGCATTGCCGGCAATCATGCGGCCCGGCTCGAACATCACGGTACATTCAAGCTCGCGCACGTGCTTCTTGACCACCTCGGCATAGGCGTCCGGATGGGGCGGAGGATTGTTGTCGGTGATGTAAGGAATGCCAAGTCCGCCGCCGAGATCCACGTGATCGATGCTGTGGCCCTGGCTTCGCAGGTCCGAAATCAGGTCGCCCAGCCGGGCGAAGGCATTGTCGAAGGGTTCCAGCTCGGTGATCTGGGACCCGATATGCATGTCGATGCCGGTCACCTTGATGCCGGGCAGCCTGGCGGCTTCCGCGTAAACGTCGCGTGCCCGCTGCCAGGGAATGCCGAACTTGTTTTCCGCCTTGCCGGTGGCGATCTTTGCATGTGTCCTGGCGTCGACATCCGGATTGATGCGCATGGAAACCCGCGCCGTCCGGCCCATCCCGCTGGCAACGCGCGAAAGCTGACGCAATTCCGGTTCGGATTCCACGTTGAAGCACAGAATGTCTTCTTCCAGCGCATAGGCCTGTTCGGCTTCCGTTTTGCCGACACCGGAAAAAACGATCTTGTTTGCCGGAACGCCCGCCGCGCGTGCACGGCGCAATTCGCCCTCGGAGACCACATCCATGCCCGCGCCAAGCTGCGCCAGCGTTTGCAGCACGGCCTGGTTCGAATTGGCCTTCATGGCGTAGCAGACCAGCGATGGGATATCGTCGAACGCGGACGAGAACACCTGATAGTGCCGCGTCAGGGTCGCTGTGGAATAGCAGTAAAACGGCGTGCCGACGGCCCGCGCGATCTCTGCGATCGCAACGTCCTCGGCATAAAGTTCACCATCTTTGTAATCGAAATGATGCAAGGAACGCCCTCTTGCGGCTGAAGCGCAGCCGGTTCCGCCGCCGCGCTGGAGAATTTACTGAATCAGGAAATCCAGGAAGAAGGGTTTGTCGCTTTCCGGCGCTTCGCTGGCCGGCGGAGCGGGGGCAACCGCCGGATCCGCAGCAGCAGCATCGGCCTGTGGCGTCACGGCTGCCGGATCCTCAAGAGAGCCCTTGCGGCCGCACCCGGCCAGGGTCAAGCTCAGGCAGAGGCCGATCAGCGCCAGAGATTTGAACCGGGTTGTCATCACCAGATTGCCCTTTTCGCAATTTGCTTTCGACCCTTCTCCTCGCATGACAGACGGAATTCGGCAAGGCCGCTGTGAACCGGCATGCGAGGAAAAGGGTCTGTGGCCGCCAAACTAGCTCTTGGCAAGCTCCTTGAGCCAGCGCCGCGCCTGTTTGCGCACATTGACCGGCGACGTGCCGCCATAGCTGACACGGCTGCGCACGGACTTGTCGACCGAAAGAACCGAGTAGATCTCCTCGGTGATTTTCGGCTCGACCGACTGCATGTCGGCAAGCGGTATCTTGTGAAGCTCGACATTCCGTTCCACCGCGAGAGCAACAACCCGGCCGGTCACGTGGTGCGCATCGCGGAAGGGCAAGCCGAGCACGCGCACCAGCCAGTCGGCAAGATCGGTCGCTGTGGAATAGCCCGACCCGGCGGCCTTTTTCATCACCTTGGTCACCGGCTCCAGGTCCCGCACCATACCGGTCATGGCCGCCAGTGCCAGGGACACGCTGGCCAGGCCGTCAAAAGCCTGTTCCTTGTCTTCCTGCATGTCCTTGGAATAGGCCAGCGGCAGGCCCTTCATCATCACCAGAAGGGACTGAAGCGCACCGTAAATGCGGCCGGTCTTGGCTCGCACCAGCTCGGCCGCATCCGGGTTTTTCTTCTGCGGCATGATCGAGGAGCCGGTCGAAAACTTGTCCGACAGCTTGACGAAGCCGAACTGCGCCGAACACCAGATGACGATCTCTTCGGCAAGGCGCGACAGGTGCATGGCGGCAAGCGATGCGGCCGCCAGTGCCTCGATGACGAAGTCCCGGTCGGACACGGCGTCGAGCGAATTCGCCGCCGGACGGTCGAAGCCGAGCGCCTCAGCCGTCATCTTGCGGTCGATCGGAAAAGAGGTGCCGGCAAGCGCGGCAGCACCCAGCGGGCTTTCATTCATGCGCTTGCGGGCATCACGCACCCGGCTCCGGTCGCGGGCGAACATCTCCACATAGGCCAGCATGTGATGGCCGAAAGTCACCGGCTGCGCCGACTGCAGATGGGTAAAGCCGGGCATGACATCAGCGGCGTGGGTTTCCGCCTTTTCAGCCAGCACCTGCATCAGCTCCGTCAGCTGCGTTTCCAGCGTATCGAGCGTATCGCGCACCCAGAGACGGAAATCGGTGGCAACCTGGTCGTTTCTGGAGCGGGCGGTGTGCAGGCGTCCGGCTGCCGGACCGATCAACTCAGCAAGCCGGGCTTCGATATTCATATGAATATCTTCCAGCGCGCGGGAGAATTTGAACTCGCCGCTTTCGATCTCTGACAGAATTGTGTCTAGACCTTGAACAATCCTGTCGGCATCGTCCTGCGTCACGATGTCTTTTTCAGCGAGCATACGCACATGGGCTTTCGAGCCGTCGATGTCCTGCTTATATAGCTTCCTGTCGTAGTCGATGGAGGCGTTGATCTCCTCCATGATGGCGTCCGGTCCTTCGGCGAACCGGCCTCCCCACATGCGATTGCTCATGTCCTGTCCTTTAAGAGACGCCCCTTGCGAGGTTTAAACAAATGACGAAACCAACCGAACCCGCAAAAAGCTCCAGACGCGGACTTGTTGCCGCCGGGATTGCAGGTGCAGTAGCTGCTGTAGCGGCTCTATACGTGATCGCCGGTCCGAATGGCAACATCGCCGGTGCGCAAAGCTGTACGGCGGCCCTGAAGGCGGCGAGCGCCGCCAAGCCCTATGCAAAGGGAGATGTGGCGGCTTTCATTCCCGCAAGCAAACCGCTGGACCTCAAAAACCTGACCTTCAAAGGACCCGGCGACCAGCCGGTCGGCCTGTCCGATTTCAAGGACAAGACGGTCCTGCTCAATCTCTGGGCCACGTGGTGCACCCCGTGCCGCAAGGAAATGCCCGCGCTCGACGCGCTGCAAGCAGAACTTGGAGATGACGACTTTGAGGTGGTCGCAGTCAATCTGGACCGGGGCGGGCCGGAAAAACCGAAGGCGTTCCTGAACGAGATCGGTGTCAGCCACCTGACCCTGTATCAGGACAGCTCCAACGGCATTTTGAAGGATCTCAGGAAGGTGGCGCGCGCAACGGGCCTGCCGACAACCATTCTGGTCAGTCCGGAAGGATGTGAGATCGGCACAATGTACGGCCCCGCCGAATGGGCATCCGGCGAGGCCAAATCACTGATTCAAAGTGCGATGACAAAAACCGGATCGTGAGTCTCCGGGCGAGTCCTAGACCGTAATGTCAACGGCGTTGCCGAGGCCCGGAATCTCGCGGGATTCGCGGCGCTCCCGTTCCTGGGTCTCCTGCGCGACTTCAAGGCGCTCGACCACCTGGCGTTCCTGTTCGTTCTGATCGCGGATCGCATTGGCCGCAAGCTCCGAGCGCACGTTGGCCGCGCTGACAGCAGCAGAAGAACTGCCGGATATACTCGCCATATTCGGTACTCCTTTGGCGGGGTGATGGGGCTATCTGACGGGAATGACTAGGCCAGAATGTTGATCTGGCGGCCAAGCCCTTCTTCCAGACGACTCGTCTCCGCGCGATTTTTCAATTGTTCAGCCTGCAGGCTCAGATACTCCGCCCGATTGGTGCTGAATTGAGCCTGACGCTGCGCCTTCTCGGCAGCAGCTTCTGTTCGTTTGGCTTTGATGACTTCGACCTGTTCCGCGATCTTTTCCGCCTGCGGCGTGGCCAAAGTCGGCTGAAACGTCTGATATGATCCAGAACCTATTGCTTCAGACATTGTCGTTCCAATCCTTGGATACGATTTTGCTCATTCATACTGAGACAAATAGCTGAAACCAAAGGTAAATTGTAAGAATTACCTTTAGGCAGGATGATTCGAATACTGATGGAAAGATTAGACTTTTTCTAAAATTTTACTTGAAACAACGCAACTCATTGAAACAAAAGCATTTCCTGGTCGCACCGCCGAATTGACTTCAAGTTGCATGATACCAGCTCATGCTCGCCGCAATAAACAGGAGCTCGCGCGGATGCCCGCCCGAAACGGCGCGATCGACGCCGAATGTTAAGAAACGGTCCGAAAGAAATCAGGCGGTAACGTCGACCTGGCCGCCAAGGCCCGGAGGCGGGGCGGCTTGCGTGGACTGGAGATTTTCAGCGCCTTCCTGAAGAAGCGCGACCAGATTGGCGTCCTGCTGGACGGACATTTTCAACATTTCGGACTGCAGCGCCTGGGCCGTCTTGGCCTGGGTCTGAGCAACAAAAGTGTTGGCAATGCCGACGCTGTCCATCTGATTCTCCTTAAGGGAGCGCCACCCTAGCGCCCTGCCCTTAAGTAAGCGTTAACAATGAGTTACCAGCACTGAAGGCAATTTAGCCTTTTTCAAATCCCGGCTGGACCAATGCTTTGCGGCGCACTTTTCCCGAAGGGGTTCTGGGCAGCTGATCCACCAGTTCATAGGCTTTCGGCCGCTTGTAGTCCGCTAGTCCCAGCGCCGCATGCGCCGCAAGCCGGTTCACGTCGAAACCTTCGGCATCGCGCGGAACGACGAAGGCGGTAATCAGGCTGACCCCGGCCCGGGCAGGAACGGCTGTCACGGCAACTTCCAGCACTTGCGGATCGGCGGCCAGAACCCGTTCCACTTCTTCAGGCGCGACCCGGTAACCGAAGGCATTCATCAGGTCGTCGGCGCGGCCCTCGTACCAGTAGTATCCATCTTCGTCCTCCCGGGCACGGTCACCGGTCAAAAACCAGTCGCCCCGGAATGCCGCCTTCGTATCCTCCGGCCGGTTCCAATACCCGAGCATCAGTCCCGGCTCGTCGCGATGAACAGCCAGAAGTCCCGCCTCGTTCCGGGATGCGAAATCCGCGCTGCCTGAGTTCTCGTTCAAGATCGCAATCTTGCGCCCCGTCTGCGGTCTGCCGGGCGAGCCCGGTTTGACCGGAACGTCCGGGCCGGTTGAGAGATAAGTCGATATCTCGCTCATTCCCAGCGCCTCATAAAGGTCACGTGCCGTGTGTTCTTTCCAGTCCCGGTAAAGGCTTGCCGCAAGTGCTTCGCCCGCCGTCAGCCCGTGGCGCAGGTCCGGAAACGACTCCTTGGAAACCTCACCGTATTTCAGAATACGCCGGTAGAGGCTCGGCACCGCCGCAAAGAGCGTTGCCCTGCTCGCTGTCATGATCTGCGGCCAGATCTCCGGATCACGCGGGCCGTCATAAACAACGCTTGTGGCCCCATTGGCCCAAGGGTCCATGAGCCCGACACCCAGCGTGTAGGTCCAATTGAAGGCACCGGCATGCAGCAAACGGTCGGACGCGGAAATTCCGTACCAGCCCCGGTACATCGGTTGGCGCGCCCGGGCCGCCCGATGGGCGTGCAGCACCCCCTTCGGTGTGCCGCTGGTTCCGGAGGTGTAGATCAGGAAGGCCGGATCGTCCTCACCGGTGTCGGCAAAGTCTCCGGGAGTTCCCTGCTTCAGGCGTACAATTCTCTCTGGCCCCAGCAGCCGAACGCCGGTTCCGTCCGGAACGGCGGTCTTGCCGTCGTGCAGGATCAGGGACGCACCACTGTCGGACAGGATCGCCGCGGTTTCGGAGGCCGTCAAAAGCGCGGATGTCGGAACCGGAATGTAACCGCCGGCGATTGCGCCGAAAAACAGAAGCGGAAAATCACTGGAATGGCCGATCCGCAACAGAACGCGGTCGCCGGGCTCAAGACCGGAGGCCTTCAGACCGGCAGCAACGGCAAGAACCTTCTCGGTGAGCGCCGCATAGCTCCAGACTTCAAGGACGGTTCCGCCTTCGCCCACCACCTCCAGCGCCGTTTTCTCCGGATCGGGAGCGGCGTTGGTCAGGCAGTAGCGGGCAAGGTTCATCGGTCTCGGTTAGCGGGTCGGCACCGGATGTTCGCCGCGATAGTCGTAGAACCCGCGCTGCGTCTTCCGGCCGAGCCAGCCCGCTTCGACATATTTCACCAGGAGCGGACAGGGCCGGTATTTGGAATCGGCAAGTCCTTCATAGAGCACCTGCATGATCGACAGGCATGTGTCCAGGCCGATGAAATCCGCCAGTTGCAGCGGACCCATCGGGTGGTTGGCGCCAAGGCGCATGGCCTTGTCGATCGATTCTACGGATCCGACACCTTCATAAAGTTTGTAGATCGCCTCGTTGATCATCGGCAGCAGAATACGGTTGACCATGAAAGCCGGGAAATCCTCGGCCACGGCCACCTGCTTGCCAAGGCGGTCACAGAACCCCCTCGAAGCCTCGAAGGTTTCGTCTTCCGTGGCAATGCCGCGCACCAGTTCCACCAGTTCCATCACCGGAACCGGATTCATGAAATGAATGCCGATAAATCGTTCCGGCCGGTCGGTCGATGCAGCAAGGCGGGTGATCGAGATCGAGGAGGTATTGGTTGCCAGAATGGCTTCCGGCTTCAGGATCGGGCAAAGCTGGGAAAAGATCTTCCGTTTGACCTGCTCATTCTCGACAGCGGATTCGATTACCAGATCCGCATCGCTCAAGAGATCCAGATCCTCGACCGGCTTGATCCGGTCCAGAGCGGCGTTACGCTCTTCTTCGGAAATCAGGGACTTGGAGATCTGACGGGCCATGTTGCCGTTGATCGAAGCGAGACCGGACTCGATCCGCTCCATGGAAACATCGCTCAATCTGACGTCAAAGCCGGCAACTGCACAGACATGCGCAATACCGCTGCCCATCTGACCTGCGCCGATCACGCCGACTTTTTTGATTTCGACTGCCATCCTGAAAATCCGATCGTTAACAACTCATCCGAATGCCCGGTTGTGGCTATTTTTGGCAAGTCTTGCGCCGAACAGCAAGAACCCCGGAGCGAAAACTGTCATTCGCACCGGGGTTCGTGATCAATTTGCCGCAGGTCTTACTCGACGGCTGCCTTCAATTCCGGCAGAACCTCGAACAGATCCGCAACAAGACCGTAGTCGGCCACCTGGAAGATCGGGGCTTCCTCGTCCTTGTTGATCGCGACGATCACCTTCGAATCCTTCATGCCGGCCAAGTGCTGGATCGCACCGGAAATGCCGCAGGCAATGTAAAGATCCGGCGCGACAACCTTGCCGGTCTGACCCACCTGCCAGTCGTTCGGCGCATAGCCGGCGTCGACCGCGGCGCGGGAGGCACCGACAGCGGCACCAAGCGCGTCGGCAACCGGCATGATGACTTCCTGGAACTTTTCCGCGGACCCGAGCGCGCGGCCACCGGAAATGATGATCTTCGCGGACGTCAGTTCCGGACGGTCCGATTTGGACAGTTCCTCGCCGACGAATTCGGAAACACCGGGGCCATCTGTTCCGCCGACCGTTTCAATGGCCGCCGAACCGCCTGCATCCGCAGCCGCGAACGTAGACGTTCTGACGGTGATCACCTTTTTCGGATCGCCGGATTTTACGGTCTGGATGGCGTTGCCCGCATAGATCGGGCGCTCGAAGGTTTCCCCATCGATAACGGCCGTTACGTCGGAGATCTGCATAACATCCAGCAGCGCGGCAACACGCGGCAGCGTGTTCTTGCCGTTGGCGGTCGCCGGCGCGACAATGGCGTCGTAGTCACCGGCCATGTCGACAATCAGGCTGGCGGTCGGCTCAGCCAGCTGATGCTCCAGCGCATCGCTTTCGGCAACCAGCACCTTGGCGGCGCCGGACAGCTTGGCTGCCTCTTCCGCAACGCTCTGGACGCCCTTGCCGGCCACCAGAATGTGAACGTCGGAGCCCAATGCTACCGCGGCGGTCATGGCTTTTGCGGTCGCATCGCTCAAAGCGCCGCCGGCATGTTCAGCCACAAGAAGTGTTGTCATTTTCTTTCCTCCTGCGACGGGCCTTAAAGGACACCGGCTTCGTTTTTCAGTTTGTCGACCAGTTCGCTGACGGAGCTCACCTTGACGCCGGCCTCACGCGCTGCCGGTTCTGCGGTGGAAACCACTGTCAGGCGCGGTGTGATGTCGACACCAAAATCGTCCGGGGTTTTCTCGTCGATCGGCTTTTTCTTGGCCTTCATGATGTTCGGCAGCGACGCATAGCGCGGCTCGTTCAGGCGCAGGTCCGTGGTCACGATCGCCGGCAGCTTCAGCTTGACGGTCTGCAGGCCGCCATCGACTTCGCGCGTTACGTCAACCGTGCCGTCACCCAGATCGACCTTGGAGGCAAAGGTGCCCTGCGCCCAGCCAAGCAGGGCGGCAAGCATCTGGCCGGTCTGGTTGCAGTCGTCGTCGATCGCCTGTTTGCCGACGATCACCAGGCCCGGCTCTTCCGCCTCGACGATACCTTTCAGGATCTTGGCGACAGCCAGAGGCTCGGTGGTTTCGTCGGTCTTGACCAGAATACCCCGATCGGCACCCATGGCGAGGCCTGTGCGCAGGGTTTCGGTTGCCTGCTGCGGTCCGACGGACACAACCACGACCTCGGTTGCTTTTCCGGCTTCCTTCAGGCGCAGGGCCTCTTCGACGGAAATTTCGTCAAACGGGTTCATGGACATCTTGACGTTCGCAAGATCGACGCCTGATCCATCCGGTTTGACGCGAACTTTCACATTGTAATCAATGACCCGCTTCACGGGTACGAGGATTTTCATTTGGTCTCAACCTCTTGCTGGGCCGGCTTTCACCGCACCGCATTCTTCAGGCTCGCCCACCCAGATGACAAAGAGTCACAAACGGCGGAAAAGAGCCAGTCGTGGCGCATGGCGGGGGACGGTACTGACCAGCACCGCCACTGTCAATCGCGCCAATCGGTCTAAAACGGCAATTTGCCGGGCACGGAAAAACGCGCGTCGCAATGTCGACAATTCTGCAACGCAGCAAACAGGCAAATCGCCTGTGAATTCGCAAAGAAATCGCCATCCCGGAAGAAAAGTATCGGCGTCGGCGCGAGGGGCTTCCGGTCCCTGTCATCGGCGCCGCATTTTTGAAGTAATCAGATCCCGGCGGATTGCGGAGAGAATTTGTCGGAGACCGGCTCGGCAAAGACCGTGGTCCAGGCGCCATTCTCATCCCGGCAGGCGGTACCCTTGATGGCCAGATCCAGCCCGCCGAAAGTCGTTTGCCTCAGATACTGCCGGCACCAATGGCCGCTTTTGCTCTTGTAGGTCCTGATCGGCGTCAGGATCTCCGACCAGTCGCCCTCGGGGCCGATATGAACCGGCTCCCCGCTGACCTTGGTTTCAAGGGCTTCCTGCACGGTCCGGGCAATCAGAACCCGTTCGGTTTCCATATGCGCCGCCAGCGAAGCGACGGCGTCGTCCATACGCGATTGCATCCAGAATGTGGTGAAGGCAAAGGTTCCGGCGATCAGCACCAGGGCCGCGGCCATCTGAACCACCGTCCCTGTCCAGGACAAACGAGCGTGCCTCGGGTGCGGCGGCGTGCCGCGCGTTGCAAATTCCCTGTCCATGACAGAGTGAAAGCGGTCCATGCTGTCTTCCGGAACGGCTGCCGGAACCGCATTTTGCAAAAGGACATTGTCCTCCGACATCCGCTGCAGCAGCTCAGCGCCTTCTTTCGTCTGCCTGATCTGGAACAGAAGGTCCGCACGTTCCTCGGCGGACACTTCGCCATCCAGCATCCTGCCGATGTTTTCGGCGAGAATGACCTGGTCGCGTTTTTCATCAAACGTCATGACACACCTCCTGGCATGCTCCGCAAAGCGACTTCGGGCACCGGCTCGTTCGTCTCCAGCCACTCGCGCAATTTCAGTCGGGCGCGCGCAAGGCGGCTGGTAACGGTTCCGATTGGCACTCCAAGTTCCTCCGCAACATCCTTGTAACTCTGGCCTTCTACGGCAATCTTCAGAAGAACCTCCCGGTTGTCCGCATCAAGCTTGCCGATGAAAGCCTGAACTTTCTGCAGCTCCAGACTGTTGGCTGCCGCCTTGTCGCCGTCGTAGCTGCCTTCGTAATCAAGCATCGCCAGATCAAACAGCCTGGCCCGGTTTGCAGAATCCCTCACGGAATTGAAATAGAGGTTCTGCAGGATCCGGAACATCCAGCTGTCGAGGCTCGTTGCAGGGTCGAACTGGTCGAGAGACCGGATTGCCCGCTCGCACGTCGTCTGCACCAGATCGTCTGCCTGATCCGGATTCCGGCACAGTCTTAAAGCAAAACTCCTCAGTTTAGGGAGCAGACGGATCATCTCCGTCTTGATTTTGTCTTCAGGCAAGAAGTTCTCCGCAAACCGCTCTTGACGTCACAACACGCAATGAGACCTTTCGATCCCAGCTTTTTTAAGACTATGGTCGATAAAATTGTGCCCTGACGCCGGGAAGAAAACAGAAGACTCAGGTGTTATGGTGGCGAGTGCGCAAAGTTCGTTCTCCAAATCCGCAGTTGAAACGCAAAACCGCACAGAAAAGAAGTAAATGAATCACGCCCGCCGGAACACGTTGCAAGACCGCCTTTCAGCGATGACCCGCGTTCTGCCGGGCCTTGCGGCTGCGGCGCTGGTGTTCTCTCTCGTCTTCTTCAGCCCCTTGACGGACCTGAAAGACTCCATTGCTGCAGCCGCAAAATCCCGAAGTGAGCAAGCCGATCACGACAGCGATCGCAACCACGACAAGGGAAACAGGTCAGACGATCACGGAAATCAGGACAAACACTCCCGTCCGGAAGCCGAAGCGACTGGCAAAGTCGAAAACTCGAAAACAGACCACAGCGAGAACACATTGAAGGAGCCCGCCTCAGAAAAGCCTGGATCTGCAAGTGTTCTTAGGAAATTCTTCGGGCAGCGGCCGTTTGTCGGTGACAGCGCTCCGTCTGGCGGCTCTCTGTCGCCCCAGCAGGAGCGGGAAGCTATTCAGAACGGCTGGAAGTAAAACCGTAAGGCGGGATCGGTTTGAATTTTCTAAGCATCGGGTTTCCCACGAGAGAAATATTTTATCTGCTTGCCTTGAGCACAATGGTGTCCTGCTCTGTGGCGGCACTCCCCATCGTATCTGAATCGCAAGGATCGAAAGCCGGCCTGCAGCCGTCCGATCGTGCGATGGCCCAGAGAACGCTCCAGACCGCCCTGGAAAAATCACTATCCGGCAAGACGAGGCACTGGCGGAACCCGGCCAGCGGCGCAAGCGGCTCGGCAACTCCCGTTAAAACATGGAAAACAGTGCAGGGCACCTACTGCCGCTCCTATCGGGAACGGATCAGGCTGGCATCGGGCGAAACCGTCAATCGCGACGGCGTTGCCTGCAGGTCTTCAAACGCAGTCTGGAAGTCCGCCTGAACCGGCTCAGGAAAGACCTGATTCAAAGCTGGACCTTGTCAAACAACGGTACGCCCTTTCGCCGGAAGAAGAGGATCAGCAAGGCGCCGCTCATCAGTCCACCGACATGGGCGATCCACGCCACCTCGCTCTCGGCAGAAACAATCGCGTTATACATCTGATAGAGGATCCAGGCCCCCAGCAGCCATATCGCTGACAGGCGAAGCGGAATCCGGCCGAGCGCCAGAACCCACACCTTGACCTTCGGATGCAGCATCAGATAGGCCGCGACCACTCCGGAAACCGCGCCCGACGCACCGATCAGAGGTACGTCGGAATTCACGTCGAGCAGGGCATAGGCACCCCCTCCGGCCGCCGCGCAGATCAGGTAGAAAACCAGATACCGGATGTGCCCCATGGCATCTTCGACGTTGTCGCCGAACACCCACAGGAACAGCATGTTGCCGATGAGATGCATGAAGCCGCCATGCAAAAAGGCGTAGGTGACGATGGACATCCAGTCGGGCACCATTTGAAGCTGCGGTGAAAGATCACGGATATTGAACAAAACCACCGGGATCAGGCCGAAGGAATAAGACGCCGCACCAACGGCGCTCTGCTCCCCCGCATCCTGATAAAACAGGAAAATCAGGACATTCAGCGCGATGATCGACAGATTCACGAAGGGAAAGGGAACATGCGTCAGCCGGTTGTGATCGTAGACCGGTATGAACATGCCCCGCGCTCCTTATGAATATATCAACAACGGCTTAGCGGTTCTGGCCGGGAACCCACAAGACGTCTGCCTCACCCTTGTCGTTCAGATAGCGGGATGCAACGAAGAAAAAATCGGACAGGCGGTTCATGTAGCGCACGGCTGCCGGATTAACCTGCTCGATGCCTGCCAGCTCCACCATCAGGCGTTCAGCCCGCCGGGACACCGTCCTGGCCAGATGCAGATGCGCCGAGGCTGCACTGCCGCCGGGCAGCACGAAGGAACGGATCGGTGCAACGTCGGCGTTCAGCCTGTCGATTGCCTCTTCGATTGCCTCCACCTGGGCATCTGTTGCGCGAAGCGGCTCGAAACCGAGATCCTTACCTGTCTCCGGGGTGGCGAGATCGGCACCCAGATCGAAGAGATCGTTCTGGATACGGCCGAGAACCTCATCGACTTCAGGCGCGGTCCCCCCCGCGTGCAGTCGGACAAGACCAACGACTGCGTTGGTTTCATCGACCGTGCCATAGGCTTCGATCCGCAGATCGTTCTTCTTGCGCCGTTCGCCCGTGGTCAGTCCGGTCGTGCCGTCGTCGCCGGTTTTTGTGTAGATCTTGTTCAGAACAACCATGTCATCCGCCCCTGATCCGCTGTTGTCCGGTTGCGGTTGATATCAGTGACCGGTGCCGAAGAAATAAAGACTGCCCATCACGAGAATAATCACCAGGAACTGCAAGCCGACGCGCCAGCGCATCAGCATCTGCGACCTGTTCCCCGGACCGTTGCGAAACATGTTCCATATTCCGGCAAGAAGTACCAGCGCGACGGCGGCCATGCCGATGGGAATGAGATTGTCGATAATGTGAGCCATACTGTTGTCCTTAACTGAAACACCGCATCAGGCCAATACGGCAGCGCCCGGCAGCGCCCTTATTCCTCGCCATCCGCGGCCCTGATGCAGAACCGGTCCAGAAGTCCGGTCGGCAGAACGCGTTTTAGCACCGCCATGACGGTCGTCGGTATGGTCACATGATATCGCGCTTTGGGCCGTTTTGCCTCAATCGCATGCACAAGCCGCTTCACGACCGCTTCCGGAGGCAGCTTGAACGGTCCGGGCTCGCCCGATTCCATTCGCCGTCTTCGTTTTTTGTATGTCGCCTTGTGAACAGAAGCATTCAAGCCCGCGTCACCGATCCACCGGTCGAAATTGGCAAGGGCGTTTTCGGTAAACCGCGTGTCGATCGGCCCGGGTTCAATCAGGCTGACATGAATGCCGCTGCCGTTCAGCTCCTGCCGCAGCGTGTCGGTATAGGCTTCCAACGCAAATTTGGACGCGGTGTAGGCACCGCGGTATTTCATTGCGACCAGGCCGAGTACGGAAGAACACTGCACGATGCGGCCGGACCCGTTGACCCGCATCGACGGGATCAGCCGCCGCGTCAGATCGTGCCAACCCACGAAGTTGGCCTCGAACAGCGCCCTCAGCGCCTCGGTCGGGATATCCTCCAACGCGCCCGGCACGGCATATGCGCCATTGTTGAACACGGCATCCAGCTTGCCCTCCGTCAGCCGGAGAACGGTTTCAGCCGCTGCCGCGATGGAATCGGGATCCTCATAATCCAGACGGAGGGCTTCAAACCCCCGATTGGTCAGCTTGTCGACATCTTCCTGGCGCCGCGCCGCCGGAAACACCCGCCAGTCCCGTCCGCGTAAGATGTGAGCTGCCGCCGCCCCGATGCCGGATGAGCAACCGGTGATCAGAATCGACCGGTGTGCTGGGAAACTCTCAGGGTATCCAACCATTCAATGAAAAATCCGGCAAATCAACAAACTGAGGTCACGTAGTCCTATCAGATTGGTTCCCCGGAAAGCAATTTCGGAACGGGCCCGGCAAATCCTGCGGCTTCCTTGATGAAGTGGCTCTTCAGACCAGGCATCCTGTCAACCAGACCGAGACCGAAGTCGCGGACGGCGCGCAGAACGTCATTGTCGTTGGAGAAAAGCCGGTTGAGCACGTCGGTGACGACCCCCATCTGGAAGGTGTCGAAGCGGCGCCAGCGCTGATAGCGTTCCAGAACATCAAGGCCGCCGGGGTCCTGACCCAACCGGCGGGCGTCGACAATGACTTCGGCAAGTGCCGCGACATCCTTGAAACCAAGGTTGAGACCTTGTCCGGCGATCGGATGAATGCCGTGGGCGGCATCGCCGATCAGGGCAAAGCGGGGTTTTACATAATCGCGGGCCAGCTTCAGCCCCAGCGGATAGGCCCGCCGCGGGCCCGCCAGTTCCAGCGTGCCGAGATGGTGACCGAAGCGGCGCTCCAGTTCCAGCTCAAACGTAAAATCATCCGCGCGCACCAGCCGGTCCGCATCCGCAGTCTTTTCCGTCCAGACCAGTGAAGAGCGGTTCCCCGGCAGAGGCAGAATGGCGAATGGCCCGGCGGGCAGAAAATGCTCTTCCGCCCGGCCGTTGTGGGGCCGCTCATGTTTGACGGTGGTTACAATGCCGGACTGGCCGTAATCCCAGTTCACGGTGCGGATCCCCGCCAGGTCCCGAAGTTTGGAGCGCACACCATCGGCGGCGACCAGCAGACGGCCCTTCAGCAAGGTTCCGTCTTCCAGCTCCAGCTCGACGTGATCCGGGTGGCTGCGGAAAGTGTCGGCAGTGCCCGGGGCAAAGAAGGAGACGCCAAGCTTTTTCGCAGCCTCGTAGAGCGCCGGCATCATCACGCCGTTCGGCATCATGTGGGCAAAGGCCTCGCCTTCCGTGGCCTGGCCGTCAAAGGTCAGGAAAACCGGGCGCACTACGTCACGCAATTTACTGTCCGTGACGATCATTTCGTTGATCGGCTGGGCCTCGGCCTCAATGTTCTGCCAGATCCCCAATTGGGTCAGCATGCGCGAGGCGGCCGCGGCAATGGCGGAAGCGCGCGGGTCCTTGTGCAACTGGTCCATCGGTTTCGGATCGACGATGGCGCATTTGAGGCTGGAATCCCCCTGTTTCAGCGCAACCGCCAGGGACAGTCCTACATACCCGCCGCCGGCAATCAGCACATCGAACATTTCGGCGGCTTTTTTCTTTTTCGCCATTCAATCTTCTCCTCGCCTTCAGCTTCCCTAAAGGCATCTTGACTTTAACGGCAGGTCCCGTCCAAGAGTGCACCTGACGTGAAATCCTTAGATGGCCATCTCTCAGGCCATTAATTCCGGCACATTATCTAGCAAGGATCGCGCCGATGAACACGGCCATTGACAACCTTCTGCAAATTCTTGACCTGGAACCGCTGGAGCGCAATCTGTTCCGTGGTCGCAGCCCGCAGGTCGGCTGGCAGCGGGTCTTTGGCGGACAGGTGATCGGCCAGGCGCTTGTCGCAGCTTCCAGAACGGTCGTCGATGACCGGCACGTCCACTCCTTACATGGGTATTTTCTACGGCCCGGCGACCCGGAAGTGCCGATTATCTACGAAGTCGACCGTATCCGCGACGGCGGCAGCTTTACAACGCGGCGCGTCGTCGCCATCCAGCACGGCGAAGCAATCTTTTCAATGTCCGCGTCGTTTCAACTCCGGGAGGAGGGGCTGGAGCACCAGTGCACCATGCCTGATGTGCCCACGCCCGACGAACTACCGAGCGAACAGGAGCTCAAGGAAAGGTTCCTGTCAGCGGCACCGGAAAACATCCGCCGCTACTGGGAGCGGGAACGGCCGATCGAAATGCGGCCCGTCGACATGACCCATTATTTCAGCAAGAAACCGCTGCCGCCCGAACAATATGTCTGGGTGCGGGCAAGCGGCCCGTTGCCGGATGACGAGCGCATTCACCACTGCGTGCTTGCCTATGCCTCTGACATGACGTTGCTGGACACCTCCCTGTTTCCGCACGGCACCTCGGTCTTCAGCCCGAAGATCCAGGCAGCAAGCCTCGATCACGCCATGTGGTTCCACCGCCCGTTCCGCGCGGACGACTGGATGCTCTATGCCACGGACAGCACCTCTTCCTCCGGATCGCGCGGTATGAACCGGGGGTCGCTGTTTTCCAGGAACGGCGTGCTGATTGCCTCCACCGCCCAGGAAGGGCTGATCCGGCTGCGCAGCAAAGATTGATTTCGGCCGATCTTTTCAAAGATTTGGCTGGGAATTTTATTCATCCGGAGTTTACGGCCCGCCCTTGCGGACGCATGGCTATGCCAGCCCTTCGGGATGAGTTCATGTGGTGGCGATAATCCGACGACTATGACCGGATCGGGCTGGTAAAACCGGAAACGGCCAGCGGATTGTCCGTCAGGGCCTGATGGTCGGGCGTGTCAGGCAAAAGGGCGCCGGAAAAGGCCTCGAACATTTTGCGGACGAACCCTTCGGGGAGATCGTTGGTGATGAACACCATGCGCGTCCGCCTGTCTCCGTCCGGCCAGGCCTCCAGGGTCGCCGGCGGATGAAACACATGCTGGACCCCGTGAATGACCACCGGACGGTCCGGATCCTCCGCCAGTTGCACGATGCCTTTGACGCGCAGCAGTTTGGGACCGTGAGCGGAGCGCAGAAGATCGAGGAACATTTCCAGCGCCGAGGCAGGAACCGGGCGATCGGTTGACAGGGTAAAGGCCCGGATCGAGTCGCTGTGCCGGTTCACGTCATGTGCGTGATCGTGATCATGGTGCGAATGCCCGTGATCATGCGCGCGACCGTGGGAATGCCCCCCATGTTCCGCGCCTTCATAGGCTTCCGCGTTCAGCCAGGCCGCAACATCCGGGATCTTGGTGTTTGGATCATAGAGCCCCGCATTGAAAAGACCGCCAGGCGTCGCATCGCCTGACTGTGCATCGAGGCGCTTTGCGCCGGGGTTCAGATGGTCCAGTTTCTGTTTGAGCTGATCGAACGCTGCGCGGTCCGCATCCCCGGCCACGAGGTCGGTCTTGGTGAACACCAGCCGGTCGGCGACCGCCGCCTGCTTGCGGGCTTCTTCGTGCTCTTCCAGCGTCGACAAGCCATTGACGGCGTCGATGAGCGTGATCACGCTGTCGAGCCGGTAGCGCATGACCAGATAGGGGTGCAGCATCACCGTGTGCAGGATCGGTGCGGGATCTGCAAGGCCTGTGGTTTCGATCACCACCCGGTTCAGCCGTTCCATGCGGCCATTGTCCAGCCGGCGCAGCAGATTTTCCAACGTGGTGACCAGATCGCCGCGGATGGTGCAGCACAGGCACCCGGAGGACAGTTCCACAATACCGTCACCGGCCTGGTCGACAAACAGGTGGTCGAGGCCGATCTCGCCGAATTCATTGATGATCACCGCCGTGTCCGCCATGGCCGGATCCTTCAGGATCCGGTTGAGCAGCGTGGTCTTGCCCGACCCCAGAAAGCCGGTCAGGACAGACAGCGGAATGGGGGGCTTCGGTCCCCTGGCAGGCTTGCCTTCGGGAGCCGGTATCGGCGACGCCATGGTCTTACTCCAGATGTTGCCGTCTTCCCGCAGCCGGAAAGAGGCAAGTGTCTGCAGACAAATAGGCAGAATGGTGCGTCAACGCAATCGTGGCGCGGCACGTGACTTATAAAAAGGGGATTGCTTTGGGGCGCCTCAACCGGCGTTCAGGACTTCTTCTTCATGTTCTACTTCGGCCTCGGCCTCGGCGTCCTTTTTGTCCAGCGCGACAATCTTGTTGTCGGCGTCTTCCTCGGACAGGTCCATCGGCGTCAGATCCTGGACAATGTCGGTCTCTTCGGCATCAAGGTCCGCGTCGTCCTCGTCGAACGTTTCGAAATCATCGCTCTCATCCTGATCCACCACGAGCCTGACAGCTTCCGCGGCCTTGCGCAGGGTCGCGATGACCTCTTCGACCGAACCGCCGCCTTCCAGCTGGTTGGCGGACAGTTCCGCAAGGCTTGCAAGCGCCCGAATGGTGGCAGTGGATCTCGGTTCAATCATGAGGCGATCTCTCGCGTTACAAGTTTCGGCAGGTCCTATGCCCAACATGACGCAACGGGCGTCATCGCATTTTTCGCGCGAGCATCCGCTTTGTCAGAAAAATGCTTACTTCAGTGTTAAGGATTAGCGTAAATAAAGCGTTAACCGCACATTCCGGTCCACCGCCAATAACTTATGGCAGAGTACGCAAACCCGCTTATTGCTTGCGCGGACTTGGAGACGGCACGGGCACGGTGAAATCAAGACCCTGACGGAAGATTGCACCCGGCGCAGTCGCGGCCAGGCTCGCGGCGGCTGCCGGCTGGACATCGTTTGACTGCGGGACGGCGCCGGACGACCTCGCCTCGGCCGTCTCCTGCAGCTTGGCGCGGATCTCGATCTCTGCGCGCCGCAACGGATTGGCAGTCGGAAGCGGGACGTCTTCGACCGCAATCGTCTCGCCCGCGACAACCGCCACGTCTTCGGAAACCGATGCGGCGCTCACGGCAGGGGACCCGATCGGGTTGCCGAGACCGACTGTCAGCGGCCTGTAGGCGATCCGGCGCGGCCCCAGGGTCCGGTCAAGGATCTTAGCCCAGTCCGGTTTCCCGTTCGAAAGCGTGAAACCGCTTTCGTCTATGCTGTCTTCCTGTTTCTTGCTGGCCTTGAAAAACAGGAAACCACCGCGCTTTTCGTGCTCCATGTCGAAGCGGGCCATATAGCCTTTCGGTCCGGGGCTTTTGTTCCGCCGGCAATATCCGTCGGCCGGCGGATTGCCGGAAGTTCCTCTCAGGCTGGCGACGTTCTGGCCGCCGCGCTTGCCGAAACTGTTGTCGAACAGCTGCCTGGCAAACGCCGTGCGTTCCAGCCCGGAGCCCGCTCCCAGGATGATGGCAATCAGCGTGCGGCCGCCGCGGCTGACGGAGGCGGCGACATTGTAGCCGGAGTTGCAGATGTAGCCGGTCTTCATTCCGTTGGCGCCGGGCACGCGCAGAAGAAACTCCCGGTTCGCGGACCGCAGTGTTTTCTTGCCGAACCGGATGCCAGGGTTCTTGTAGATATCCCGGGCCTCCGGAAAATCCCTCCGCAGGGCCAGGGCGAGGATCGCCAGGTCCCGCGCCGTGGTAACCTGACGATTGTCCGGCAGCCCGTGCGGATTGACGAACCTTGTATTGGTCATGCCGAGCCGTTTGGCCTCCGCATTCATCATCGCGATAAAACCGGCTTCCGAACCGGCAACGGCTTCGCCCAGCGCGACGGCAACATCATTGGCCGATTTGATCAGGATGATTTTCAGCGCTGTGTCGATGGTGAAACGCGTACCGACCTTGAAACCCATCTTGCTGGGTGGCTCGGCAATGGAGTTTTTCGACTGCACCACAGCCGAGTTCAGGCTCACCCGTCCCTCGTGGATCGCTTTATAGGTGACATAGGCGGTCATCATCTTGGTGAGCGAGGCCGGGTACCACTTGCGGGTCGCATTTTCCTGTTCAATCACCGCACCGGACTGGGCGTCGACCAGCACATAGGCTCCGATATCCGCCCTTGCCGCGCCCACAGGCAGACACAGGGCCAATACAGCCAGAGTCAGAAAAATGAATGTCAGGCGGCCGGCCGGGCTTGCAAACACAGGGATCCCTCGCTTGTCATCCTGCGAAACAGGGAATCGCACGAACATTTAAATCAGTTGTCTCGACTGCTGCCCCCTAAAAAACCGGAACATGCTTCTTGGGGCAACCCCTTCCTGACTCCTGTCCCGGAACGATCCTTTTGTCATTTGCCGCTTTTTAAGGCAACCCTTGTCAAAAATCGGGCTTACCCTTTGAATTTCACAATGCTGTGGGCCATACCACTGCGGAGTTCGGC
>JBNLAU010000182.1:0-3222 GCA_050302295.1 Roseibium sp. | reverse complement strand
GCGACATCCGGACTTTCCGCGTGTCCCGCCCCTACCGGACGTCCGAGCTGAAAGAGGCGACGCTTCTTGATGATATCACCTGAGCGATCGCCCTTCGGAACGATGACGGACCTTAATCCAGCCAGGAGCCGACATCGGTGCTTTCTCAATAAGGACAAAGCGTTCAGACGTGTGCTGTCACATGCATCACACTCAAGTGGGGGGCTGGAAACGCGCTCCCGAAACCCTTTCACGCAGCAGGCGACGAAAAATTCGGAAACCGGATTGCACTTTTCCATATTTCGGGTATTCTCGAAATATGGAAAAAGAAGATGCTCTCAGTGCGTTGGCCGCACTTGGTCAGGAAACGCGTCTTGATGTCTTTCGTCTGCTCGTGAAGGCGGGCAAGGAAGGCATGAGCGCCGGAGCCATCGCGGATGCTCTGGATGTGCGGCCGAATACGCTTTCCACCCATTTGGGGGCGCTTGCCCGGTCCGGCCTTGTCAGGGCCGAGAGGGACGGGCGCTCGATCCATTACCGGGCGGGGCTGGATACGATGGAGGCGCTGGTCACCTATCTGCTGCAGGACTGCTGCGGCGGCAATCCCGATCTCTGCGCCCCGATCGCCAACATCGTGAACTCCGGCTTTTGCGCCGACAACAAGACCGGCTGACGGATAGAGCAAGGTGGGCAATCAGACAATGCGTAACGTTTTGTTCGTCTGTACGGCGAATTCCGCGCGTTCGGTTTTGGCAGAGGCGCTGCTTCGCCATCTGGGACAGGGAAAATTCCGGACGTTTTCAGCCGGCTCCACCCCCAGGGGGACGGTCAATCCCGATGCGCTCGCCTGCCTGCAAAGGCACGGACTGCCGGCGGAAGGGTTCCGTTCCAAAAGCTGGGAAGAGTTCGCGGGACCTGACGCCCCGAAAATGGATCTCATCGTGACCGTCTGCGACAACGCCGCCGGGGAGGCGTGTCCGATTTGGCCGGGCCATCCGCTTGTCGTCCACTGGGGCATTGCCGACCCGGCCTCCGTTGAGGGAGACGAGGCGCAACGGGCAGCGGCATTCGACATCGCCTTTAACCGCATGACGCGGCGGATCGAGGCATTTCAGGCACTCGGCGACGGGGTGTTTGAGGCGGGGGATGCCAAGGCCCGGCTGCGGAACATCGGAACACTGGAAGACTAACCGCCGGCGCAAAAGGGCAGCCTCTTGTGCATGGCCAACTTGATTTTTGGAGATTGAAACATGGCTTTGGCCGATGAGACGCCGCTCGGCTTGTTCGAGCGCTATCTTTCCCTTTGGATCGCACTGTGCATTGCCGCCGGTGTCGCGCTGGGGCTGGTTGTTCCCGACCTCTTTTCCGCGATTGCGGCGCTTGAATATGCCAGTGTCAACCTGGTCGTGGCTGTTTTCATCTGGGTGATGATCTATCCCATGATGGTCAACGTCGACTTTGCCTCGCTCAAGGATGTCGGCAAGAAACCCAAGGGGCTGTGCATCACGCTCGTGGTCAACTGGCTGATCAAGCCCTTTACGATGGCGGCGCTGGGGATCCTGTTTTTTGAATATATCTTTGCAGGCATGGTCGATCCGCGCGATGCGAAGGAATATATCGCCGGCATGATCCTGCTTGGCGTCGCACCTTGTACCGCCATGGTTTTCGTCTGGAGCCAGCTTGTCAGGGGCGATGCCAATTACACGCTGGTTCAAGTGTCCATCAACGACATCATCATGGTGTTCGCCTTTGCGCCCATTGCCGCGCTGTTGCTCGGCGTGACCGACATCATCGTTCCCTGGCAAACCCTTCTGCTGTCCGTCATCCTCTCCGTGGTCATTCCGCTGGCCGCCGGATATGTGACGCGGCGATCTCTGGACAAGTCGGGAAATCACGAGCGCATTTCTCAGTTCACCGCGAAGGTGAAGCCCTTTTCCATCATGGGATTGCTGGCGACAGTCGTTCTGCTGTTCGGCTTTCAGGCACAGACCATCGTCGACAAGCCGTTGGTCATTGCGCTGATCGCGATACCGCTGCTCGTACAAAGCTACGGCATTTTCGCCGTTGCCTATGGCTGGGGTTACCTGTGGCGCGTTCCGTTTGCGACTGCCGCTCCTGCGGCGCTGATCGGCACGTCCAATTTCTTCGAGCTGGCGGTGGCCGTTGCCATCAGCCTGTTCGGTCTGAATTCCGGCGCGGCGCTGGCAACGGTGGTCGGTGTTCTGGTGGAGGTGCCGGTCATGCTGTCGCTGGTTGCGGTCGCCAACCGGACGCGAGGCAGCTTCGCCTGAGGAGAGGCAAGGCATGGGAGGCTGAAGCCCCCATGCAGCCCGGTGTCAGATAGCCTGCATGGGGGACTCGCGCCTTTTGCGGTAGATCGTGTCGAGCCGCGCGGTGACGATCGCGAAGATCACCCAGCTTCCATGGAAAATGACGCCGGCCAGCATGACAAGCTCGCCGGGGATTGGCCCGATGGCGGCACGCTGAAAAGCTTCTGCAAGATCGGTCAAAGGCACTGGGTGAATGGCGATCTTGCCGTAATAGGCAACGGCCTGGATCGCCAGGATCCAGGAATAATTGCTGCGCAGCCGCCGGCCGGCCGCCCGCGCCAGGCTGATATGGTAGTGCGGCATCTCATAATCGTCCGCCAGCAGATTGCTCCACTCGCTGTTGCAGGGCACTTTCCCGCCGTAAAGCAATGGTGCGTAGAAATCGGATTCCAGCAGCCGGGCCCGGGCGCGGAACATGTTGTAATAGCGGTAGCGCCTGGCCTCGAAGATCAGGAAGACCGTCACCAGCAGCCCGACCAGCACCATAGGCAATGGCGAGGCGCTGACGTTGGAAAACGTTGCCGACAGGGCAATGCCCGTGGTGACGACGGCCCAGTTGGTGGTGTTGTCGAGGCGGGTGCGCCAGTGGGTGCTGCGGAAAACCTCGGCCCTGTAAAGATGGGCGAGCGCGGTGAGCGTCTCGGAATCAATGTGCTGTTTGGTTCCGCCCTGTTCCTTGTCCTTCTCCGGCATGTGCCGATCCTCGCCCCTGCTTCCTCTCGATAACTCTAAGGTAGTTTGAGCGTATTGCCAGCGGGATATATTGATCAGGTTCCGGCGGGAAACCCAGGCGCAGCCCTCGTTGTCTTGCGCACGTTCCCGCGTTTTCGTCATGCGGCAAAAGAAATGGTTCATATTGGGTTCATCTGACCTATCGTAACTTCTTGCATCGGAAATGATCGCTGGCATGTGC
>JBNLAU010000181.1:0-4405 GCA_050302295.1 Roseibium sp. | reverse complement strand
GATGGGCTCAGCCAACCCCAAGGTGCAGGACTATCTGTTGGGAACCACGGCCAGCCACGTGGTGGCGCACGCGCAATGCTCCGTCTACGCGGTTCGCGGGTGACGGGTTCACTTCCAGGATTGGGAGCTCTCGAAATGGGCTCCAATCGTGCCTTTGCCGCGTAGAACCTGAATGCCGGCAGAGACGGGGCGGATGTTCGCCGTAGCGAGGGCCGATACCGGCAACTCGGACCAGGCGAACACCCGCGCACGCATGCTCAGTCAGGTGCCCCTGACTGAGAACATCGTTGACAATCCGCGCGGCTATTGTGCCGCAACGGCCTGCATTGCCGCCTGGGCGCAGTGGCACGATGCGCCGACGGGAAGGTCGGAGCGTGCTGCGGCGGAGTGGAGGCGTTGACGGACCATCTTTGCTTCCGCCGTGTCGCCTTGCCCGCGCCGGCGCAGACATTCGTCGAGGCCCTTGAGGCTCCAGATGTTGTCCGGGTGGATGCAGGCGCGCGGAAGAGTGCCGGCAAGGCCGAGATCCTCCCGATAGGCCTGCTCGGCTTCCTCGAGCCGTCCCTGCTCCAGTGCGAGGGCGCCAAGCGCATGGCGGACAGGCTGTATCCAGCCCCAGGGCTCATCATAAGGTAAGGCGTCCTCCAGACCGATCGCCCTTTGAAGATGAGCGAAAGCCTTGTCGTAGTCTCCTTTCCGGTACTCCAGTTCTCCGTCCAGCATCTGTTCCGCGACATCAAGCAGGTCGATGCAGCGATTGTTGTGAAGATGGCGGCTTTCGGGAACCCTGGCGCGCGCTTCCATGAACTTCGCCCGCTCGGCTTCCGATTCTGCCACGTTGCCCAGGGCAGCGTGCGCCACGGCCTTGGCGTAGTGCATCGAGGCAATGGTGTGGCAGTATAGAACCCGATCCTCAGGCAGCGGTTCGGCAATGATGTCGTGCCAGCGGCCGAAGCGGATCTGCACATGGGTTTTCATGGAAATATAGCTTTCCAGGAAGTCGGCCATGGGCGGGCTTTCCAGCTTCAGAAGCTCTACCGGGATCTCCGTGATCATCTCCTCCGCCGCGGCTATCGCCGGTTCGTACTGGCCGAGAAACATCGCGCCGAAGATGGCGAAATGGTAGTTGTGAACACGGTAGGCCGTATAGAAATTCATGCGCCCCTGCCGGTCGGCGACCCTTAGGTCGGCGGCAATGCCCTTCTGGTTCCAAAACAGTGTGTCATGATATTCGCCGCACTGGATATCGATATGGGTCGGCATGTGGATCAGGTGGCCGGCGTCGGGCACAAGCTCGCGCAGGCAGTCACCCGCCCTGAGTGCCTTTTCCGGTGTCGGCGACATTTCCATCAGGTGGATATAAAGGTGAAGAATGCCCGGGTGGACGCGGCCTTCGGGCGTGTCGACGAACTTTTCCAGCACCCTTTGGGCCTCGGCCGTGCCGGCACCCTCGGCAACCGTGCTGTTCCGGATGTCCCACATTTTCCAGGGTGTCTGGTTGAGGATCGACTCGGCATAGACGGCGGCGACATCTATGTCATCGGGATTGGCTTCATAGGCCTTTTTCATGGCGGCGGCGAAGTTGTCGTTCCACGGCTCCTGTTTTTCGATCGGCTCGCGCTGGGGATAGCGGGCGGGCAGGGCCTCGATAAGGGCGCGCTCGGGCGGCGTCACCCTGTCGGCCAGCGCAAGCGCGGCCCGGGAGCTGTCATGGGCTGCGCCCAGGGCCTTGGCCTTCGTGGCCGGATCCATCATCCACCACTCGAAATTGTAGTTCGGCCCAAGCGCATAGGCGAGGCCCCAAAGCGCCATGGCGCAGTCGGGGTCGTGCACAAGCGCTTCCTGAAAACACTCGGCTGCCAGTTCGTGATTGTAGGAATACGTCCAGACAAGGCCGCGATCAAACCATAGTTGAGCGTCAGTTGAGCTGGTTGTAACCTTACGTGAGTAAACGTTAATGTTTAGGTATTCCATGGATTTGACCTCCCTGAAATGACCCGAAGAACTATACATTGTTGAGCGGTGCTGCGCTAATACTATGATTCCGGGTCGTCGCTATTCGAGCCTGCCAGCAGCCGTCCAGCTGCCACGCCGGCGGCGCGGATGTAGCGGGTATCCCCGTGAATGAGCGCGAGGCTCATGCTTCCCTCGATCAGCACCATGATTTGCTGCGCCAGCAGCGCCGGGGTGTTCGTTCCGGCAGAACCAAGCTGTTCGGCAAGCCAGTTTTCGACAGTTGATTTGTGAGAGCTTGCTGCATGTCGCGCGGGATGACCCGGCATATCGGCAAGCTCCGCGACAATTCGCGAATATCCGGAGCCTTGCCAGGCGTCGCGGTCGGCCCATGCCTTCAATTTGGCGAAGATGTTTTCGATCATCTCCGCCGGACCTGCGTCTTCCGGTCCGGCCCAGGACTGGAACTGCGGCATCAAGTGCCGGTGCAGGTCTTCCAAAGCGGCGGCGGCAATGTCGTCCTTGCTCTTGAAATGATAGTACACGCTTCGCTTGGTCAGGCACGCCCGCTCCGCAATGGCGTCAACGCTGACCCGCGAAAACCCTTCACGATAGAAAAGATCGTATGCGGCTTTCAGAATGCGGTCTCTGGTGCTTTCCGTCTCAGGGCTCATCGCTTCAATGTATACTCACTAGTGAGGCGACTTAAGCCCGATTGCGTGGCATTTGTCATGGAAAGGCGTCGGCTGTGCCTTTTTGCAATGGTCATGGCGGCGCGTCTCGAGGGGGAGTAGTAATGGCACACATTGCCACAATACCCGAGCCCCGCTTCCGCTGGGTTGTCGTCGGCGCATCGGCCCTGATGCTTGGCATCGCCATGGGAATGCTCGTCAACGGGCTTTCCGCGTTCCTCCTGCCGCTGGAAGCGCATTTTGGCTGGGACCGGGCGGAAGTCGCCGCGATCAATTCATTCGGCCTGATCGGCATTGCGCTCGGTGGCATCGTCATGGGGCTGATCGCCGACCGCACCACAACACGAATGGTCTGTCTGCTCGGCGCAAGCAGCTTGTCGCTTGCGCTGCTCCTCGCCGCACATGCGCAAGCTCTGTGGCAGTTTTACGCGCTCTTCTTTGCAGCGGGTGCGATTGGGGGAGGGGCGCTTTTCGCGCCGGTCATCGCCCTGGTGGGCGGGTGGTTCCGAACCGGTGCGGGGCTTGCCATCGGTGTCGCTTCGGCGGGGCAGGCGCTCGGGCAAGGGCTGGTGCCATATGCGGCAGGCTATCTGATCCAGCTGTCCGGATGGCAGTCCGCGCTGACTGTGCTTGGAGCGGTGACCGCGGCAACCCTCATTCCGCTGTCATTCGTCATGCTGGAACCGCCGCGGACGCCTGAGACGGCCTCTGGAAACAGCAACGAAACATCGGGATTGCCGCTGCGCTTCCTGCTTCCGGCGCTTTCTTTGGCAGTCTTGGGCTGCTGTGCCGGCATGTCCGTTCCCCTGATCCATCTGGTACCGCTCATCCAGGGCGTTTGCGGTGTCGGCGCGGAAGCGGGCGGGCCGCTGCTGCTGATGCTCGTCACCGCGATCGGAGGGCGCATCTTTTTCGGCCGTATCGCCGATATGTTCGGCCCGATGCAGGCTTGGTTCGCCGCGACGGCCTGGCAGACGGCCCTGATGCTCGGGTTCATGCTGATGGGGTCTATCCAGGCCTTCTGGTTGTTCGCGCCGCTTTACGGGTTTGGCTACGGCGGTGTCATGACGGGCGTTCTGGTCTCGGTGCGTGCCCTGGCACCGGCGGCGCACCGGGCATCCGCCACCGGCATTGTGCTTGCCTTCGCATGGTTCGGCCACGCCTTGGGCGGCTGGCAGGGCGGGGTCTTTTATGACATCACGGGCACCTACTTCTGGTCCTTCGCCAACGCGACACTCTTCGGCCTGATGAACCTGGCAGTCGTTTCATTGGTTTACACCGCCGCGCGCCGCGTATCCGTGTCTCCGTTCGCCACAAGGTGATCGAATGCCTTGAAAGGGCGGGGCGATGTCATCCGCCGCGTGCGCGAAGACGCCGTTTCCCTGTAGCTAATGCCGGGTGGAATAAAATCGCCATTTGATAGGATGTCACTTCGAATTGGGCTCTCAACGGCGGCAGTGCGGACAAAGTGGCCATTAGCGTCTCTGCGCTCAACGGCCGCTCTGATCTGCTTCAGGCGGCTGCCGTTGCTTCGATCTCGAACAGCAATTCGGGGATAGCAAGGCGCGTAACACCCAACAGCGTCATGGGTGGGGCGACCTGATGGGGGCCAAAACGCATGCCCATCAGGTCGAAGTTCTTCAGCGCCTCGTCAACGTCCGTCGCATAGACCCCGAGCTTGACCACATTGCTCAGGTTCATCCCCGCGGCTTTCAGAACGGCCTCGAGATTATCGAGTGCCAGGCTGATCTGAGCGCGCA
>JBNLAU010000180.1:0-4128 GCA_050302295.1 Roseibium sp. | reverse complement strand
GGTCGTTCTGTGCGGCGGCCTGGTCGAGCTGATCCGCGCCGGGTTCGAAACTCTGGTCGAAGCCGGCTATGCGCCGGAAATGGCCTATTTCGAGTGCCTGCACGAAGTGAAGCTGATCGTGGACCTGATCTACGAAGGCGGCATTGCCAACATGAACTACTCCATCTCCAACACCGCGGAATGGGGCGAGTATGTCACCGGCCCGCGCATCGTGACCGATGAAACCAAGGCGGAGATGAAGCGCGTTCTGAAAGACATTCAGACCGGCAAGTTCACCTACGAGTGGATGCAGGAATACCGGGCCGGCGCTGCCAAGTTCAAGGCAACCCGCCGCCTGAACGACGGTCATCAGATCGAGGAAGTCGGCGAAAAGCTGCGCGGCATGATGCCGTGGATCAAGTCCAACGCGCTGGTCGACAAGTCCAAGAACTAAGCCTGCTGCGTTTCCGGACAAGCAAAGCCCCGCCCTCGCCGGCGGGGCTTTTTTTGTTTGCCCCTACTTTTTTCACCGGCGTTGAGAGCACGGCAACGCAGAAAATGACGCAGCGTCCAGCGGCAGGTATGCCAAGACCTGCGACAAGTCCAGATGAAAGGCGTGTCTCAAAGCCTTCATTTGATGAAAATTTTATCTATCTCCCTAACGCACCGACAAGGCCTGCCGCGTATTTGACGCCCATCCTTTTATCGTTGGCGAACAACCACGGAGCCTGTCCTAGTGGATTTATCGACACTGTTTTCAGCAAATGTGCTTCTTCTGTCGGTGTTTGCCACTTCGTTTCTGGCAATTTCCTTTCAGGCTGCGCCCCGTGCCCATTGGATAAGCTGGGCCGCCGCCAATGCTTTCCTTGCTGTGGCCCTTGTTTGCTTTGTCCTTGAGCCGCACCTGCCTTCGGCCGCAATCTTTTTGCTGCCCAACACGCTGATGCTGATCGGATTTGGATTTCATTGGCACGCGGCACGGCAGCTGGCGCAGATGCCCAGCCGCATCAGCAACGTATTCGCGCCTGCCGTCTCCTATCTCCTGGTCGCCGTCACCGCCTTCTGGTTATCTAATGACACGCTCGCCTATACGGCGGCGAATGTGGTCTTCACCCTGATTTCCGCAGCCACTGCCAGCGCCTATGCCTCCAAAGCTTTCCGCGGGCAGATCTCGGCAATCGGCCTCATCCTGGCTTTTTGTGTTCTCGCGGTTGAAGGCGTACTCCGCATCAAGCACGGCCTGGGCGAAGGCGGGGTGTCGAGCCCCGGCATGATGAGTGACAACATTATGGATGCTCACCTCATGTGCGCCCTGGTGTTTGTCAGCTTCACCGGCGCCTTTTCCCTTGCCCTGTCCTTCGAGCAGATCGCCCACCGGCACCGCGAAGCCGCCCGCCGCGATCCGCTCACCAACACCTACAACAGGCGCGAATTCCAGACCCGCCTGGACGCCCTGTTGCAAGGCACGCCCCGGGGTACATTCGGCCTGGTGCATTTCGATCTGGATCACTTCAAACAGGTCAACGACCGCTTCGGCCATGTTGCCGGTGACGAAGTGCTGATGAAGGTATGTGAGACCGTCATGGCACATCTGCGCCAGGACGACTGTTTTGCCCGGCTGGGAGGCGAGGAGTTCGCCGTATTATTGCCCTGCATTTCCCGTGATAACGCTCTCAGGGTCGCCGAGCGCCTGCGCGAGCGCATTTCGGAACTGCGGTTCGAGTTCGCACCCGAAGATTTCCGGCTCACCGCCTCCTCCGGCATGTACCACGGCGCAGGTGACGGCCTATCGTCCAGCGACCTCATCATGGCCGTCGACAAGGGGCTTTATCGATCCAAGGCTGCGGGCCGAAACCGGATTTCCTTCGCATCCGTCACGGATGTTTTCAATTCGACCAGCGCAGCCGCCTGACCTCATGACTGGCGACATTAACCGGCTGAAAGCGCCGGTCAGAAATGCGCCTCGATCAACCGGGTCACTTCCCTGTCGCGCGCGCCTTCGCTCTTCCCGCCCATGACCACGACAATCAGCCGCTTGCTGCCCCGCCTGGCCGTGGCGACCAGATTGTAGCCGGAGATGCGGATATAGCCGGTCTTCAGGCCGTCGACACCCGCCACTTTGCCGATGAGATTGTTGGTCGCCCTGAACGTGCGCCCGTTGTAGGAAAAGGATTTGGCGCGGTAGTAGCTCGCATACTGCGGAAAGCGCTGCTTCAGCGCGAGACCGAGCCGGGCCATATCCCGCGCCGTCGTCACCTGGCCCGGATCGGGAAGACCGGTCGCGTTGACGAAACGGGTTCTGCCAAGCCCCAGCGCACGGGCTTTTCGGGTCATGTCACGGGCGAAGGCCGCTTCACTGCCGGCGAGATTTTCGGCGATTGCAATGGCGACATCATTGGCGGATTTGACCGCCAGCGCCCGGGCGGCCTGCTGAACGGTGATGGTCGACCCGGCCTGCAGACCGATTTTGGCCGGTGGCTGCGAGGCCGCATTGGCCGAAACCGTCAAAGGAGACGACAACGCGTAGCGCCCTTCGGAGACGGCTTCGAACAGCAGGTAGAGCGTCATCATTTTGGTCAGGGATGCCGGAAAGCGCGGCGCATCCGCATCAACATCGTAAAGCTGTTCGCCGGTGTCGGCGTTCAGGACCAGAGCGGAGTACCCACGCTCGACGGCGGTCGCCGGCGCGTAGCCGGTGACCGGAAGAGACGCGCTTTGAACCGGAGCAACGGCGGCGGCAGCGGAAGGTGCCGGTGCGGTTGTTCCCGGCCCTTGCGCTGTCTGGCAGGCCGCCAGAAACACGGCCAAAAGCAGAACGGAGGTCTTTTTCAAAAAGGAAGGCCGGAGCATCAACTGTCTCATGCTTGCCCGGCCCCCGCCTCTTCAGGCTTTCAGACGGTAGCCGGTCTTGAAAATCCAATGTACGACGGCAAGTGACGCGCCGAGAAAGATCATGGTTGCCACCAGCGACAGCCACAGGCTGACGTCTGCCTGACCGTAGAAGCTCCACCGGAACCCGGAGATCAGATAGACAACGGGATTGACCAGCGTCACGGTCTGCCAGAACTCCGGCAGCATCTTGATGGAATAAAAGCTTCCGCCCAGAAAAGCCAGTGGTGTGACAATCAGCAGCGGCACGAATTGCAGCTTTTCGAAATTGTCCGCCCAGATGCCGATGATGAAGCCGAGCAGGGCAAATGTGATGGCCGTCAGGAAGAAGAAGGCTGCCATCCAAAACGGATGCTGGATTTGAAGGTCGACGAAAAAATTGGCGGTGATCAGAATGATCATGCCGACAATGACGGATTTTGTCGCTGCGGCCCCGACAAAGGCAATCGTGATTTCAAGGAACGAGATCGGCGCGGACAAAACTTCGAAAATCGTGCCGGTGAACCGGGGAAAATAGATGCCGAAGGAGGCATTGGACAGGCTCTGGGTCATGAGCGACAGCATGATCAGGCCTGGAACGATGAACGCTCCGTAACTCACCCCGTCCACTTCCGTGATCCGTGAGCCGATGGCAGCTCCGAACACCACGAAATAAAGCACCGTCGAGATCACAGGCGAAATCACGCTTTGCATGAGCGTGCGTCCGGTGCGCGCCATTTCAGAGATGTAGATGGCCTTGACTGCTTCGAAATTCATGATCCAGCGTGCCCCGTGTCCAAGATCAATTCCATGCGCGGCAACATGCGCCCCGCAATGGAGCCGGACGGTGACCGGCCAATGGTTTGAAAGCCCATGCGGGCGTAAAATGCTTCGGCGAACGGATCGGCGTCCAGGCCGATGCGTTCCAGTTTCAGGTCTTGCGCCCTGTCCAGCAGCCGGTCGAACAGTGCCCGGCCAAGCCCCTGTCCCTGCCTGTCGGGATCGATGAAACAGGTTTCCAGTTCACCGGTCACCCCATCTTCGCGCACCGACAGGCGAATGCAGCCGGCAAGCTGCCCGCTGCCTGTTTCCGCCAGCCAGAAATCGTCACCGCTTATCCAGCCGTCCCGCACCCGCAGCTCATCGGCGCATTGCGCCATGAAGGCGTCATCATAGCCGTTGGACTGTTTGGAACGCATGCAAAGGTCCGTCAGCGCGTCCCGGTCGCCAACAACTGCACTGCGTATGGTGAAGTCCGTCTCCATAACCGGCCCTAGCTCT
>JBNLAU010000179.1:0-5742 GCA_050302295.1 Roseibium sp. | reverse complement strand
GACCCGGACCGCTTCCTCCGCCGGTTACGAACTCGGGCTTCTGGCGGCCGCCGGGACCCTGACCATCATTCCCGGCGCCATCGTCATCTACTTCGTCCGTAACTACATTGCCAAGGGCTTTGCCCTGGGGAGGGTCTGATGCTTGGCTGGATGGCCTGGACGTGGCCGACGGCACTTCTGTTCGTCGGCATCTTTTCCGCGATCGGGTTTCTGGTTGTGGTAGAACTCAAGTATCCCGGCGGGCAAGCCCGCAAGGGCGTGCTGGGACTGGAAACAACCCGCGGAGACCGCCTGTTCATGACCCTCCTGGGCACGGCCTATATCTTCCTGGCCTGGCTCGGCCTGATGGGAGAGCCGCTGTGGTGGCCCCTTGCGCTGAGCATGGGCTGGGGGGTGTTCTGCTTCTGGAAAGTTTGATGATACGCCGCACTCCGAAGGCTGGGTGCGGCGTTGGTCCTTTGTCGACTAAAAGTGTAGTAATTTCGGCTCGATTGGTGCAAGAATAGATATCGTAAGCCATATCCATTCCGAAATGGGCACAGGATTATAATGAGAAAGCGTAAGAGCAACGAGTTTTTGACCGAAGTCGAACTGGAGTTCATGACCGAACTCTGGAAGCTCGGTGAGGGCTCTGTGCGCGATATTCTGGCGAACCTGCCGGCGGAGCGCAAACTTGCTTATACGTCCTGTGCGACCATCATGCGGATCCTGGATGACAAAGGCTTTGTGGACAGCCGTAAGGAAGGCAAGACTTTCATCTACACCCCTCGGCTGACCCGGGACATCTACCAGTCCCGTTCGCTCAGAAATCTCTCGGATAAACTGTTTGACGGAACACCGGCATCGCTGGTCGCCCGTCTTGTCGATGAATACGAGCTTTCGGAGGACGATCTGGAGGAAATCAGGGCGTTGCTGGTCAGGAGGAGGACAGATGGCGCTACTTAATCAGATCTTCGATGTTTACATCGATCTGAACATCACGCTGGCTATCACTGCGCTGGTATGGCTGAGCGTCAAGCTACTGATGGCCCGTTTCGGGAACAAGCTCGACTTTCCTGTCCAGCTTGGTCTCCTGAACGGGCTGTTTGCTTTGATCCTGCTGTCGCCGCTCGCGGTTGCCGGCTATCAGCACTTGCTGGCGGCGCAAGTCGTTCCGGCCACGATGTCCGTCAATCTGTCGGATTTCGCGGTCTCGCAATACCTGCACGGCGGCATCGCCATACCGGCGGAGGATTTCCAGTCCCTGCTCGGCCTGCGCGCCCGCCTCAGCGAAAACGTGCTGACGATGTCTCCGGGCGTGGGAGCCGGCATCGCCCTGGTCCTGTTTGCCGGGTTTGCTTGGTTCGCCTCCAAGCTGGCGCTCAGCTTTGTCCGGCTCAACCGGATGCTGGCCTCCTGCCATGACTGGCGGCGCAATGGCCGGGTGCATCTGCTGTTGTCGGATCACGCGCTGGTGCCGTTTTCCGCACGCGGGATCTTCAATCACTATGTGGTGGTGCCGTCCGAACTCCTGGGCGAACCGGACGATCTGAAACTTGTGCTGAAGCACGAGTTCCAGCATCTGCGCCAGGGCGACGTGACCTGGGAAATCGGTCTGGAACTCCTGCGGCCGCTGTTCTTCTGGAACCCGTTCTTCTATGTCTGGAAGTCGGAAGTGGAGCGTTTGCGCGAGCTGGCCTGCGACCAGCGTGTCGCCGAGGACGCCCACGTGGACCTGCGTTCCTATTGTATGTGTCTGCTGCGTGCTGCTCAGGCCGGCTTGAAGAAACGGCAGGATCAGGTGGCCCGGGAACGCTCGGTCGGTGTTGCCTCCGTGGCGCTTATCGAGGTCCAGGACAGGTTGCTGCGCCGGTCTCCGGCCCAGAAACTGCGCCGCCGTGTCGAGGCGCTTCTTGAGACCAACCGGGTCCGGCCGCATTGGGGCCTGATCGGACTTGCCGTCCTGCCGATGACTGCCGTTATCTTCCTGACCGCGCTCTCGCTCCAAAAACCCGCGGACTGGAGCCACGACCGTCTGATGCTGTCGGCGGTCATCAATCTGGAACGGCTCGAGACGATCAACGGCAATCTGGAAAAGATCGAGTCCGTCAGCGCGTTTGGCCAGCGCCCGCTGCGCTGACAATGTCAAATTCTCTCCGGGCGCCTCTGGCGCCCGGTTCGGTTTCGCCAGCTGGCTTGATTTTCCGCGGCAAACACGCTCTGAAATGGAACCGTGATTTTTCATGAGTTCCCTTGACGCGTGACCCAGACCGGCAATCCTCTCTCAGCCAAGACCATCCGCATCACCGGCCTCGTTCAGGGCGTCGGCTTCCGGCCGTTCATCTGGCGGCTTGCGCGGGAGACCGGTGTCACCGGACATGTACTCAATGACGGTGCGGGCGTGCTGGTCGAGATTCACGGGAACCCCGACAGTCTTTCGCAATTCGTCCGGAGGCTCAGGCCTGGTCAACCGCCCCTTGCCCGGATCGATCGTATCAAGGTCCGCGATGCCGACTTCGAGGTGCACCCGGATGACTTCCGCATCCTGGAAAGCCATGAGGGCCGGGTCCGCACCGGCATTGTTCCGGATGCCGCGACCTGCTCCGAGTGCCTAGCCGACATTCGAAATCCCGGCGACCGCCGGCACTGCTACGCCTTCACCAACTGCACCCATTGCGGGCCCAGGCTCTCGATCCTGCGCCACATCCCCTATGATCGTGCGTCGACCTCCATGGCCGTTTTCGAGATGTGTCCGGCCTGCCGGGCGGAGTACGAAAACCCTGCCGACCGGCGCTTCCATGCGCAGCCGACCGCCTGTCCGGATTGCGGTCCCCGGCTGTGGTTCGAGGAGATGGATGGCAATCCGGCGGACGGTGATGCGATCGCGCTAGCCGCCGTCCGGCTGCGGCAGGGACGGATCCTCGCCGTGAAAGGCCTCGGCGGGTTCCAGATTGCCGTAGATGCAGCCAACGAAGAGGCCGTTGCCCAGTTGCGGCGGCGCAAGCACCGGCCTGCAAAGCCGCTCGCGTTGATGGCAAGGGACCTGGATCAGATCCGGCGCTTTGCCATGGTCTCGGAAGAGGAGGCGACGGTCTTGCGAAGCCCCGCGGCGCCGATTGTGCTTCTGGAGAAGGCCGGTGCGTCGCTTGCCGATAGTGTCGCCGGCCCCTTCGATCGGCTCGGCTTTATGCTGCCCAATACGCCGCTGCATCATCTCCTGATGGCCGAGTTGGACGGGCCTATCGTATTGACCTCCGGCAACCTCGCTGACAATCCGCAGGAAACAGACAATGAAGCGGTCCGGCGGCAGCTTTCCGGCATTGTCGACGGCTTCCTGATGCATGACCGGGAGATCGTCAACCGGCTCGACGACAGCGTCGTTCGGATGGACCGGCTGAGCCCGCTTCTACTGCGCCGCGCGCGCGGTTACGCCCCGGCCTCGATCCGTCTCGCGGACGCCTTCCGCGACGCTCCGAAGGTGCTCGCCATGGGCGGTGAACTCAAATCCACTTTCTGTCTCCTGAAAGGGCAGGACGCGATCCTGTCCCAGCATATCGGCGATCTGGAAAACGCGCCGACCTTCGCCGAATACAAACGTCTGCTGGCGCTCTACCTGGATCTTTATGATTTTCGGCCGGATGTGATCGCGATCGACAGCCACCCGCAATACCTGTCGAGCCGGTTTGGGGAGGAGCTGGCGCGCGAGCTCGGTGCGGACCTCATCAAGGTGCAACATCATCACGCTCATCTGGCTAGCGCGCTGGCCGAGCGGGAAATCCTGCCACAGGGGAGCGGCTATGGCATCATTCTGGACGGTCTCGGCTGGGGTGCGGACGGCACGGTGTGGGGCGGGGAGATTCTGAAGGGCGGCTACGCGGGGTTCGAGCGCGTCGGCCATTTCCAGCCGGTACCGCTGCCGGGCGGGGCCGCAGCCATTCGCGAGCCGTGGCGCAATCTCGTCGCGCATCTTCACGCTGCCTTTGGTCCCGGTTACCGCGATCATCTTGCCGGCACGAACCTGGCGGATGCCCTGTCGGCCAGGAACGGCGCTATCTTTGAGCGGATGATTGAACGGGGTGTGAATACGCCGCTGTCATCCTCGGCGGGCCGCCTGTTCGACGCGGTTGCCGCGGCGCTCGGGGCCTGTTTCGACAGGCAAAGCTTCGAAGGCGAGGCCGGTATGCGGCTGGAAGCGCTGGCACGCACCCACATGGACGAAGAAACGGCCTATCCGCTGGACATCGCGGAAGGCGCACCCGTGCGTTTGTGCTTTGCTCCCTTGTGGCGGGCTCTCCTCACGGATCTGCGCAAGGGCATCTCGCAGGGCCGCATCTCGGCCCGCTTTCATCTGGGCCTGGTTGAGGGGCTGACCGCCGCGTTGTTGAGGGCCGGCGCGCAAGCGGGCGATACTGTGGTTCTTTCCGGCGGCGTCTTCCAGAATGCGCTGCTGCGGGACTGTCTTCCAGACAGGTTGCTGCGGAACCATCTCAAGACAATTACTCACCGGAACGTGCCGGCCAGTGACGGCGGCCTCGCACTCGGACAGGCCGCGATTGCAGCAGTGCAGTCGGGAAGAACCAACGGAACATAGGCCCAATTTCAGAGGGCTGCCCAACACTCCGGCCATATCCTGAGGAGCTTGGAAACGCCAGGCGCCTGAAGGGTTGCTGCGATTTTGAGCAGCTTGATCTGGCTCAAAGACGTGTTGCCGCATCTCTGGGAGCGTGGTGCCACGAGAATTAATTCACAATAGGTCCGGCAGGTTTCATCGATTAGCCAAAAAGCTGTCGTTCCCTTCAAATCGATTTAGTCCGTCCAGGTGCCGACCCTGGGAAGTCTTGAGGGAGCCCCCCCATGGAAAACGGTCACAAGACCGGCAATGGTGTTGCCGCACCGGCATGTGGTGTGGCGCCGGTGCCGGAGGAAGAGATCGCGGCGATCTGCGCGACCTACGGCAATGACAAGCACCGCATGCTGGACATCTTGAGGGAGGTTCAGCACCGCTACTGCTGCATTGCCCCCTCGACCATGGATAGTGTTGCCGTTGAAACAGGTCTCACCCGGATCGAGGTCGAGGGTGTCGCGAGCTTCTATTCCTTCCTGTCGCTGACCCCGAAGGGCCGGGTCACCATTCGCTTGTGCGACGATATTGTCGACCGCTACAGCGGGCTCGAAGAGGTCACCAACGCTTTTGAAGAGGTGCTCGGCGTCAAGATTGGCGAAACCTCAGCCGACGGTGCCTTTTCGCTGGAACATACCCCCTGCATCGGCATGTGCGACCAGGCGCCCGCCGCCATGGTCAATGACGTCGTGCTGACCAAGCTGACCCCGGAAACGGCTCGGTCTGCCGCCGAAGCGCTCAAGAGCGGCGCGGCACCCGAACGGCTTGTCAGCGAACGGTTCGCGTCGCTGACGCCACATGAACGCGCATTGCACATGGTCGACAACAACATCCGCCATGCCGGCGAGGTGCTGCTCGGGCCGGTACCGGAGGAAGCGGGGCTCAAACAGGCTGTCTCGATAACGCCGACCCAGATCATTTCCGCGATCGAAGACAGCGGTCTTAGAGGCTGTGGAGGCGCCGGTTTCACGACAGGGCGGAAGTGGCGCTTTGCCGCCGGCGAGCGGGCGGAAAAGCACTTCGTGATCTGCAACGCCGACGAAGGCGAACCGGGCACTTTCAAGGACCGTGTGCTGCTGACCGAAAGGCCGCATTTGCTTGTCGAGGGCATGACCATTGCCGCCCGCGCCGTCGGTGCCAGG
>JBNLAU010000178.1:0-6378 GCA_050302295.1 Roseibium sp. | reverse complement strand
GGATGCCCGCCGCCAACCCTTGTGGTTTTCATGCCTCTTGAAGCCGCCAGATCGGCAGGTCCCAGGCTCATTCCGTGCATCCGCGGGCTCGCGGCGGCAATCGCCTCGACATTCTTCACGCCTTCCGCGGTTTCCAGAATGGCATGGATCATGATCGGTTTACTGAGACCGGTCCGGGCTTCAAGCTGCGCCAGCAACTGGTCCGTATAGTGAATGTCCCAGGGACCTTCCACCTTCGGCAGCATAACGACATCCAGCTTGTCACCGACGGCAGGGACGATTTCCAGAAGATCATCCAGGAACCAGGGACTGTTGAGGCAATTCACGCGGGTCCAGAGTCCCGTGGAACCGAATTCGTTTTCCCGGGCCATCTGGATAAATCCGGCGCGCGCATCTGTCTTGGCATCTGCGGGGATCGCGTCTTCAAGATTGCCCAGCACTACATCGACATTGCGGATCAGATCCGGAACTTTCGCGCGCATCTTTTCAATATGCGGCGGCACGAAATGAATCATGCGCTCCAATGAAACCGGTAATTCCCGAAACGGGTTCGGCGCGCCAATGGCAAGCGGTTTGTAAAACGCACTCGGGGTCTTCATCTGTCAGCCTCCTCCACCTTACAGCCCACTAGCTATAGCGGCTATGCTGCGCTGCAACCATCCCCCGAAAGACCAAGGGACGCGGCGGACGTCAATCGCGATGGTTCCGAATGCCGAGTTCCAAAGAAACCAGTAAGTAGGCCGAATACCGGTAGCAACTACCCCTGGCCGGAATTGACCCTGGTAACAGCTGCGCGCCGGGCATGCTTCCGCGCGGCGTTCTTGCCAGGAGGAGCCCATTTTTTATGGATCCACATCCACTGATCGGGATGTTCCCGGATCCAGCCTTCAAAAACGGAATGAATCTGCGCCGTCGCGGCCTCGATGTCCGACTGTCTGTCGTCGGTCACAGGCACGGTTATCGCACGGCCTTCAACACGAAAATGGACGCCGTTCTTGCGGATCACACGGCCCAGAACGATCGGAACCTTACAAGAGCGGGCGAGGGAGGCTGGAACAGGGTTGGCATAGGCCATGTGACCGAAAAACGGCACCTGAATGCCTCTGCTTTCCCGCAGGTCTCCCATCATTGCAACAACGCCACCGCCTTTCAGCGTGGCCAGGATTTTTCGCGCGGTCTGGTGGCTTTTAGACAAAAGACCGCCCCGGTAGAGATCCTTACGCAAATGCGTCAGCGCCTTGTCGGCTTCCGGATTGCGCAGCGCCTGATAGATCCCGGTGATTTCCACACCCCGCTGCACAGCGGGTTGAACGCAAAGCTCCCAGTTCGCGCTATGCAGCGACACGAACAAGCAGGCCTTTCCGCCCTTTAGGATGTCCTCGGTCAGTTCGTCCATAACGGCGTCAAAACGATGGTTCTGCATAAGCAACCGGTCAATGTGGAAGGTTTCTGCCGCGACGCGACCGAGATTCTCCCACATGCCCCTCACGATAGCCTCTCTTTCCTTCGACGGCATTTCGGGAAAGGCTTTTTCAAGATGCTGCAACGCGCGTTTATGCCGCGCATTGAACGGCGCAAGCCAGCGCCAGAAGGTCCCCATCACATTGGAAGCAACATCCACCGGGATCAGCCGGAACAGCCAGATTGCCAGGTTCAGGGCAATGCCCTCCACCCGGTTCTGGACAGCCGTCAGCTTGGGGTGGTTACGCTGTCTCATTTTCCGTGACATTTCGGACAAGTGCTCTCATTTTTTTGCACCTCTTTTACAGGAAGAGGGCTCGTTCCAGCCATGTCTGTCTGAATGGGCTCTTGCGATGCTGCCACAGACCTGATTGGAATGCAGGCCCATATGCCGACCTACAGGCCAAGCCTCCTAGCCAAGCCGGGCGCGAGATGCAAGCGCCTTCCGTTTCTTCACCACACACACTCTCTGCCGCACAGCATCGAAATCTGGAAATTGAATGCAGAACGTCGTCTCACTCGCGTTGCCCTTCTTCGGGCTTATCCTTTTGGGATTCGGGGCGGGAAAATTCCGGAATCTGCCCGAATCAGGGCTGAGCTGGATGAACTTTTTTGTCGTCTATCTAGCCTTGCCCGCGCTGTTTTTCCGGCTGCTGTCCGAAACGCCCTTCGAGCAGCTTGCCAATGTCTCGTTCATAGCGGCGACCACGTTCACCACCTACATCGTCTTTGCCATTTCCTTTTGCATCGGAGTGGCTGCAACGCGCGGCAACATCGGTGAATCCACGATCCTCGGCATCGCCGGCGCTTATTCGAATGTCGGTTACATGGGGCCGGGCCTGACACTCGCCGTGCTTGGGGCGCAGGCGACTGTTCCGACAGCGCTGATTCTGGCCTTCGACAACGCACTGATGTTCATCCTAGCGCCTTTGCTAATGGCATTGGCCGGTGCCGAGAATGACGATTTTCTTGGAACCCTCAAACAGATCGGCGTCCGGATTTTCACACATCCCTTTATTCTGGCAACCATTGCCGGCGTACTGGCGGCTGCTGTCGAATTCCGGCCGCCTCAGGCAATGGACACGTTGCTGCTCTTTCTCAGCAACGCCGCAGCTCCCTGCGCCTTGTTTGCCATGGGAGTGAATATTGCCCTCAGGCCCATAGGCCGTATTCCTCTGGAACTCCCTGTTGTTCTGGCCGTCAAATTGCTCGTGCACCCGTTGCTGATCTTCCTTCTGTTGAGTTGGCTTGGAGGGTTCGATCCGAACTGGGTGGCAACGGCGGTTCTGATGTCGTGCCTGCCTCCGGCGACAAATGTCTTTGTCATCGCGCAGCAGTATGGAACCTATGTCCAGCGGGCCTCGAGTTTCGTATTGATCGGAACAGCGGTTTCGATTGTTACTGTCACCGGCTTCATCTGGGCGATCACTAGCGGTTTCCTGCCGACCTGATTACCCTAGCCGCGTAATCGAACCCGGTCCAAGGCGGAAGTTCCAGCCTGCCGAATGGAGATTGGCGGTGCGCTCATGAAGGAAAATAGGGAAGTCCTTGCCGTTCTGGAAGCTTATCCCATTGACGTCAAATCGGCACTCATGAAGCTGCGGGCCCTGATCGCTGACGTGGCTGCGGAGACCGAAAGTGTCGGGATGCTTGAGGAAACGCTGAAATGGGGTCAGCCGAGCTATCTCACAGCGCGGCCCAAATCCGGAACGACGATCCGCATTGACCGCGACCCGTCAAACATGGGCGATTTCGCGCTGTATGTGAATTGCAAGTCGTCACTCGTATCTGAATGGCGAGGGCTGTTTCCGGACCTGACCTATGGCGGCGACCGCAGCGTTCATTTCAGGCTGAACGACAAATTCCCTGAAGACGAACTGCGCCAGATGATCGCCATGGCGCTGACCTACCACAGCAAAAAGCGGAAACTTGCCGCGAAGTTTGGCGCCTAGCTTCACCTGCCGAGCTGAAACGCCGTGCCGGGTGCCATGCCTTCGCGCATGAGAAGACGCCGGAATGGACCGACTTTTCCAGCAAGATACATGCTCATGCTGCGCGCCGCCTGAACGGGCAAAAATCCCGTCAGAAGCGACCTGTTCAAGGCGTCCACGGCATTGGTCCGCGAGCGGATATCGCTGGTCCGTTTGGTTTCATATCCAGCCAGAGCAGCCATGCTGCCGATGTCCTGATTTTTCATCCTCGCCCTCAGAAGGACCGCGGTCAGATCCATGATATCCCTCAGTGAAAGGTTCAGACCCTGCGCGCCGATGGGGGGGAAAACGTGAGCTGTTTCGCCAATGAGAGCCAGTCGGTCCGCTGCAAGTTTCCTGGCAGTCAGCCCGGAAAGAGGAAAACTCTGCGGCTTGGACGCCAGCTTGAAACCACCAAGAACCGAGTGGGCCCGCCGCTCCAGCTCGCGTTCAAGTTCCTCATCTTTCAGGCTAAGCAATTTCTCGGCGCCGTCAGCGGTTTCAACACAGACCAGAGACGATTGCCGTCCGGGCAGGGGCACCAGCGTAAACGGGCCGGTTGGCGTATGGAATTCGGTCGAAACATGCTGGTGAGGCAGCCTGTGTTCCAGATTGAGCACAACGGCGACCTGCGGATAGGACCACCGGCGGACATCAATGCCCGCGGTTTCCCGGAGAAGGGAGTTCCTGCCATCTGCAGCAGCTGCAAGCCGTGCCTGAAGGCTTTTCCCGGCTGCGGTTTGCAGATTTGCATAGTCGGCACCGAACTCAGCCGAGACAACGGCATCTTCAAGGCATGTCAGATTAGCCTGAGCCCGGCAGTGCTTTTCAAGAACAGCATTAAGGTCACTGTTCAAGATATTGAATCCAAACTCTTCAATACCGAGTTCAGAGCTATCGAAAACGACTTCGGGCGCACGGATCAAGCGGCCCGTGTCGTCGATCATACGCATCTTCTTCAAAGAAGCTGCATTGTCCTCAATATCCGCCCAGACGCCAATGTCTTGGAGGAGGCCAATCGATTTCTGCCAAAGGGCCGTCGTCCGGCCATCGGGTTTGCTTGCTTTCGGAGCCACCAGAACACAGGAAAAACCGTTCTGCGCAAGCGTCAGGGCTGCGATACGGCCTGACGGTCCACCGCCAGCAATGGCGATGTCATAGGGACTGGTGTGTTTCGATTTCGGCATTGTCTGGCTCGATAAATGGGAACTGATCCGCACAGTGCGCGCTATAGCGGGAATTGCAACGAGGCGAAATCACGCAGCCCGCCTTGTAGAGCATATGTTGCTAAAATGAGCGAAATCAAACGCTTCCATGGACATTCCAGCTAATTTGACCAAATCTGTCATACTGGAACGCACCCCGATCTTGGCCGCAACGATACTCATGAGCACGCCATCCACCAGTGAAAGCAACCGCCAGCCGAGCCTTGGTTTGAGCCGTGGCTGGCCCATGGTTCTATTGTTCGTCGCACTGCTGACAATTTCCGGCTGGGCCTATCTGATTGCCATGGTTGCGGACATGGTGCCGGTCATGGACATGAGTGAGGCTGGCCCGGGAATGGGGGTTCTCAACGAATTCAACCTTTTCAGGGGGCTGTCGGCGGAAGCGCGCGCCGCGCTAGCCGTGCTTTGCCTTCCGACCGGCTCTACATTCGGCATGCCGGACGCCGCGATGACACTCCAGAATCTGTCAAAGGTCTTCCTGATGTGGCTCATGATGGCCCTTGCAATGATGTTGCCGAGCGCCACGCCGATGTTACGCGCCTATTATGACGACATCCTGCGGCGAGGGGATGGACCTGAAAATGCGGCGCTGCCTGTCATCATGGCAACCCTCGGCTATCTTACGGTCTGGCTGGGCTATGCGCTTGTCGCCACGGCCGTTCAGTGGCTGCTCTACAGTCTTGGTGCGCTCAACGGCATGATGGCTCCCGCGAGCCTGGCACTGACCACAACGGTGCTGTTTGCCGCCGGCCTCTATCAGTTTTCACCCGCCAAAAGGGCCTGTCTGCAAAGGTGCTGGTATCCACGTTGGGTATTTGCCCGATCGCTCCCAGGGCAAGGAGTACTGCCTGGTTTCCGGGAAGGACTGTTTCAGGGCTGGGCATGCCTCGGCTGCTGCTGGGCCGTAATGACGGTGATGTTCGCGGTGGGACTGATGAACATCATCTGGATTGCTCTTCTGGGGGCCGTCATGGCCATGGAGAAGACTTTTCCGAGCCGCATCTTTCCGTATGCACTCGGCGTGGTCTTCATTGCCTGGGCCGCATTCCTGGCATCTTCCATCCTGCTGAGCGCTGCACCGGCCTGACTTTTCCGTCGATATTCGCCGGGGGCTGTTTTTTCGGTTCACACTATCATACGATTGCAATAAAGGTTTGCCTCGGCGCCAGCGTGACAATGGGAACAGAATAACGAGTTCTCCCGATCCACGTGCCGACGCAGAAAATGCGCCCATATGTGGAGTGAGGAAACCCCGTGACGGACATTACGCCAGGCAAAGACAGGCCGGAACCGGCTCTGTTTCTGATCCATATCCTGACGGCGTCCGGCGCCCCCATTGCTCTGATTGCGCTTTTGGCCGGTGCCCAGGGAAATTGGGCGGAGATGTTTGCCTGGCTCGGGCTGGCCTTTTTCGTCGACGGCATCGATGGCCCGCTTGCCCGCCGCTACAACATTGCCGAGAAACTGCCGCGCTGGTCCGGAGCGTCTCTGGACTATGTCATAGACTACGCCACCTACGTGTTCCTGCCAGCCTTCGCGCTTTCCTGGAGCCTGATGCTGTCCCAGCCCTGGAACTGGATCTGCGGAGGCCTGGTCGTTTTTACCGGCGCACTCTATTTCGCTGACAACGGCATGAAGACCCCCGACGGTTCCTTCAAGGGCTTCCCGGCGGGCTGGAACATGGTTGTCTTCGGGCTGATGGCCCTGTCGCCATCTGAAAA
>JBNLAU010000177.1:0-5840 GCA_050302295.1 Roseibium sp. | reverse complement strand
CAGTCATTCTCGCCAAGGTTTTCCAGTTTGCGAGCGCTCGGGTCGGCAGACACAGCCTTGTCCGCCAGGCGGTTACGCAATGGCGGACCGGCGATCGGAGCAAGGCGGCACAGAACCTCATCAAGGACAGATCGCTGTCCGGCGCGCTCGTACGCAGCGCAATGGATGCAATCCAGATGTTGGAGCAGCAGCCCCTGTCCACGCAGGAGCGGGATATCCGTGAAGAGCGCCTTCGGGAGGAAATCTCGGCGCGGGCCGCGGACCGGCTGTTTGCCCTGGCAAGCTGGCTGAAGGCGCTCGATCTCGTAACCCAGGTCGCCCCCCTGCTCGGCCTGTTCGGTACCGTCCTCGGTATGATCGAAACCTTTCAAACGCTGCAGGAATCCGGCGCCTCCGCAAATCCGGCGACACTCGCCGGGGGCATCTGGGTTGCCTTGCTGACGACCGCCTGCGGCCTGGCCGTTGCCATCCCGGTGTCCATCGCCGTGACCTGGTTCGAAACCCGTCTTGAAAAGGAACGGGCGGCACTCGAATTGCTGCTGACCGGTGTCTTCACCGCAGGTTCACCCGCTGCACAAACCTCACCGTGACACTTTGAAGGCCGACAGGGAATAAACGCCCGGTTCCGCCAGCACGACCGCAACCCGGCTTGGCGGAAGCTTGCCGAACCGGCTTGGCTGCCGGGCCTTCGGCCGGTTCCAGATTGCCAGAACCAGTGCGGTTTCCTGCTCTTCTGAGGAAATGAGCGTCACCGGAATTGCAAAGCGCCAGCCGCCTGCCGTGACCGCGTTTGATGCAGGCAGGATGAAATCCCGTCCGTCGTGGATCTGACCGGCATCATCAATCAGGTAAAGCTCGGGCGGTCCCTTGCCATCGAGCTCAAGACCGGCGGCTTCGGCCACCGCGATCCGTTCAATCGGCAGATCCCTTTGCACCACGCCGGCGACACGCGTCCCGCTGCGCACCACCGTCTGGTCCAATTCGACAAGGCCGGCAGCCTCCACCCCGTCAGACAGACCAAGCGCATCCAGCAATGCACATTGCTGGCGCGTCACAAGACGGACCTGGATCTTGGCCTCGTAGCCCTGATCGGCGGAAAATTTTTGATCGAACACGGCAAAGGGCGCAATACCGGCCCCGAATGCCGTGACGGCGGCCGTGTCGGTGCCCGCGGACATTACTGTCAAATGCGCACATTCACCGGCGTCGTAACCCGACACATAGTCGGTCACCTTTGCCAGAGGGTCGATGCTGGCAAGCTCCGTCGGCAGGACGTTGGGCGTCGAGTCTGTCTGTTTGGGGGCCTCTGGCACGCTTGAAGACACCGGCTCCGTGGGCCCGAGTAAGGATAGTTCGCTTTCGGTCGGGCGCAAGGCGGCAATCTGCTGCTCTGCCGGTGTCACTGCCTGAACCGCCGTCGACGGTTTATGGACAACTACGGCATTGGCCGGAGTTTGGACTGTTGCTTTCGGGATAGAGGTTTGCACTTCTGGCCTAACCGCCCCGGCCGCCTTTGAAGATTTCGATGAAAGGACCACCGGGGACGAAGCTACAGGAACCTCACTCGCCTGAATCCTCACCCCGCTTTTTGCCGTTGGTGCAAGCGCAACCACGGGAGCGGCCGGAGAGCTTAGAGCCACGCTTTCAGTGGCAACAGTGGTGCTTGCCGCTGGAGTTGCAACTTGTGGGACTTTTTCGACCGGCGCAGCCGTGGCCACATCAACCGGTTCCGTCTTTGATGGAGCTTCAACAGCCACAGCTGTTACGTCCTGCGCCTTCACAACGGTCGCAGCCACGTCGCCAGCCTTCTGAACCGAAGCCGCCGATGATGTTTTAGGTATTTCGGGCCTTGGCGCGACGGGCTGCAATAGCTCGCTTTTCAGCGGTTGCACGGGTGATAAAGCTGCCTGCTGATTTTGAGACACCGGCGTTTCCACCGGCTGAGCTCTTGAAGCCGTGTCCGGTATCCGGGTTTCCTGCGGCCTGGTTTCGACTGCGGACACGGCATCGAATACCAACCCGCCGCCTTCAAGGACAATCTCGGCTTCGTGAGGAACAGGCGGTTCGTCCGGCTGCCAGGGTATCTCGGGCAAACCGTAAATCAGAAACGACAAGTGAGCTGCCAGAGAGACGCCGAGAACAGTAGGCCAGATGTAACCGGGTATGCCCCATTGATCATCCTGATTGTAAAGTACCGCGCTCACTGCCCGCCCGCCTCGACGGTAACCAGTGTGAGATGGCGGATCCCGCCCGCCTTCAGCAGCTCTGCCAAGGCCGTCACGTCACGCATGGGCGTGCGTTTGTCCACCTGAAGCGAAAGACGGTCCGTCGTTACGCTGACCGATTTGAGATACTTCAGAAATTCCTCGCCCTTCAGCCTTTCGCCATCAAGCCAGACCTCGCCGGAACGTGCCAGAACAAGGCTGCCCTGAATGTTCCCGCTTCCGGTATCGCTCGTCGTTTCGGCCCATTCAAAACCGTCGGGCATCGGCGGACGCAACGTCCCGGCAACAAGGAGAAACAAGAGCAGCAGGAAAACAATATTGATCAGAGCAAGCGAAGCGTCCGCGCGCCGGTGCGGAATCAGCTCCTGCAGGTGGATAGGCTTCGTGTAGCGCTTCATGACAATTCAACAAACCTGTCACACATCCACTTTGGCGAATGAGGCTCTTATCTCAAGGCACCACTTTGACCGTCGTCGCAGTTGCCCGCAAGGCTGTCGTGTCCTTCATGAGATTGCGGAAGAACGGGTCCGCGTTATTCTCCGGCCGGTTTGCCAGGGTCCGGGCAATACCTGGACCGACCATCGCAATAACCAGCCCTGTCTCTTCCGCCGCGGTCTTGAGGCTCAGCGGCACAACGAACCCGGCTCCGCCATCGTCGGTCTGCAGATACGGCGACAGGTTTGAGACTTCCCCTTTGCTGCCAACGAAAAGCAGGCCGAGATCGCCCGTTGACGGATCATAACCGGAAATCCTGCCCGCCATATTGCTGCCGTTCGGAATGACCGTGCGCTGCATGTCCAGCTTCAGTTCCGTCTTGCTGCTACCCTGCGGCGTCGCCCTTAAAAAAGCCACTGCCGGACACTGCGCGTCGCTGACCAGATTGACCTGGATCTTTGCTTCAAACCCCTGCGCCTGGGTGAAGTCACTGTCAAAGGCGATGAAGGGCGGCGTTCGTGACGCGAACCCTTCGATTTCAGCTGAACGGCTCGCAATCTGAATCGGCTGAAGATACATGCAATTGCCAGCCTGATAGCTGCTGACAAAATTCCGGATCCTGTCTTCGGGCTTCAAAGCCTGCTGCGGCTTGTCCTCCGTCGGTATTACCGGCGGGCGTATTTGGGTTTCAGGTTGCTTGGCGGGGGCGGTTTCCAGATTGTCCTGCTGCTGTTCCTGAACCGGAATTTCCGGCACGGTGTCGTTTTCCGGTTCCGTCTCAGGCGTCGCTTCTTCCGGCGTCAGATTTGTCGGCTGAACCGGCGCCTCCGGTGCATTTTCCCGCGGCGGGGCGACCAGCACCGGTTTCTGGTCCTGCTCAGGCACCGTCTGGCCAACCAGGAAATAAACCCCGCCCGCACCAAGACCGGCAAATCCGAACAGGGACAGAGCCACCAGAATGCGACGCCCCCAATTCGCCTGCGACGGCGGCTGATCCAGGGCGGATTGTTCAGGCGGCGGGCCGGAGGGCCTGATAATGGTTTTGTCCTGCGTTTGACGGCCCATGGGCGCGCCAAGGGTCCAACCGGCGATTTCCTCCATGGACGCCGGGCGATTGGCCGGGTCCGGCTGCAGCATGGCCTCCAGCAGAGGGCGGAAACGATTGTCGATACCGTCAAGCGCGGGTACGTGGCGCCGTTTGTCGACGATCTGCGCCTGTGTGCCGCCCATGTCGAGCTGTTTGCCGGTCAGCGCTTCGGCGATCACCAGCCCAAGGGAATAGATGTCGCTGCGCGCCGTCACTTTGCCGTCGAAGATACCGACCTGTTCCGGCGACACGTAATTCACTTTCCCGGCAAATCCGTCACCGATGATCGTCGGCCCGCCGGTGTTGGCTCTGGATATGCCGAAATCGATGATCTTTGCCTGTCCGACATCGCTGTTCTGCAGAATGATGTTGTCGGGCGACAGATCCCGGTGAATGACTTCCCTGTCGTGAACCGCCTGAAGCGCCGAAGCCAGCCGGATGACGAGCCGGTAGACCGCCTCCGGCTCCAAGGGACCTGCTTCCAGGCGCGTGCTTAGCGATGGGCCGCTGACGAATTCCATGGCCAGGTAGTAGACACCAAGCGTTGGCTCCTTGGCGAAAACATAATACTGCGTCAACGCATCATGCTTCAGCTTGCGCAGGATCTTCGCTTCCCTTTTGAAGAGATCGACGATCATCGTGTCCCGGGAAAAGCTGGCCAGCAGAACCTTGATCGCGACCGGATCACCGCTCTCCACGTCCCGCGCCCTGTAAACCGTACCAATGCCGCCATCGGCGATATGCTCTTCAATCTCATAGAGATTGTTCAGCCGGGTCCCTTTTGGCAGCAGGTTGTCAGACGGGTTCATCTGTAGCTTGCTCCTTCGCCCGTGGAGTTGCGGTCATAATCCACGATCACCACGGTCACATTATCGCTTCCCCCACGTTCAAGGGCGCCCTGAATAAGGCTTTGCGCTGCCATGGCAGGCGCACCATTCATCAAAAGGGTTTTGATCACCGGATCGTCCAGATGTCCGGTCAGTCCATCAGAGCACAGCAAGAACCGGTCGCCGGGACGCAAATTGCCCGAAACCAGTTCGAGTTCCAGATCCAGCCCGGATCCGATCGCCCGGGTGATGACATGGCGCCGCACAAAGGTCTTGGCTTCCTCCACGGTCAAGACGTTCTGATCCACCAGCTCCTGTGCCTCGGTATGATCCGTCGTCAATTGTTCAAGACGACCGCCGCGGAACCGGTAGACCCGGCTGTCTCCGGCCCACAGGCAGGCGAAGTTGGAGCCGAAGGACAAGAGCGCGGCAATTGTCGTTCCCATCGGTGCGCCATTGGCCTTGATCGCCGCGCGCTCGATCCGGTCCTTCGCCACGATCAGCCGGCTCTCGAACTGTTCAAGTAGATCTTCCGCGCTGCGTGGAGCACTGATGCTGATAAGTGCCTCTCTCACCAGTCCGGAAGCCATGGCACCGCAATTCATGCCGCCGGCGCCATCCATGACCGCAAATATGCCCTTGGTCTCGTCCACCAGATAGGTGTCTTCATTTTCATCCCGAACCCGTCCGACATGGGTTCGGCCAACAGCGAAGCTCCTAAGCGTTTCGTGCAAACTCCCGTTCATGTTCGATGATCCTCCGGATGATATCGCCCATGATCACTCCCCGCCCCTTCTTCTTTCCGTTCCACTTCGCAATAGGTTTCCGGCAGCAGCAGCCAGCGAAATGCCGCGGCGCTTGGTAATCCGGAACTCCTGAAGGACTGACACCTGCCCCCTGCCTGGCACCAGAATTCCGATTTCAGTTGTTTTTCAGTGCCCGGCATCGCCTCCAAGGTCACGGCTTCGCTTGTCTCTGCACGCTCCGAAGGCTCCACCGGCTCCTCCAGGCCCGTAACGCCGGATTGGAAGTCCTCAAAAGTTGCCCCGTCCGTCAGAGTTTTCAGAAGCACCCTTTCCGCCATTTCATACCAGTTCTCACCTGGCGCACAGCGCTGCTGCCGTCCGGCAGCGGCCACAAGCGTCAACGGGAACTCGCGTCCAACCTTGTCGACATTCGGCATCAGCGCACCGGCAACAGCTTCACTCAACGTGTTGCCGCTTTCTCGCGGCGTCAGCCAAAACCGCCAGACGGGCATGGTCATAT
>JBNLAU010000176.1:0-14428 GCA_050302295.1 Roseibium sp. | reverse complement strand
GAAACCAAAGCCAAGCACGAAAACGCAGGACAGCCCGAAGGCCAGTGCGCCGCGGGTGATCATCGACCATGCGTAAAGACCGGTCTGCTGACGGGCCCGGAAAATCTCCTGGGTGAATTCGAAAAGACCGATACCGATCGCGACGAACACCGCCGCCATCAAATGGTCGATCGAATCTCCGGTGAACAGGTTGACGATATGGGCAACAACCGGGCTGACAAGAGCTAAAACCGCAAAGGAAATGAGCGCGGTGACCCTCATATCGACCGGTTTGTCTTCGGAGCTGAAACGCAGCAGAGAGACCTTGATCCAGTTGAACAGGATCGTGGAAACGAGCATCGCGACACTCATGCCGACGACGTAAATCCCGTAGTCATGCGGGCTGAGAATGCGGGTGAAGACAACGACCAGCGCAAACCCGAAGACCGCGGAAACCACGTTGGCGACCATGTAGGAAGAAACTTGCCGGAGCATCAGGACCCTGCTTGCGTGTATTGCTGAAGCACATCCATAAACGCTTTGGGTTTATAATTTTCATCCAACGGCAGCGGACGGTTGGGTTGGCCGTCCTCGCGTGAGAACCAGATCGGCACCCAGGTGTATTTGTCGGTGATGCCCCATGTCAGGACAGCGTCGGGTTCGACCACATCAAAGACCGACTGCAGGAAATCCGCCACCCGTGCCGCCACGATCTGGTCGCGGACGGAAACGGCCGCCGGCAACTTGTCGTCGATCACGTCGAGTTCGGTCACCAGGATATTCAGCCCGAGCGCATTGACGTCCTCGACAAACCGCGAAAACCCGTCCTTGTCGATTTCCCTTTGGCCCGTCAGATGGCCCTGGAGACCGAAGGCGTGGATGGGAACATCCTTGTCCTTCAACTCCTTCAAAAGATCCAGCATGACGGCGCGCCGGCGGCGGCATTGCGCTGTCGCATATTCGAAATTGAAGTCGTTGAGTACGAGCTGCGCCTTCGGGTCCGCCCTGGCGGCGGTGCGAAAAGCCAGTTCGATATAGTCTTTGCCGAGCGTGCGGTACCAGACCGAATCGCGGTAAATGTCATTCGGATATGGGTCTTCGGAAATGGGTTCGTTGACGACATCCCAGCTCGGAATGCGTCCGCGGTAGCGGCCGACAACAACTTCAATGTGGTGTGTCAGTTCGAATTCCGCTTCGGACTTGCTCTGCAAATCCTCCGCCCAGGATGGCATGGCCGCATACCAGGCCAGGGTGTGCCCGCGCATGACCATGCCGTTTTCCTCGGCAAATGCGATCAGACGGTCCGACTGGTCGAAATTGAAAGTCGACCGATCCGGCCGCAGGTCGATCCACTTCAGGCCGCCTTCGCCCACGACCTGCTGGCAGTGTTTGCGCAGAGCGGCAGCATAAGCGGGGTCCTTGTCGAGGAGGTCGGCCCGCACGGCGGCGCCATAGGGAGGTTTTGCGGCAGCTCCGGTGGTGGCTCGCGCTTTGCTGGCCAGGGGCATGACGGCATCCAGTGCGCCGGAGGCCAGTACGCCCGTGCCAAGCGCGCCCAGAACGAATTGCCGTCTTTGCATTGGTTTGCTTCCCTCGCGCTCCGCCGCAGGGCCGCGGAGCCAGCCTGAACGGTGAACGGACTTGCTTGGACCGGGTCGTAGCACAGGTATATGTTCAATGAACATTAGAATTTGAGTGAAATTATCGGTTGCCTAACCAAAAGCTTACCGGCCAGAAACGAAGCGGGTAGGCTTTACGGACACGCACCAGGGACTCACTAAAGCCGAAATGTATCACGCCGCTCCGCGCCACAGCCCCAATCCGCCTCCGCCTGTTCCGGCGGGAAGTCCGGCAGTGCGCCTCATCACGGCAGTTCTGTTCCTGGGGGTGTTTTTCTATTTCTGGATCAGTCTCACGCCGTTTCCCGACCCCAATGCGCCCAGTCTGACCACGCCCTACGGCGGCACTTCCAACCGGCTCAATCAGATCGTCGTGCTTTTAATGTCCGCCACGCTGCTGTTTGCGGTTCTTGGAAAGGCGAGCCGCGTCCTCTTGATGCGGCCCTATTCGCTTCTTGCCGCCATTCTGGTCTGGTACCTGTTTGCGAGCCTCTTCGCCGGAGACCCGGGCAGCGCTTTCCGCCGGATCATCTTTACGGCACTGGTCTGTATGTGTTCCAGCGCCATTCTGCTGCTGCCGAGAAGCCGCGAACAGTTCGCCAATCTCATCATGATCGGAGTGCTCGCCGTCCTTGGCATCGCCTACTTTGGCATCATCGCCAAACCTCATCTCGCCATTCACCAGGCGACCGATGCGCTTGAGCAATTGCTCGCCGGCGACTGGCGCGGACATCTGGGGCACAAGAACGCTGCCGCCGCGGCGATGGTGTTTTCCATCTTCATCGGACTGTTCGTGATGCGGACGCGCTCCAGCCTGATCGGCGCGGCGATTGTGGTGCTGGCCGCGGTCTTCCTATGGAAATCCGGGAGCAAGACCTCCGCCGCCATGCTTCCCGTCGTATTGATAATCGCCTGGATCTTCGAACGCTCGCGGGTTCTCGGGGCGGTTGTGTTTGTCGGTCTTCTTGTCTGCGTGAACACAATCCTCATGTCCGCGGCGGCCTCGCCAGCCGTACAAAAACTTCTTTTCCAGATCGGTATCGACCCGACGTTCACGGACCGCACATCCATCTGGCAGGTTGCCCAGCTGGCGATCGCGCAAAGTCCCGTTGTCGGATATGGCTTTCAGTCGTTCTGGCAGACGGATGCCCTGTTCCGCAGCGGCTATTCGCTGCTCACGTGGGCCGTAACGGCCGCAAACTCGCACAACGGCTATGTCGAACAGCTCATCAATGGCGGCGTACCGGCTCTTCTGCTGTCCCTGATCTGGCTAGTTTTTCTGCCGATCAGCTATGCCGGCAAGGCGATCCAAAGCACAAACGATGCGACGCTGACACGCCTCTTCCTGCGCATCTGGCTCTACTCCCTGCTCCTGGGCTGCCTGGAGAGCCCGTTTTTCGGGACCTATGGCCCGATATGGTTCACCATGGTGATGGGCATTTTCGGGTTAAGGATGCAGGCCTATGGCACACTCCTCGAGGAAGAGCCCCGGACACATGCAAAAGCGGTGCAAAGTCCAACCGCCGCAAACGCCCGTTAACCTGTTCAGGTTAATTGGACGGTTGAGATGACATGTCAGGCACTGGCGTTCCGGGACGAACGCCGGCCTGCGCATTCACGCGGCGGAGAGAGGCCATGGCGCAAAAATCTGATCGGACAAGGATTGAAGCCGTCGTCTGCATTCCAACCTTTCGCAGGCCGGACTGGCTGAAGCGCACGCTGGCCTCGGTGGCGCAGCAGGTCACGGAATTCGGTTTCGCCGTGGTCGTAGTGGACAATGATGCGGCCAATCCCGTCGGCGCCGATATCGCCCGGGAATTCCTTCAGGAAAAAGACCTGCCCCACGCGGTTTTCGTTGAAGAGAACCAGGGAAACGTCTTTGCCATCAACCGGGCCTTCGGCGAAGCGATGACCTCCTTTCCCGATGCCGAATTCTTTCTCATGATCGACGACGACGAGATGGCCCTTCCCGGCTGGCTTGCCAGGATCGTCGATCTGGCCCGGCGCGAGAGGGCGGATATTGTCGGCGGACCCGTGTTGCGCCAGTTCGAGGGCGAGGCTTCCGAGGGGATCCGACAGCATCCGCTGTTCTTTTCCATTGACGGGCCCAGCCGTCAGCTCGACCAGATCCACGGCTCGGGCAATTGCCTCATGCGGCGCCACGTGTTCGAAACCCTCGGAACGCCGTTTTTTGATCCCCGGTTCAATTTTCTCGGCGGCGGCGACATGGATTTCTTCACCCGCTGCCGCAAGGCCGGTTTCAGCACGTGGTGGTGCGCGGACGCCGTGGTGCACGAATTTGTTCCCGCCGCCCGGATCTCTCCCGGTTTCCTGATGACCCGATCTATCCGCACGGGGTCGATCAACTACGTTATCGACAGGACCAGGGGCATGCCGGCCGCCAAAGCGGTGCTGAAAAATGTCGTGAGCTTCGCTCTGAGCTTTATCCGGGCTGCCGTCCTTCTGGCAAAAACCCGGCGGATGCTGCCGGCCAGCCATCCGATCCTGGTCTCCATCGGCCGCACATATGCCGCCCTGGGGTTCCTGCCCGAGCCTTACAAGGCATCGAACAACACCTGATTTTTCCCTGTCGCTCCGGGCCTAGCTAGCACAATGCAGCCCGCCCGGCCGCAAAATTTTCATAATTCGACTAACCCTCTCATCATGAGATGAATTTCGACCTTTGTGATTGCTTTTCGACGCTTAATTTGATAAGTTATTTTCGACCATGAATGTTTTCATGAACACATTTCGACAACAATAATTGAAATTCGACCTATGAAGATTGAAATTGAAACACCAGAGTTTTTTCAAAACGAGCCGATCCCCCGAGGAACCGCGCTAGCAGGCTGGGCCTACCTGGTTCATTCACTGGGGGTCTCTGCACCACTACGACAATTTTCGTGCATTTCAGAAAAATACGTGAAAGGCACGAGGCGCGCAAAAGGCAAATGGGCGATCTACGACAAACGTTTCTCGCTTGAAAACACACTCGCGGATCATCTGAACTTTGCCCTTCGCCATGAAATTATAGATCTGCTTGTCTTAAAGCGGATATTGGAGGCGGTGCCCGAGAATGAGTTGATCTCATATATCCAGGCAACACCGAACGGCGCCGTCTCGCGACGGGTTTGGTTCTTCTATGAAACTCTAACCGGGAAGACGCTGGATATCGGTGACGCCCCTGTCGTGAAAGCCGTCAATGCTCTTGAGCCGGAGCATTATTTTACCAGCGAAGGCATTCTGTCGAAACGCCATCGCGTTTGGGACAACCTGCTGGGTACGGGCGCATTCTGTCCAATCATTCAAAGAACCAAAAAGCTCAACGATTTCATCGGCCTTGATCTTTCAAAGAAGGCGCAAGACATCATCGGCAAGACCGGTGGCAGCGTCGTAACGCGCGCTGCAAGTTTCCTGCTGCTAGCCGATAGCCGCGCCAGCTTTGAAATCGAAAAAGAAAGGCCAAAAATCAACCGCCTTGAGCGCTGGGGGCGTGCAGTCCTGGAGGCTGGCAAGCGACCACTGAACCAGACCGAGATTTACCGTCTGCACCGGATACTGATTGGCGACGACCGCTTCACCGAGATCGGCTATCGGACAGAAGGCGTGTTTTTGGGTGAGCGGGATTACAATCACGAGCCCTTGCCTGAATTCATCGGCGCAAAACATGAAGACGTGCCTGGTCTCATGCTCGGACTGAACGAGTGCAATAACCGTTTGCGGCCAAGCGAAGTCGATGCGGTACTACAGGCGGCAATCATTGCTTTTGGCTTTGTCTATATCCACCCGCTAGCCGATGGAAATGGCAGGCTCCATCGATGCCTGATCCATCATGTATTGGCGGAGCGCAAGTTCACGCCAGCTGGCATGGTGTTTCCTGTATCCAAGGTCATGCTGGACCGTATCGAAGATTACCAAGAAACGTTGCAATCGCATTCGGGCCCGTTGATGAATTTCATTGACTGGCAACCGCTTCCGACTGGCAATGTCGAGGTAACGAACGACACGGCGGATCTTTACCGCTTCTTCGATTGCACTACCGAGGCTGAAGTCCTCTATTGCTGCGTGGAACGTACCGTGAAGCAGGATCTACCGAAGGAAATCCAATACCTGAAAAGCAATGACGCCGCGCTTCAAGGGATAATGAACCTGATCGAAATGCCGGATCGCCTTGCGCAAGACCTGATCATGCACATTCGTCAGAACGGCGGGAAACTGAGTAAAAAGCGCCGTACAGGGACATTCGAAAAACTGGCGGACGTGGAAGTTTCAAAATCAGAAGAGATCGTGCAGGAAGCGTTCTCTGATTTCGATACGGAATTTAATTGATAGTATCAAAAATCTTTCGCACACTTTCAGGTTGAGCCGGTTCCCTTTACTCTGATGGAAGGGAGCAAGACATGACTGACGAGATTGACGGAAAAGAGATGGCGAACGTGATCCGGATCGACGAAGCGGCATCGTTCGGCATTCTTGTGTGGGTTGTTCAGCCTTGAAACCTTCCGGTGAATGCTTGGTCGCAAACACTTTCAGCTTTTAAAGCGGATGAACAACCTGCTCAGATTTCACACCTATGCCCGGGCAAATCCGACTTCCCGGATAAGATCCAGCGGGGTCTCGATGTGAGACTGTATTGCCAGGGCGTGATGGTGCGGTTCCAGGTTCGAGATCAGTTTCGTCAGTCCGTCACGGTCCAGGGCCGGGCCGTCCCAATAGGCAAAACAGGCGCTCTGCGTGGTCAGCTCGTGCCGCGCCATCAGGTCCGGGTCGTTCACAACGGCGGTTCCGTAGGTAATGTACTCGGAAAAATGCCGCTTGCGGGCAAGCGCGACCCACCACGGCGTGTGACAGGCGGCCTCGATCTTTTCCGTCATAGCAACAAGCGACTGGCGATCCCAGACGACCAGTTGGCCGATGTAGTCGTCACCGGGCAATTGCGGGCACTGGAGCCCCAGGACCTCATGGGCGTTCCGCCACCAGACGACGTGACTGGGACGGGTTTCGTTGACATCTCCCTTGGCAACGAACAGCGGCGATTTCGTCCCGGCAGCCAGTTCCCGGACATCCGTTTCCCTGAAGAAAAAACTGTCGGAGTCAACGCATATCACCCGTCCGCTCGTGTGATGCAGCGTCATTGCGATTTTGCGCAGCTGCTGCAAATGCCAGCCGAAAATCGGCAGCCGGATCTTCGGGGACCAGAAATAGCGGCGCCCCCGCCATTTGGGCAGAGGCATCAGTGGCGGCAGGAGATCCGAAGAGGGAACAACAACGCGTCCGGGGCCGGCAAAGCGTTTGAAGACCTTCAGGTCTTCGTCACCAACAACGATGAAATGGGTGTCGTGGCCCGTTACATACCGGTCGATGGATTCGCACAGCAGTTCGCACCGCCTCAGATCGGCGTGGTAACTCGGCGTAATCAATGAAACCGATGACATTTGCATTATTGGGCCCTTTACGGAGTCAAATTCAATTCACGGCGACTACTGGTATGCAGCATGGTGTTTGGCTGCCTCGCCGCACTCACTGCACTTTCTTTCTCAAAGTCACCGATGTGAACACTACTTCTAAATATCTTCTTTATATCGATGAGGACACGCACGCTTCTTTGGTACTCCATCCGGTCCGTGAAAACGATTATGTCCGCTCAGCGCTACCTTGTTCTGATTTCCAACGCCGCTCAAACCTGTGGTGTTGAAGAGTTTTCCCGCATTCTGGCCTCCAGGCTGGGCAGCCGCGGTGCACATCATTGCCTGGCTCCGAACCCGCACGCCCTGTGGAAGAGCCTCAGCGGGGCCGATGCTCTTATCCTGAACTTTCCGGTCGTTGCCTGGAAGAAGAAACTGGTCGAACCGTTTCTGGCCGCCTTGACCGCCCGTCTCAGGGGCAAGGACGTGATCGTTATCCTGCATGAATGGGACGCCTTGAACTGGAAACGGCGTCTGGTGCTTGCGCCTGTCGTGCTGTTGGCCCGCCGGATCTGTTTTTCGGCCCCTGAAATTGCGGACGAATTTGCCCGCACACGGTTGTCGTCCCTTTCGACCCGGCTCCGTACAATCGTTCCGATCCCGCCCAATCTGACAGCCCCCACTCATCTGACGGCCACCGCGTTTTCCGAACGGCTCAAGCAAGAGCGCGCCGCGGGCCGGCTGATCCTGGGGCAATTCGGATCGATCTACCCGCAAAAGCAGGTCACGTCGGTGCTTTCGGCGGCGGCCGAGCTGAAAAAGAGGGGGGAGGACATATTCGTTGCCTTTGCCGGTTCCTTCATCAAGGGCCAGGACAGCGTTGAAGAAGATTTTTTTACCGAAGTGGACCGGCTGGGCCTGACGGACAAGGTCGCCGTCAGCGGGTTCATCGACAGTGAGGAAGACCTGTTTGCGATCTTCAAGGAGATTGACGTCTTCTGCTACCTGCTGCCCGGCGGCCTGACGGCGCGAAGGGGCAGCGTTCTGGCGGCTGCGGCCTCCGGCAATCCAGTTGTCGTCAATGCCCCCGCCAACCCCAAGGCCCTCGCCCACCACAGGCTGTTTCAGCGGCTGATCGACAATGGCAGCATCCAGCTCGTCCCGACGGAAGCCGGCGCCAGCGAAGCCGCCGATGCCGTTCTGGCGGTACGGCAGATCGGCGTCACGGCCACAGACCTGGGTGAAGAGATCGATGCGCTCTGGCAGGATGTGGTGGCAAAGATCGATGGGGATGCCTGACACGCCTTGCGGCTATTTTGAATTCATCAGGATCTCGCAAAGGGCCACCGGGTTGGTGACCAAGTAGCGCCAGGCCAGCCGCCGGGGCTCGAGAAACGTGCGGTAAAGCCACTCGAGGCCCAGGTTCTGCATCCATTCCGGTGCCCGGCTGTTCTTGCCGGAGAGAAAATCAAACAATCCGCCACTTGTCTTGATCACGCCGACACCGTGCAGCTTGTCGATGTTGCGCGCGACGAATTTCTGCTCGCCGGGCACACCAAGACCGATCCACAGAATGTCCGGCTGCACCCGGTTGATCTCTTCGATCACGGCCTTCTCATCCTCATCGGACGTAAAATAGCCATGTGAGGCACCGGCAAATTGCAGCTTCGGATAGAACGTCTTCATGCGCTCGACCGCGTTCTTGTTGATGTCCGCGCGCGCGCCGAGAAAATAGAACGTGACGCCCTTTTTTTCCGCTTCCTTCGCAACGGCATGAACAAGATCGGTGGTCGCCACACGTTCGCTCAAAGGCTCTTTCGAGACATAACGCGACAGCATGACCATCGGCATGCCGTCGGCATGGATCTGGTCGGCGTGGAGCAAGAGTTTCTTGAACTCCGGGTCCTTCGCCGCCATCGCGATAACCTGACCGTTCGCCGAGGTGGAATAGAAAGGAAGGCCTTGGCGGGTCCTCGCATCAAGTGCGATCCCGACGAATTGTTCCGCCGTTTCCTGAAGGCCGATATTGGCAATCGGAAGGCCTCCCAGCACGGTCGCGGTCCGAGACCCTGATGAGCCTGTTCGTGGCCACTGCTCAGCTTTGGTTGTTGTCATTCGGCTCAGGCCCCCTTCCGCGGGACTAAATCAATTGCGCAGAGCGATAGCACGCCCGAAGTTAAGCACGTGTTAGAACTGCTAAACAGTTCCAGTCATTTCAGTTTTTCAGCACCGATAGCGTTAGCCATGTCTTAATAGTACTGCTAAAATCGCGCCTTCGGGATACAACCTGCCGAAGCAACCGCTGCAGTTTCCCGGGTCACGGAAATGTGCTCTTTTTTTGCGTTCGAGTTGCCCTGGACCGGCCGCCATTAGGCAGTTGCTAACCAAGTTTGGTTACCTTAGGGGCGTGCATAGAGTTAACAAGGTCTTAAAGCCGCATTCGGTACAGGGTGAGTAGGTGGCGGGAACAGCACCGACATTTCAAGATTTACTGAACCTGTTTTCGCTTTTGCGGCGCAGGATATGGATCGTGCTGTTCTGCGGGATCGCGGGCGCTGTCCTTGCAGCGGCGATTTCGATCACGCTGGAGCCGGTTTACCGGGCAACGACACAGGTTCTGATCGATCCGTCTATCCGGCAGCCGTTCGAGGATCAAAGCGCTCCGGCCCGCTACCTGGATGACACGTTTGTGGTCGATAGCCAGGTGACCGTGCTTCAGTCTTCCTCGGTTCTGCGCAGGGTGGTCAATCAGCTCAACCTGACCGAAGATTCCGAATTCGGCGAAGGCCCGCCAAGCGCCGGTTTCCTTGCACCGCTGAAATCCCTTTTTGGCGGATCCGGGAAATCATCTTCTCCCGGAACCCAGGAGGTTGCCGCCAACAAATCGGTCGATGCCCTTCGGGACGCCATGAATGTCAGCCGTGACGGTTTGACGTTCGTCATCAACCTTTCGGTAGATTCCCGTTCGCCGGTGCAGGCCGCAATTCTGTCCAACTCCATTGCCGAGACCTATATCACCAATCAGAACGGCCAGATTTCCAACATCTCGCGTACGGTTGAAGAGAAAGTCGGAGACCGGCTGAAAATCCTTAGAGGCCAGCTCAGGGAAGCCGAAGCGAAGGTTGAGGCCTTCAAGGCCAAGAACAACCTGCAATCCACCGACCAGAAAACTCTGCTGACCGATCAGGAACTGGCCGAACTCAACACAAGACTTACAGAAGAAAAGGCCGCGCTTTCGGCGGCGGACGCAAAGGCGTCCGAAATCCAGCGACTGATCGAGGCCGGGGCGAGTGTGGACGCGCTGTCCGATGTCACGTCGTCCGTGACAATTGCCAATCTGCGCCAGCAATACACCAATGCCGCCCGCACGCTGGCAAACCTGTCCGCCGAACTGCTGCCGTCCCACCCGGACCTGATCCGCGCCCGGGCGCAGGCACAGGAAGTCCGCAATCTGATCGAAACGGAAGTAAGACGGATCGCCAGTTCGGCAAAACTGGAAGCCGACGTTTTGCGCGACCGCGTCACCAAGCTTGAAAGCCAACTGGATAACGTCCGCGCCAAATCGAATGTCGATCAGAAGTCCCGCATCGAACTGCAGGAACTGCAGATCGAAGCGGAAGCCAGCAAAGCGCTTTATGAAAATCTCCTGAGCCGAACCAAGGAGATCACCGAAATCGAGCAGATCAGCATTCCCAATGCGCGGATCATCTCGGCTGCCAATCCGCCGGAAACGCCCGTCTGGCCGAAGAAAAAGCTTCTGGTTCTCGTCGGTGCCTTTCTCGGTGGCATGATCGGCGTTCTGCTGGCAATCGGCCGCGATGCGTTTTCGCTGGCCTTGCGTTACCTGATCTACCCGCAAGGCGATCTGGCATATGCGGGGGCTCCCGCGCCTGCGGCCTTGCCGAACGCGCCCGCCGCGCAAGCCCTGAACACGCCGCAGTTCAATGCGCTGCCAAACCAGATGGAGCTCGCCGTCTCCTATCTTCCCCGCCTGCCCTACAAGGGGCTTGAAGAGGAAATGGACGCGACCGAGCTCCTGGAGTCGCTTTGGGAGTTCAAAAGCGGTGTTGTCGACCGTGAAATGCGCCCCTACTGGAAATCCGTCTTCACCATCCTGAAGCAGATCCAGTCGAACCGGGTAGACGGATTTGCCAGCACGGTAATCGTCACCAGCATTGACGGCAATCACAGCATGGCTGCGCTTTCGGTTGTCTTTGCAGCGGCAAGTCTCAAGAATTTCCGCGTTCTGCTGGTGGACAACAATTCAGCTGAAGAGCAGCCGGCAAGAAACATGCTGCCGGCAAACCGGCCCGCTGCAGATTTGAAGGATGCAGTTCAGTCGGCCGATCTGAATATCGATTTCCTGAGCCTGACCCATGGCCGGCGGAAATACGAAAGCGGCGAAAAAAGCGGCTATCAGGTTCTGAACCAGTCCGGTCTTGACCCTGAATTCGACCTCATCGTGATTTCAGAATCGCCGATGGCCCAGCCGCAGATCGAAGAAGTGCTGGTTGACTCCGCAGATCACGTGATCGTCTCCGTCGAGCGTCCGGCGGTCCTTATTTAAACCCGGTCATCCCGGACAGGTTCAGCGCGCTCACCGTGCCGGATGGTGGCTCATCGCTGCCAGCACCGGGGCCCGGCTTCAATTCAATCCGTTTTTTCGCACCCGGAGCCAGATGGAAGCCGTTGTCGGCCGGCGCATGCGCCGCGGCGTCAATGGTCACCCCTTTGAGCAGCCTGCCCGTTTCAAGCTCCAGCCACCAGGCGCCTTGTGCGTCCTGATGGAGTTCGGCTGTCAGGTCTGAGGAAACCCGGCTGAAATCCTGACCGAGTGGAAAATGAAACGCATCCGCCAGTAGCGCGCCTGTCGCCGGATCGATCAGTCTGACAACCGTCACGTCATGCGACGGCGGGCCGAAGCGGTAGGCGTAGGTGACGTCGAAAAAGGCTCCGATCAGGTCCACGGCGTTCATGTCCACAGCGCTGTGCGGCGCCAGCGTGAGGTCTTTCTGGCCGGAGACCACGGGTGTCTGGCCGTCTCTCAGGCAGCTCAGCTGCACGCTCACCTGTCTTGCGTCCGGCCGGTCGTTGATGACATGAACGGCAAGGCCGTTGGTGCCCTCATCGGTCAGACAGACCTGAAGCGGCAGGAAGGCTCTTTTGAGCGCGTACCAGGCCGGTTTGGGCCGCCCGGCGGCGTCGATCACGCCCCAGCCCGCGCCCATGGCGAGATCCTGAAAGGTCCAGACCAGGGCACCCTGACAGGATGATCCTGCCCGCCGCCACTCGGCAAAGGTCTCTTCCATCACTTCCGCGGTCACAGCACGGCCAAGATCCAGATAGCGGTCCGGATCGCCATAGCGAAGGGTCGCCGGGTCGATGCCATAGAGCGTTTTCAGGTAGTGATCACGAACGTCTTCAAAGTCCCAACCGGCGCCCCGGTCCCGCGGCACGCCGGCTTTCCAGCGCGGATCGTGGCCCGGTTTGACGGGCAGGGCCTCTCCCAGGCTCTGCCGGACAGGAATGTTGGAAAAGGCCAGGCACTCGCCTGCGAACCGCACATTCGCGCGGCGGGCATCTTCGAGCGGCCTTAAATAAGCGCCGACGCCGTAATAATGGGCGATGCCTTCATCGGCGGAAAACGGCAACACGCCGCCGCAGGGGGAATTCGGCGCATAGGGGACATCGGGCCGGTATTCCTGTGCCACCTGCGGGAGAATTTCCTCGCAGAGCGGGCCTTTCCAGCGGCTTTCCGGCAGGCCCATCATGGTGCCCTGCTGGTAGATTTCGCTGCCGCCGCACAGCACTGCAAGAGACGGGCAGCCTTGTGTTGCCGTCAGCTGGTCGCGGATTTCGGCCCGGATCTCATCCACGAAGGCCTCGTCCTTGACAGGATAGTCATAGTTGGCGAACTGAAAGTCCTGCCAGACGAGCAGGCCAAGCTCGTCGCACAGCTCGAAAAACGCTCTGGTTTCGTAAAGCATGGTGCCGCCGATACGCAGCATGTTCATGCCCGCATCCCGGGCCATCTCCAGAAGAGGCCGGTAGGTTTCCGCTTCGCCCGAAAGGTTCAGGAGATCGGCGTTGGTCCATACAGCTCCACGACAGAAGACAGGGATGCCGTTGACCTTGAGGCCGAAGCCCTTGCCATCGCTGCCATGATCGGCCTCCAACCGGCGGAATCCGGTTTTGCCGAGTGAAAAGGAGTGCCGACCGGCGGTGACCGTGACATCGTAAAGCGCGGGCTCGCCATGGGTATGCAGCATCCATGGCGACACGTTGTCAGGCCGCAGAGTTGCGGTATAGCTGCCGTCCTGCTGACGGGTCATCCCGGCTGAAGCGCCGGCGCAGGCCAGCACCGGACTTTCTTCGCAGTTCTCAAGCCTGAGAGAGACGCTCAACGTGCCGCTGCCATCCGGCGCGAGATCCGCATGCAGGTGCCGGGCCGAAATTCGGGGAATGGACACCGGTTCAAGCCAAACCGGGCGGTAGGGTCCGACCGCATGGATTTCAGGGCACCAGCCAGGCATGTGGCCGAGAAGCGTCGTGCGGACCAGGCGCAGGCCTTGCGAGGTCGCCAATTGCGGCTTCCACCGGGCACGGGGGCCCTTTGCATTCAGGTGAGGCTCAAGAGCCCGGAAACAAATCTGAATCTTGTTATGCGCCATCAGCGCGACCGGAACTTCATATGCACGGAACATGTTCCGGCTGTCGAGCACACGCTGGTCGTTGACGTAGACTTCGGCAATCGTCGCAAGCCCGGCAAAACAAAGCCGGTACTCACCCGGCTCGGCTTCGAACCGGCTTTCGTACCAGACGTCCTTGTCGTGCAGCGGCAAAGGATTGTCTGGGTCGAAACGGCCTGCGTCCGCCAGGGCGCCGGCAACGGTTCCCGGCACCGTGGCGGAGACGAAATCCCATTGATGACCCGTGGAAGGCAATCCCTCGCAGGCACCGGGTTCCGTCAGCGCAAGCGACCACTTCACCTTGGCAAGATCGATCATCTGAAGCCTTTCAGGTCGGGCTTGAAGTCTGACGGGACGCGTGCTGTTTCCATTCCAGCGAAAGTTGGCATTTAGGCCCCGGCGGCACTGACGACCGGCGTAAAGCGGGACTGCCCGTCACCGTAGCGGGATTCCAGAAGCTGCATGAGATCGTCCCAGGCGTTGGCTGCCGGCATGAGGCCTTCGTCCAGCCCCTGGAACTTCTTGCGCATCACAGCACGCGCCAGTTTGAACTGCACCATCTTGCAGGTGGATGAAATTTTCCTGGCAGGATCAGTCCCTTCGCCGAGTTCGGGTCTGCCCTGGCCTGACAGCCATTCGAGATAAGAGGCAAAAAGCTCGAAATTCGCGCCAAGCTGGCGCAACGTGTTGAAGGCATAGAGGTGGAAGAAGTCAAACTCGCGTTCGCTGACTCGCT